>CAZYPC010000117.1:0-3161 GCA_964649165.1 uncultured Chryseobacterium sp.
TCAGCGGTTCAGAGAATGAAAAGGCGGCGTACAACACCGGCTATGCGAAACGCCCCCACGCACAGCCGAAACTTCGCGCTTCGCATAGCCTTAACGTTAGGCCACATTCTGAATCACAGGAAGGAATGCCACCTCGTCGCCATTGCCTTCGTCTATCCATTCGCTCATCTTATCCACCGCCAGCATCACGGCGTCTTCCTCAGAAATTGCCGTGACCACGACCGTCGCAACAGCCTCTACCCTGATGGTGTATGTTTTCTCTTTTTTGCTCATGACCTTTTGCTTTTGAAAGTTAAAGAACGCAGCCTAACCCTGGCCATGAAGAACGAGCACCAGCGCTCCTTTCCCAACCGTGCTCGGGTGATCGACAGCTCGTGCCACCAACTCGATCCGCGAAGGCTCGCGATCAGACCCAAAACCGTAGTCGGCTGCGGCTAAATACGCCACGAGCCTTTCGCTCGCCTGCGTTGGGTGCTCCGCCAACACGTAGTAGTCGCCCTGCTGGTTGGTGCATCTGTATAGGTTCATGGGGTCAGTGAGTTTCAGGTAGGACTGTGAACTCGGAACGCTTGCGTGATGAAATGCCTGCGCTGAATATCTCGTCCGGTTTCAACGCTATCTTGTGATGGCCATTTAGATCGTCCCACAGGTAGAACCCTTCGCGTTCCCCGCACTTCACCGGAAGTCCCATGGACAGCGGCTTGGCAAGCTCTTCCTCCTCACGCTGCTTCTTCTCCTGCTGTTGTCGGTAGGCAGTCGCTTCGGCTTCGGTGGCGGGGCGGAAATTGCTTGCGGCGTAGGATAGGTCGAGATGCTGGCCAATATCTAGCCACAACCTGCAGTCGTTGGTGACCTCCTTGACTTCATACACCAAGCCGCGCTGAAGAATGGCAGTTTGGTGCGTGTCGCTAACCACCAAGTCACCCACCTTCGGCACCCACTCTACCGGCTCAGGTTCCTTGTGCTGGGCTAACTCCTCCTGCGCCAGTTCCCGTTCGATGTCCCTGACTTTCGCAGCCAGCGCGTACTTCTGGTGATGTAGCAGGGCATCCTTCAGCCCCTTGAACATGGCCGGAATGTCCGAACTTTCCTTCATCGCCTCAACCATGTTCTCGTATGCTTTCAGTGTACTGAACCGCGCGTCGATCAGGTCTACTTTCCGGTCGATGCTGGCGAGGCTCACTCTCTCCCTCTTAGGGGATGACTTCTGGAGTCGCTTCTTGGTCATGGCGTTACTTCGTTATGAGTTCAAGATCATCGGATGATGTCCAGATCTCGCCATCGACGCACAACACACGCTCGCGGCATCTCTCATCGCGTGCTAGGTATTCGCGAAAGCGATCGGAGCAAGTAGCCCACAGCGAACGAAGTGAGCGAGGACTACTGCGGAGAGCGCGGTGCGGCAACCGCCGCATTCGCCCAAACCATTCTCAGTATCTTTTTCTCCAAGTGAATGGACAGGGTTATTTGTGCTCATGGCAACAGAGGCTTGATGTGCTTCTCGGCGTACCATTTCAAGGCGAATGGAGCAAGTCTCTTTTCCTGCTCGCGAAGGGCTGTATGGGTGGCTTGGTTGGCTTTGTACGCCTTCTCGATGTCGGCCATGATGCTCTCGGTTTCCGGATCATTGATGAAGTAGTTATTAAGTTGGTAGTCTCCGATCTGGTCCTTTTGGCCCTTGGCGTCTGTTGCGACCAGTCTGCCGTCCTTGCGCACGCCGACGACGGTGAACATCTCCTTTCCGTGGAGACCCATCCGGAACACCTTCAGGGGCTTGAACTCGCTGTTGTTCTTGATGAACTCGTCAATGAACTTCTTCACGGCCGCATAGCTTCCGCGCGCTTCCTGCTGATCCCATCGCTCAGACATGCAATGGAACTTCTCTTCTTCAGTGTCGAAGCTGATATACCAGCCACGATACTCCGATATCCTCACTGTGCTCATGGTCTTCTATGTTTCTGGTTAGTTGGGCTACGTCACTATCAAAGGCGTCTCCGTCTTTGAACGGGAAGAAATGAAGGTCTTGCGGTGTATGCGCATCCATCTTGCCCATACCAGGTATCTGTCGGCCCTGTATCCGCGAGGTATCGTTGTTTTCATCATCGTATGCGTATTGCGTCACCAAAGTGGACGTTCGTGATCTGCCTACCGTTTGATCGGACGTGCCAGCCGCCTTCCTGCGACAACTCCAGGTCCTCGAACTTACCGAACTGCTCGATGTTCCCGCACAGGTCGATGAACATCAGGTTCTTCTTGTCGGGATGGACCCTGAAGCCTCTGCCGCCGGCTTGATAAAAAACAGCCAGTGATCTAGTTGGACGAGCGAACACTACCGCTTCCAACGCAGGGAAGTCGAAGCCCACGCCGAGTACGGACACATTCACCACGCACTTGATTAGACCCGCTTTGAAGCGTTCGATGATACGGTCCCGCTCGCTATCCGGTGTGTCCGCGCTCACCACAACGGCACCAGGAACAGCCTGCGCCACCATGTGCGCCTCCCGGACGAAGCGGGTGAACACGAGCGCGTTCTTCCGGTTCACCGCCGGGTGGAACAGCCGGTTCACCACCTGGATGAGCTTCTGGTAGAACCCGCTGCTCTGGTACGCCTCTTGAACAGAGCGGTCCGTGTAGTCCGCGCCCGTGCTGTTGACCTGAAGGGCCGCCCGGTTGATGGTCTTGATGCTGTGGTACACGATGGGTGACAGGTAGCCCGCATCGAACAGTTCCTTGTTCTGGACGTAGTACACCACGTCCTCGAACACCCGTGGACGTGTGCGGGTGAGGAACTTCAGGATGGAGTGTGTCATGCCCTTCTCGTCCATTTCCTGACCCAAACGGTAGGGTGTTGCGGTGAGGCCCAACACGCGCACTCCCATGTGGCTGATGACCTTTTCCAACATGCCGCCTTTGGGATTGGTGATGTGCGCCTCGTCGATGATGAGGTACTTGAACCTATCCAGCATGGAGAGCTTGTTCACCACGCTGCCAACGGTAGCGAAGGTCACGTTCTGTATTTTCTTGGTGCCGGCGCTGGCCGAGTAGATTCCTGCGTGATAGCCGTAGCTCAGCAGCTTGGCGTGGTTCTGAACCAGGATTTCCTTCGATGGCTGGAATACCAACGTCGGCTCACCAAGCTCTTTGATGACGTTGGCTATCAC
>CAZYPC010000117.1:3261-5741 GCA_964649165.1 uncultured Chryseobacterium sp.
TCATCACGCCGGGTATTGGTACTTCCACACGCCCTGCTGACCACGGACGAAGGGGCGCGATTCGACCTGCTCTACGACCTTCACCGGAAGCGCGTAACGCTGGCGCCACTGAGTTTTATCGGTCGGCTCGCCGATGACCAGTGGGTACTTGTACTCAATCAGCGCTTGGCGCTCCTGCTCGATCTGCATCGGCCGAGCCTTTCCGCCCTCCACTACACAGAGGATTTGCCCTCTGATGAAGTAGAGGAACTTCACCGTGTGCTCAATCTGCTCCACGGTCAGCCACCTTGCTGCGGTCGGTATGGCGTTACCACCCCACGCCTTTCCAGCGTGGATGTAGAAGCGCTTATCCTGCAACCTGTTCAACATCATCAGAGATGTGCGCGTTTCTGCGGTCTTCCAACCGAGGTGGACCCATGAGGCCCATGGCTGGATGAGGGTGATGGCTGGCATTGTGCTCATTGGCCATTCAGCAGTTCGCGGATCTGGGCCGCAGTTCCAAAGGCCAAGAACACCACTTCGCCGGCTGGCAGAATGAATGCTTTGCAGTTCTGTTCCACGGCTAAAAAGCGAGCGTCTTGAATCAGCGTCTTGGCGGATTCGCTCAACTCGCCTTCCGTGACGCCATTGGGAGTAACCGGGGCCACATGCACCGCCTGCATCTGCGGGGCAAAGTCTGGGTTCTCTTCCGTGGCAACGCCAAGCGGAAGGTCGAAGACGGGTTCGCCATTGTCAAAGCCCGGATACGTGTTGTGCATACTCTCCGGTTCCGCAGGCACGTTGCTCAGCCGCTCCTCCTCTTCGTGGAACCTGGCGAGCACAACAGCCCACTCCTCGTCCGTCATCGTGGCCAACTGCGCATCTGTAACCGTGGCCTCGCCACAGGTCCACACTTGCTCGCCGTCGTATCGGTGGTGCTGGAGTTCGATTAGGATCAGCGAGCGTTCATCGTTCAGTTTGCTGCGGCGGATGCTCTCTGCGGCCTTTTCCTTCCACAACCTCACCTCCTCCACCATCCGCTGCTTTGCCGCCAACCACTGAGCATCTTCCATTTCTGCAATGCCGGGTATGTACAGCGAGAACGCGGGCGTACCAATCCGACTCTCTTCTTCGTCCTCCGCACCCATTGCCACGAGTTCGTTGAGCCGAAGTACGCCCCTCTGTTTCTTCATTTCCGCCTTCTCTCGCTCCAACTCGGCGCGCTCTGCCGCCAGCTTGTCCTCGTCAGCCTTCTGCTTGGCCTGGGCAGCCGCAAGTGCATCAGCTTGCGCCTTGGCCTCAGCAGCGGCCTTCTCGGCTGCTTCACGCGCCGCTTTCTCTCTGTCAGCCTTCGCCTGCAATGCCGGTTGCAGCTTCGCGATCTTCCAGTTGTCGAACGCATCGTCGTTCCACGTATTCATGTCCGTTGGCCACAGAACGAGGTCGTCCATGCGGTACTCTGTTCCCGTGAAAGTCATGCCCGCCTCAATCACGAATGATGCCCGTGCCTTGTTGCGGTCCTCAATGCGCTTGATCTCCTCCTGACGGATGCGCTCTACTTCTTGGTCGTACTTCGCCATGCTCTCTTCCAAGGGTATCTCGATGGCTCGGATGCGAGCCTGCAAGCCTCCGTCCATTGTGGTGCCGAGGTAGCCATCGAACTTCTTCTTCAGGTCGTTCAGCGGGGCGAACAGATCCTTGCGGAAAGTGTCAATACCACGGCGCACCTTCACCAGTGCGGTGAGCGCCTTCTGCGTATTCGCGCGCGTGGCCTCATCCACCACCGGCGCGATTTGGGCCGCGCGCCTTTCTATCTCCCCTATCTGCTCGTCATGGACCTGCTGGTAGGTCTTGCCCTCCGAGTCAACGGCCGTGGGGAACGGCAGTTCTTTCAGCCGCGCCTCAATGACGGACTCAATGCTGGTTGGTTGCAGTGCTGTTGACATAGTTACTTCTCGGGTTTCGTGAGTTCTGCGATGAACTTGAGTGCGGCACCGTAGCGCGCAATATCTTCAGTGGAGTACCCCTCCATGCGGCCGATCGTCTCGTATTTCTCAAGCCATACCGCCAGCGTGTTCGTGTGGCACCCGATGCAGATGATGTCGCCGTCGCACTTCACTATCGTGTGGCAGCCGAGCGATATCATCCAAGGAGTGCGCTCGACCCGCGCATCGCCGGAGACCCGCGCATCGCCGTGGACCAGCGCATCGCCGTGGACCTGCGCATCGCCGGAGACCTGCGCATTGCCGTAGACCTGCGCATCGCCGAAGACCTGCGCATCGCCGGAGACCCGCGCATCGCCGTGGACCTGCGCATCGCCGTAGACCTGCGCATTGCCGTAGACCTGCGCATCGCCGTAGACCTGCGCATTGCCGAAGACCTGCGCATCGCCGAAGACCTGCGCATCGCCGAAGACCAGCGCATCGCCGTGGACCTGCGCATCGCCGTAGACCTGCGCATCGCCGTAGACCCGCGCATCGCCGTAGACCCGCGCATCGCCG
>CAZYPC010000117.1:5841-13010 GCA_964649165.1 uncultured Chryseobacterium sp.
CAGTGCCAACCGCAGTCAGCGCGCTGTTGATCACCTCGTTCTTCTGCTGTACCTGCGCGTGGATGAGCGCGTATGGAAGGCTACCTGCCTCCCGCTTTTTCTGTGTGGTGCCCATGGTTCATGTGTGTTTCGATGACGGGGCGAAGATAGCATTTGTTTCGATATGCGCAAACTTTCACACAAACTTTTTCAACCGGTCACGTCTCAAAAGCAACAGCCCCCAGCGTGTGCCGAGGGCTGCGTAACGCTCCCAAAACCATCACTACTTCCACTCTTGTATCGTCCACCAGTTGCTGTTGGCCGTCTTGCACACTACGCGGATGAACCTGCAAGACTGAGCAGTGAACGTTGCTGAACACTTCGGGTAAGCACCAGCAACGCCGGACTTCACCGTGGTGAACGAGTTTCCATCGTTGCTCACCTGCACGTCAAAGGTGCGCGGGTAGCTGTTCACGTACCCGTTGGTGATGTCGAACGACACGGAGGAGCGGCTGGCGATGATTCCATAGTCCACATCCACCCATTGTGCCCCGTCCGCGGTCATGCTCTTGCCGCTGATCCAGAACGTCTTCGGGTCGCCATCAACAATGTACTTCGGCAGGCGCTCAATACCACCCTCAACGCCGAAAGCGAAAGCCCTGGCTGTCATGGTCGGCGTCACGCCGCAAGCCTGACTTTCCGCCGGCTTGGTGGCGGGGTCGCACGTTCCCCCCACGCAAGTCACGGTGCGGGTCTGTGTGCCGTTCACGCACGGGCCCCACGCCCCTGTCTGCCACGTACCGGTGTATCCCGATCCGCTCAGCACCATGTTCGGGCGCGACTTGTACTGAAGCCCCTCGTCGTTCACGATGAAGCTGTTGCCCGAGTATTGCTTGCCTCCGGTGAGGAGCTTGGCTCCTTGAGCGAACAGGGCCTGTGTGTTGCTTCTGAGGTCGATGCCGTTGGCGTTCACCTCGTACTGCGTCCCTGTCCAGTTGCCACCGATGAGGTATGGGCAGGTGCAGTCGATGAAGTCCGCCGTCATGCCGTTGACCGTCAGGTTCAGGTCGCCCATGTTCCCTTCGATCATCACGGGAATCTGTGCGCGGCCACCGCTCTCCGCGCCTCGGCTTTCGCTCTTCAGGTTCGTGATGGTGATCGTTCCGCCACCGACGCTCTGAGAGTCTTTCGGACGGATGCGGATCAGTGCGAGGTTGTTGTCGCCGGATGGTGTCTCGATGCGCACGTTGCACAGACCGTTCGATCCCCATAGGTCGATGCCGGGCCCGTCGTTGTTGAACATCGAACAAGTGTCGATGACGAACGGCGTGCCGTTGAAGATGGTGGCGCCTGCACCGGACGCAGGGAAGTCCTCCATCATGATGTTGGTCATGCGGCTGTTCTCCCCAGGCTCGTTCAGGGCCAAGCCCGTGCAGAAGTAGGTGCCGGTCTTTTTGCTCTTGGCGCCCATCAGACGGAAGTTCTCAACGATGATTCCCTCTTGATAGGCCAGTCCGCCGATCTGGCTATAATCCTTGCCCCACGGAGTTCCCCAGATGCCGATGCGGTTCGGGTTGCGAGCGCTCCAGCCCACATGGTCGATCTCGATACCAGTGCCGCCGGGCATGACGCCTTGGGAGTCAGCAGAGAGTTGTGGGTTCTGGCCTGAGTAGCGACCCAAGGCCGTCATGCAGCCGTAGCGCACCCGGTACTTTCCGCAGGGGGCAACGATCCACACGCGGGACTGGCTTACCCCGTTCGGGCGTACGTACACGCCAGAAGTGAAGTAACGGTCCCCGGAGATGAGCGCGTCGTTCCACGCGCACTCGAAGAGGTACAGATCCAGTAGCTCGGCCACCGGCCAGCCCATCGTCTCCCAGTACATCACGAAGGAGGGGAAGTCCTCGCGGACCTTCGCCTCGGTGTACGACAGGTCGCGGAGGATCTTATCCTTGTTCCACGCCACGCCGTAGGCGATGCCGAGGTCAACAACGCCGCTGGTGGCAGAGTACGTTCTGGTAGCCATTTACTTGTGGTTCAGGTTTTTGACATAGGTTTGTCGCCTGGACCACAGGATGTCCGTCCTGCTGTTCTAAGGGAAAGGGGCCGCGCTCAGGGATGGGATGCGGCCCCTTCTTCGTTCACGCTCACCGTGGGTGCCGCGTGATCTGGGCGCGGGCGGTCTTCGCCACCTTCTTCTTTGGTCCGGCATTCGTGGGCCACTTGTGCGTAGCCGGAAGCACTTCAATTTGGTTGGGCATGGATACGCGCTTGTCGTTGAAGGCCATGCGTATCCTGCCAGCCACATCGAAGGCGTCGGCCAGTTTGTTGATCGGTTCGCCCTTCAGCACGAGCTTGCCGTTGTCGATGGAGGTGAGGCATACGCAAAAGCGCGCAGGCTTGGTCCGTGTCTTCTGGATGGCTGTGCCGTAGCTCATGGTGGTCGTCTGTTATTTCCCTGCCGTAGCTGCTTTGACCGCCCACATAGAGCCCTCTTCGTATGCGGTCTGCGCCAATGAGACAAGGCGCAGTTTCTCTCCGGCGCGTGCATGGAAATCCTCTCTGCTTTCGCCGGGAACAGCCACGGCCTCGTCATTTCGCATGGCTTGGCACAAATCAATGAGTTCGGCGCTCTTGCGCTTGATCTGGTCAACAATGCCGTCGCCGCTCACATTGAAACTTGTACGTACGCGCTGTTCGCCGATGGTCTTTTCTGCTACTGCACTCATGGTTAAGGGTTGTTGAGGTGATCGAAAGCTACGCCGGCAATGAGGAGTTCAAGAGCACACATCAGCACGAAGCTAAGCGCCTCCCTCTCCCCCGTTAGTGTCGTCCACAGGGTATCGTACCACGATGTCCCCAGATGTGTCAGGCTGATGCGGTGTCGGTACTTGATGATCCGCACCGCATTCAGCAGGGTCCGATGCACCGGGGCGAACGTTCCCATCATCAGCACCATCGACAGCGCGCACGTCCAGAACTCCCTCTGGGCGTTCCAGACCGCCAGCACCAGTAGTGTCGCTCCCAGAAACCGGATCACCGTCAGGCCCAAATGCGGGAAGGGGGACTGGTCGTTCATCCGGATGCGGGTGTCTATCATCTCCGCTTCCATGAAGGCGCTCGGTATCGCTCCCGAGGCCCCCAGTATCGTCAACACCAGTGGCTGCCATTCCATGCCTCGAAACTAACGATTGCTCGTATACCGCGTATCGGGTGTTGGGCCCGTCGATGTCCTTCATCGCACGGTGCCCTTGATGTTGGCCACGCTGAAGAAGAACACCAGGGCGAAGCTCAGGACCGTGACGATGGGCCAGAACCACCTCCAGAACCCCAGCAAGCTCAGGGATGCCACGGAGCAGGCGAGCATGATAGCCGCCCA
The DNA here is from genome assembly GCA_964649165.1 of uncultured Chryseobacterium sp. Lineage (GTDB taxonomy): Bacteria > Bacteroidota > Bacteroidia > Flavobacteriales_F > PHOS-HE28 > PHOS-HE28. The sequence continues at coordinate 9,200 of CAZYPC010000117.1, forward strand.
GATGAGCAGCGGCAACGCCCTGTTCTTGCCAATCATCATGTGACCTGCCTTCGGATGGCGGAACCAAAGAGCCTCCATTACGGTCATGTGGCGCAGGTCGCCCTCAGGAACCCACTGCGCCGGCTTGTCGGGGAACAGGGTGACGCGGTAGCGGAACACGCCCGGCGCCTCGTTGCTGTTGTCCACGTCCTCGATGAACGCCGGGATATACGCCGTACCACACCGGTGGCACATCACGATGGTGTTGGACTGGAACTTGTTCGTGTTGTTGCTGGCCATGCGTTTGATTCTATCCAGTAGACGGCGTTCGTGGCGGGATATCATATCCGATTGGCGCACACAAGATATCAATCCACTGGTCACACATACATGACTTGTTGCTCGCCAGCTTCCGGGATGATGAACGGGCGCACATCCACCGTCCCATCATCGTTGCTCACCTCCCGGTCGAAGATGTGCGACCACGCCTTGATCCGCTCGATGTAGTCGCTCATTTCCTTCGTCGTGAGCTTCGTCGTGCTCATCACGTAGTCCTCGCTCTCCCCGGTGTCCGGGTTCACGCAAACGCTCTTGCGAAGAAACTTGGCGGCCAGCAACTGGTGCACCTCCTCGTCCGTGATGGGGCCACCGTAAGGTCCCTCCGTTCCAAGCCGACGCATTTCCTCCGCGACAAGGAAGACAACGACGCCACGGTAGTAACGCATTTGGGGCTGCGAGGTGTAACGCCGCTTGTCGCGTATGCACACCTCGCATTGACCTCCATTTGCTTCGATTTGCTTCATCAACTGAAGCACGGGACGCGTCACAAACCTCCCGTTCACCACCCTGTCAGGGAAGAATACATCAGCCTTTCTTCCCATGCTCGCTCCGTATAAGCTGGCGAAGTGCCTTGGTGGACGACCTCTGCGCACCCGGAGCGGAACTCCATCGGCCAGCCAGTTTCGGCGTGTGATTGACCGACACGTACCGCTTGCCTGTTGCGAGAATGTCGATGCAATACTTGCCCATCAGCAAGCGGCCGCGCTTGAACGGAGTCCGCTTCAGTCTGCGCAGGAGTAGCTGTGCCTTTGTGCGCGCCATCGCTCACTCGTCTTGGGCGTCACTCAAAGGCGTGCTGTTGGTTGCCTCCATAGCCTCCTCGCGTGTGCTACTATCCTGTGGTGCTCCGATGGCCTGCACGTCAGCGCCGCCGGGCCCAACCTCGAAGTTGATGACCGTCTGCTGGTTCTTCGGCGGGGTGAACTTCGATCCCGAAACATACGCCCACACCTCTTCCTCGATCACCTGCAAGTGCTCGTCCAGTTGCGTGGCGAACTTGTACTTCTCGCCAACGGCGCTCGTCTTGATCGGAGGTGTGCACATGTTCTTCACGCCGCCCTGGTTGAGCGTCATGGTGCCCTGGATTTGCGCGGCAACCGGGCTGCGCTCTTCTCCGCTGTCCGGGTCCACCGGCTCACCACCGCTGAATGTGATGCTGGTGACGGTCACGCGCTCCAAGTTCTTCAGCGTGCCGTCGAATGGGTATGTCGCCTTGGGCTCATGGGTTTCTTCCTCACGGATCAACCAGTGCTCGTTCAGCTTCTCCCATGCCTTGCGGAGGTCCTCGTGGATCAGCAGCGTCTTGGCCTTTTTCTCGTTGCTCACCCTGTCCACCTCGTGGCAGGTCCGCAGGCCGTCATCGCCCACGTAATAGTCCTTCCAGTGGATGTCCGCCGACCCGTCGTTGTTCAGGTGGACCTTGCGCAAAAGGCGCTCTGCGTGCTTCATTGTCATCGTGCTATCGTGTTGTGGCTCATCGCCGGATTTTCCTTCCTTGGTGGGGTCGGAGCAGCTTCTTCCTGAAGCCAGACCCCTTTCTCTTGCTCTCGTGTGTAAGGTGCCATCCGCCGCACTCATCACACTGGTACGTTCGCGCGTTGCCCATCCTCTTTGCCATCTGCGCCGCCTCCGTGCGCCCCAACTTCATCTTGTCCTTGTGAGAACAATACTCCCCGTTGAACTCTGTGCTCATCTGTGGTGCAAGGTCGCAATCCTGCCATGATTTCCTCTACCATATGGATCTTCCTAGCCAGCTTCTTCACCTCGTTCACGCACCAGGAGTTACCGATAGCCTTGTAGCGCTGGCCGTCTGGACATTCCTCTGCGGGCTTCCCCTTCCACGGAATCTTCGTGTAATCGTCAGGGAACGCCTGAAGCCGCTCCGCTTCCATGGGCGTCAGTCGGCGCACGGCGTATCCTGTAAGGACTGCCGGGTATCCTTGTCTTGGTTTTCCGCCGCCAGTCTTCTTTGAGGTTCCGTCCTGTCTCGTCTCCACCGACGAACCATCGTCGCGACCACGAATTGCGATCGTTATAGGCTGTGCAATGTGCTGGTCTTGGTCCGTGCTCAATGTGAACGCCACATCGTCTTGACCCATGTATCCGACGCCTCCCGTTGCGCCCGTGTCACCACCGCGCTCGCCAGTGCTATTGCCGCCGCCGCGAACCTTGAAGGCATGAGCCAATATCGGGGCTTCGTGGTTGCATGTCAGCGATGGCGAGCCATCGCTGACCACCTCCGCGTTTGCTTGTCCGGTGGCCATCACCACCGGCACGATAGGCGTTCCGCGCCCCGTGCCATCCTCGGAAGCATCATGCCCTTCGCGGCGAAGGGCATGTGTCACTTCTGCGACTATTGGATCTTGGCCCCTGCTTTCACCAGCCCTGCTTTCACCAGCCCTGCTTACGCCGCGCCCGCTGTTCGTCAGGGCCGGTGCGGTTTCCGTCACGAAGTGGTCTGCTACGGGGTCTGACCCACCATTGCGACGGCTTGGAGTGCTTGCCGCAATGGTTCCGGCAACTCCTTTCCCCGCGCTGCGCTGCGGCGCAGGATTCCCCGACAGGCTTTCGGGCTCAAGTAGAACCGCTGCGGCAGGTCGCCAGTCTCCAAGATATCCGACAAGGAAACAACGGCGGCGTCTCTGCGCCACTCCGCAGTATTGAGCGTCCAGAGTTCGCCAGTAGCAACCATACCCGAGTTCTTGAAGTCCGGCCAAGAAGCAGGCGAAAGCGTGGTCTTCGTCTGCGTCGTAAGAATGCGGTTCTTCCACTTCATGTCCGTCGCGTCCCACGTCCAGCGGAAGGTCTGGTGGTTTCGGATCCTCACCTTCGTGGGAAGTTGACGAATACACTCCGGGGACGTTCTCCCATACCACCCAATGGGGCCGATGGTGGTCAACAATTCCAAGAAAGACGAGCGCCAGGTTACCACGCGGGTCAGCCAGTCCCGCTCGGAGGCCGGCAACGCTGAAGGCTTGGCAAGGGGTTCCTCCGCAAACAAGGTCAGGGTGTTCGATGTTCCACTCATGGTACTTCGTCATGTCGCCCAGGTGGGGCACTTCTGGATGTCTGTGCTTCACTACTTCGATCGGGAAGCGTTCGATCTCGCTGGCTCCTACACACGTCCAGCCATGCGGCTTGAACGCTTCGTGGGCCGCGCCTATTCCGTCGCACACCGACAGGTACTTCACAGGGTGGTCAGGTTTGATGGGTACAAGTGGATTTCCACCCTTGGCCTGTGCTTATCGACGTACTTGGTGATGGTCCCACGGCGGATGAGGCGGTCGTTGCGCAGGATGCCGGCCGCTTGCAAGGCATCGGAGCAGCCCTTTTCCGCGTTCGCGTAATCGTTGCGGTTCGACGAGAAGTAGAAGTCCATGATGACGAAGACCTCCTCCTCGATTGGCAGGCGTATGCCCCACTGCTTGCGCAACTGCTCATTCATCATCTTCGCCCACTCGGCGGCTTCCTTCGTCTTCACCGTCTTGGTCTT
>CAZYPC010000118.1:0-12882 GCA_964649165.1 uncultured Chryseobacterium sp.
CCTCGCTGAAGCCGTCCTCCACGATCACGCGGTTGTGCCAGATCTCCAGGTCGCCCCGGTCCGGGTTGATGATCACGTCCACATTGGCTTCCTCGCCGAGTTTCTTCTTCACGACGCCTTTGAACACATCTTCCAGGATGCCCATCATGGTCACCCGGTCGATGTTCTTCATGTCCTTGAACTCGCTGAACGAGTCGATGAGGTTCACGGTGCTCATGGCACTTGCTTCTTCAGTTGAATTTGACGCTTGCTTGTGTCGACTTGATGTCGGCGAAAGGGATCGCCGTGGTGTCCTTGTCCAGTTTCGGAAGGCGGCCCTTCACCTTGCTGGGCTGCTCGATCTTCACGGTGATGCCGTTCTCATCGAAGGCGACCAATTGGGCGCGCACCAGCTGTCCATCCTTCTTCATGATCTCCACCAACCGACCGGTGTGCTTCTGGAACTGCCGCTTCACCTTGAAGGGACGGCCCATGCCGGGGCTGCTCACCTCCAATTCAAGGTCATCGAGCGCGTCGCCGAAGGCCTCGCGGAGACCCTTGTTTATGGCCGTGAGGTCGTTCAGCGTGATGGCCTTGTCGTTATCCACCTCCACGATGGCCTTGCCGCTGGGGCGCACCTCGGCATGCACCAGGAAGTGCGGAGTGCCTTCCAGATGGCGTTCAAGGGCTTCGGTGAGCATCTGCGTGGTGATCATCCTTCCTTCGATGGTGGGGAACAAAAAAGAGGGGCGGTCCCCTCTTTCCTCTTTCCCGCCGGCTTTCGGGTGCGAATGTAGGGCGCGGATCGGCAAGTCCGGATGTCGGCTACTTTCGAGGGGGCCATGGACCTTCGCTACACCCTCTGGACAGTCGTTCCCTTACGTATAACGAGGAAAGGGGGAAGGGGCCCGGCCCTCTTTCTTTGCTGGCTGGGGATAGCTGCGCCATCAAGTGCTTATGCACAGAACTGGGCTTCCGTTGGTCTGCCCACAAACGTTCTGGATTGGGGCAACTACTACCTGGACGAGAGCGGCGATACACTCTACTGCTCAGGTATCAACCAAGTATTGCCTGGCCAAGCGGGACTCTTCCGGACAACGAACGGTGTGTGGGACACGATCGGCCTTTTCAGCCACGTCGTTCAGCGTACGCTGCATTACAACGATACACTCATCGCTGGGGGCTGGTTCTACACCGCCGGTAGTGACAGTATCCGGGCCTGCGCATTTTTCGACGGCAGTCATTGGAGCGCCTATGGCCAATTCGATGGGGGCATAAGCAACCTGCGCCTGCTCGACGGCGAACTGTATGCCGTCGGATCGTTCAGCACTGTCGATGGCCAAGCCGCCGACGGCATCGCCAAGCGCGTAGGTGGGCATTGGGAACCGGTAGGAAACTTTGGCAACGTACCTGACCCATTTCTTTTTGACGTGATCAAGTACCACGGCGACCTGATCTGCTGCGGCAATATGGACATCGTTGGCGAGAACTACCGCGACGTGTACATCTATCAGAACGGCGAATGGGGTCCTTTGGGCGGCGGCCTCTTCGGCACGGCCAGCGGCGGCTGGGAGATGACCATTTACAACGACGAGCTGATCCTGGGCGGCGGCTTCTACATCGGCGCGGGCAATGCCGGCCAGTGCATCATGCGCTGGAACGGGGAGATCTGGCAACCGTTGGGCGTGGGCACCACGGACAATACCGATTCGTACGGTTCAGCACCGAACATCCACGCGCTGTGCGTGCAGGACGGCAAGCTCTTCGTAGGCGGTGGTTTCTCCTACGCGGGCCATGTGCCGGCCAAGGGCATCGCCGTGTGGGACGGCACCACCTGGTGCGGCCTCGGCAGCGACCTGGGCCTGGTGCATGACATCGTCTTCTTCCACGACACGCTCTACGCCATGTGCGGCAACAACTGGATCGATGGCGAGTACAACACCGGCGGCGTGAAATACCTGCACACCTCGTATGGTGATACGTGCAGTGTCCCCACGAGCATACCGCCTACGGCGTTACGCGAAGCGCTGTCGATCAGCGTGGAGGGCGGTCTGCTCCGAGTGAACGGCCTGTATGCGGACGTGAGCTATCGGATCATGGACAGCATCGGCCGTTCGGTGGTCAGCGGCCGTATCGGTTCAACGAACCAGGGCGCAGCGACCGTCCCCATCGGCGACATGGCACCGGGGCACTACCTCTTCAGCACGCCGGTCGGTACCGGCCGTTTCGTTGTGCATTGATCCGCGCCCCGGCTTACCTTCACTGCTGATGAGAATTCAAGCCGCCCTTGCTTCTCTGGCGCTTGTCCTGGGCTCCGCCGCACAGCCCACCATTCCGAAGGCGCCCCTGCCGGAGCAAGGCATGGTCTTCGGCTACCACGATGTGCCCTGGGTGCAACCGGGCAAAACGGGCGCTGGATCGAAGTGGGACTTCACCGGCATCTCATCGGGTGGCATCGTGCCCTACCACTGGGGCAATACGAACGTCGCGCCCGGGGCTGGAGCCTTCCCGGCCTCTGCTTCCGTGTTGCAGATACCCGGCGAACCGGCCTCGTATTACCAGATGGGCGATACGGCGCTCTTCTGGCTGGGGACCTGGTCGGACAGCGGCTTGGTGCGTTTCGATCCGCCGCTCGCGGTGATCGACCTGCCATGCGCCGTCAATACCACCTGGTCGGATTCCGGCATCGCCGCCGTGACAGGCACGGGGCGCATCGACGTGCGCGAAACGCATATCGAAGGCAGGGCGGACGCTTGGGGCACCTTGGTGATGCCTTACGGCGAGGTGGAGAACGTGCTGCGCATCCACACCGAGCTACGCGTGACCGCACAGGGCCATCCCGAACGCGTACACCTGCATGAGGTACGCTATGCCTGGTATTGCGATCGCACGCCCATGCCGCTGCTCATCGCCGTTGAACGCTCGGGCTGGCCACCGCCGCGCCGGTTCATGCGCTGGCTCGATGGCTCCTGGCAGAATGACCCCAAGCGGCTCTTTCAGCCTGTGGTCCTTCACCCTTTCCCCGACCCCGCTGATGATGTGATCACGCTGGACCTTCCGGCGGTGAAGGCGGACCGTACCATCGTGCAACTGATCGATGGCGGAGGGCAGGTGCGCCGACAATGGCTCGCGGAGTTCACGCGCGAGGAGACCCGGCGCATGACACTCGACATCAGTGGTATGCCCTCCGGACTCTATACGCTTACCTGGACCGGGACCAATGGGACCATTGGCAACGGTAGGCTGGAGAAGCGCTGACCTAACAGTGAGCCTTACTCCTTTCACTGATGGCATGTCACAGCCGCATCCTCCTGCTCTTCCACTTGCTGTCGGCGGCCTTGGCATCGTTCGCACAGGACATCGGCGCTGAGCAAGACCGGACCCGCTTCCGGCTTCCCACTCAACGCAGCACGGACATCCTGGCCGGGGGGAATGCCGGGCACTATGTCTTTCTCGAACTCGGCGTCGCCAAACGCTGGGACCGCGTAGTCGGCCATCATCCTTCAACACAGGTCGTGTTCCTCAGCGCGGAAGGGCGCATCGGTCCTGAAATGGTCTTCGCGCCCAAGATCGGGGCGTGGGCAGGCGGTGGTGCCGCCGGCATGTGCATGGGCATCAATGCGCTCTACTACATGAACGCCTCGGGGTCTTCGGCTTGCCTGCGACCGGAGATCGGTATCGGCTTTGAGGAATTCAAAGTGGTCTATGGCTACAATATCCTGGCTGCGGACATCCCCCAGGTGAACAGGCACATGCTCGCTCTTGCCGTGCTGTTCCCGGTGAAGCGGAAAGACACGTTGAAGCCGGACGTCTACTGATCGCTCAGGGCTTCAAGCCCACGAGCTTGCCGTCCTGCATCACCCAAACCTTGGTGCCGTGCATCTTCGCCACGCGACGAGCCTCCTTCGCGGCGCGTTTCATGGCGCGCATGATGGCCTGGACTTTCTCAGTGGGTTCCTTGCTCATGGCGACGAATGGCTGCTCAAAAGTACGGGCTGCGGGCCTGAAGCATCAAAAACGGTCCATTCATCGGCAAGGGGCCGATAAAGTTCCTCGAAATTCTTCCAGCCTCTGCCGAATCTTCGAAGGACGTCCGCTCGGGGTACGTTATGGCCGCCTTGAGCAACGCGCATGGCGATCCTGTTCAGCGAAAGTTCCGGTGCATCCAAGCGTAGAAAGACGATCTCGATCCTGTATCCGAGCGTCCTCCATCGCTTGATGAGATCGACGTATGTGCGACCGCTCAAGGTGGACTCCAACGCGAAGGAAACGCCCCGTTCCGTTAACCGCTCCAATTCCTCCAGCAGGAGGCGGCCCGCAGCGCGCGCGGCCCTTTCAGGGATCAAGGGTGATAGCCCTGAGGCGATGTAGTCCGCGTTGATGAAGTCCACAACGTCCGTCTCTTGCAACAGATAGCTGCGTGCGAAGGTGGTCTTGCCCGCTCCGTTCGGGCCGGCGATGATGATGCAACGGGGTCTTTTGTCGCGCATCATTCTTTCCGCCTTTTCAACTCATGCACGTCCAACAGATCCTTCGCCCGTGCGCTGCGCAGCTTGCTCGCGATCAGGTCGTCCAGACCGAGCACGCGATACCGCGCCAGGGGAACCCCGTCGGTTTCGGCGAACTCGCACCGCGCCCAAGCCTCATCGAACGTGCGTCCCGGGTTGAAGCGCGTGATCAGTTCGATCTCCTGCGCCGGCGATATCTTGATGGTGATGTTCTGCTCGGCCGCCAGCACCTGCGCCGGAAGCGCATCCACCTCATAGCCCATGGCCTTCAGCACGGTCAACAGCTTAGCGAAGTTCTCCGGGGCAGGTTCGATCCACAGATCGACATCCGCCGAATGGCGCCTGTAGCCGTGGTGGTTCACCGCCGCGCCACCGACCAAGATGATGCGCAAGCCCTCGCGTTGCGCAAGAGACAGGAACTCCTTGACCTCAGCCTCGAACTCCATCCGTCCGCTTCGAAATGATGAAGTTGCCCTTGGCCTCGCCGCGCTCCTCCTTTAGTGGAGGGTTACGGGCGATATCGCGCAGATAGAGCACCAGGCGCTCCCAAGGTGTCAGCGCCATGAACTCATGCTCACGCCGTGCGTTGCTCTCTTCTTTCGTCTCGAACCGGATGCGGGGATCGGTGCGCATCGTTGGGCCTGTTAAGCCGTGGCGATCGACTTCTTCGCACCTTTCACCGGAAGCAGCTCCTTTACCGCAGCGATCAGCGCCACCTCATCGAAGCCGCATTCGGCGTACAGTTCCTTCTGGCTGCCGTGCTCGATCCACTTGTCGGGGATGCCAAGACGCCTCACCTGCGCGCTGTATCCGTGATCGGCCATGAACTCCAGCACCGCGCTGCCCATGCCGCCCTGGATGCACCCGTCTTCCACCGTGATCACGTGCTTGAACTTGCCGAAGACCTCGTGCAGCAGCATCTCGTCGATCGGCTTGGCGAAGCGCATGTCGTAGTGCGCGATGGAATAACCTTCCGCCTGCAGCGTATCGATGCCCTTCGCCGCGATGTTGCCGATGTGACCGATCGTGAGCACGGCGATATCCTCGCCCGAGCGCACGCGACGGCCCTGGCCGATGGTGATCTCCTTGAACGGTGTCTTCCACTCGGTCATCACGCCTTCGCCGCGCGGGTAGCGGATACTGAACGGACCGTGATCCTTCAATTGCGCCGTGTACATGAGGTTGCGCAGTTCCTCCTCGTTCATCGGCGCGCTCACGATCATGTTCGGGATGCAGCGGAAGTACGCGATGTCGAACGCGCCATGGTGCGTTGGACCGTCCGCACCGGCCAGGCCGCCGCGATCGAGGCAGAAGACCACGTGCAGGTTCTGCAGGGCCACATCATGCACCACCTGGTCGTAGGCGCGCTGCATGAAGGAACTGTAGATGTTGCAGAACGGCACCATGCCCTGCGTGGCGAGGCCGGCACTGAAGGTGACGGCGTGCTGCTCGGCGATACCCACGTCGAAGGCGCGGTCCGGCATCGCCTTCATCATGATGTTGAGCGAGGATCCACTCGGCATCGCTGGTGTGATGCCCACGATCTTCGGGTTCTTCTCGGCCAGTTCCACGATGGTATGGCCGAACACGTCCTGGTATTTCGGCGGCTGCGGACTCTTCGGCACCACCTTGATGATCTCGCCGGTCTCCTTGTTGAAGAGGCCGGGCGCGTGCCAGATGGTGGCGTTGCCCGCCTCGGCCGGCGCGTAGCCCTTGCCCTTCACCGTTACCGTGTGCAACAGCTTGGGGCCTGGGATGTCGCGCAGGTCCTTCATCACCTTCACCAGACGCTCCACGTCGTGGCCGTCCACCGGACCGAAGTAGCGGAACTTCAAGCTCTCGAACAGGTTGCTCTGCTTGAGCAGCGCGGTCTTCAGCGCGGCGTCGAACTTCTGCGCGATGGCCTGCGCGTTCGGACCGAACTTGCTGATCTTCCCCAGCACCTTCCACACGTCATCCTTCACCCGGTTGTAGGTGTGGCTCGTGCTGATGTCGGTGAGGTACTCCTTCAAGGCACCGACGTTGGGATCGATGCTCATGCAGTTGTCGTTGAGCACCACCAACAGATCGCTGTTCGCAGTGCCCCCATGGTTCAGGGCCTCGAAGGCCATGCCTGCGGTCATCGCGCCGTCGCCGATCACAGCGACCACTTGACGGTCCTTCTCTCCCTTCAACTTGCTCGCGACCGCCATGCCCAGCGCACCACCCACCGACGTGGAACTGTGGCCCACACCGAACGTGTCGTACTCGCTTTCGCTGCGCTTGGGGAATCCGCTGATGCCCTTGTAGATGCGGTTCGTGTGGAAGCGCTCGCGTCGGCCGGTGAGGATCTTGTGCCCGTATGCCTGGTGGCCCACGTCCCAAACGAGTTGGTCGTAAGGTGTGTTGAAGACGTAATGCAGCGCGACCGTCAACTCCACCACCCCGAGGCTCGCACCGAAGTGCCCGCCCTTCACGCTCACGACATCGATGATGAAGTCGCGGAGCTCCTTGCAGACCTGATCCAGTTGCGACTCGTCCAGCTTGCGCAGGTCCGCAGGCACGTGGATCCGCTCAAGCAGGGGGTAGGTGCCGGTCGGTCGATCCATTCGGGGCGGGGTGGGACTGGAGAACAAAGGTAGACGGCGCATGGTTCACGGGATCGGTCCATGAACGGCCGTTGCCAACGGGAAGTATGTGGGTCGCAGAGGTTGCCGGCACGGTTGGGGCTCTGCTTGGTTTGAGGTGCTGGACGCGCCTGGGCTGATGTATTCGCGTCGGCCACGTACCGGGATCAAACCCGGCACCATCTTCGTTGTCTTCTTCCCATGTACCGATCCGTCATGAAGCGCATCCTCATTCCGCTCTCCGCCTGCGCGCTCGCCGTTCCGGCGTTCGCACAAGACACCCGGCCAGACAGCACCGGCCTTCCCGGCGACTACTTCAGCTTGGAACGCGCGCTCGACCTCTTCCAGCGCAATTTCGAGATGGAACGATTCGAACAGGAACTCAACACCGACAGCACAGGGGCGAACAACCTTGACCTGGACGGCAACGGCGAAACGGACTACGTGCGCGTGGAGACCCGCCGCGACGGTGACGCCGTGTACGTGGTGATGAAGGTGGCCACCAGCGTAACGGAGAGCCAGGACGTGGCCGTGATCGGCATCGAAAAGACCGGCGAGGAGAGCGCCACGTTGCAGATCATCGGCGACGAGGACCTCTACGGCCCCAATGTCATCGTGGAGCCTTATGAGGAGACGGAGCAGGCCGCACCGTCGAAGGGCCCGTTGGCCCCGGAACTCGTTGGTGTGCGCGTGGCCGTTAACGTCTGGTTCTGGAGGCCCATCCCCTGGTGTTTCAGTCCACGCTACTACCCGTACGCGTCCCCTTGGTATTGGGGCTACTACCCTCCTTGGTGGCGGCCATGGCACCCACATCCGTGGCATGCCTGGTGGGGATGGCACCACCATCATCACGGTTGGTACCGACCTTGGAACAGTTGCCGGGTGGGCCGCGCACAAGCCTTCTACATGCCTCGCAGAGCCAGAAGTTCCGCAGTACGCACGCGCTATCAGGATGCGCATGAACGGCACAGCTTGCGCAAACCGCCCAGTGGTGTGGAGGTGAATCCAGGCAAACCGATCACCCCTGGAAAGGTCACCCCTACGCGGACGGACCCGGCCAAAGTGAAGCCCAGGAAGAACGTTGCCCCGAAAGGCACACGATCATCTCCCAAGCCGAAACCGAAGCCCGCAAGACCTCCCAGGGGAGGGAGGAAATGACCGGTGCACCAGACATGTTCCACAGGGGGGCGGCTTCCCTGGGCCCTGATCGTCGGGCAACCATCGGCCTCTGTCCGCTGTCAGTTCATTGATCCCGGATAACCCTGCCGCGACCATGCGCAATGCACTGCTCACTATTCTGACATTCCCGATCGTCTCGGTCGCCCAACAGCCGGACTGGCTGGTCAACTGGCCGGTGGAATACTCCCTCAACCCGGGGCTCCCGTCGCACGTGATGGCATCCTCCCCGAACGGTCATCTGATGAGCGCCCGCTTGGTCACCGGTGGCTTCGCGTTCGGCCAGGACATCTTCGGCGAATTCGCGGTGGAGCGGCTGGACCCCGGCACTGGCCAAGCGCTCTGGACCTGTTCCCTCGGTGATTCCATCACGTTGGAATGCGGTGCCATCGATACCGATGGTAACGTCTACGTAGCGGGGCGCTTCATGGGCGACCTGTCCATTTGCGACGGGTCCACACTGAGCGTTGGCACTTCCGGGTTCCTGGATGACGACCCGTTCCTGTTGAAATTCGATCCGAACGGTATCATACTCTGGTCGCGCGACCTTTCGACGGTGGCACCGATGGCCGGTTCGATCCCCGTACTGTCCATCGATCCTGATGGGAACGCCTGGTACGGGACCACCGACTTCATCCTGTCCCGTTTCGCTCGGGTCGACGAGAACGGTAACGACACTGAAACACGCTTCATCGACGGAGGAAAGACGATCGGCGGCCTGGCATTCGACCCCGGCGGAGCCATGTACGTGAGCGGTGCTTGCGACAATACCGCCTTCGCCTTCGGGGGCCTGAACCCGGTACTTCCCGAGGACGACTTCTATCTGATGTTCCTGGCCCGATTCCGGCCGGATGGTACCGGGCATTGGGCGCGCTTCGCGCATGACATCACGTTCCAGCGACCGGATATCGATACCGACGCTTCAGGGAACGTCGTGATCACCGGTGGCCTGCTGGACAGCAGCAGTTGGGGCGGTTTCCACCTGAACGGCCCGGACTGGGGCATCGCGACCTTTGTAGCCAAAGCTGACAGCACCGGTCAATTCCAGTGGGCAGTCCAAAGCGATACGACCGGCGGGCCCATCGAGGGGGATCTGGCCCAGGCGGCGCGGCGGTCCATCGGCGTGGATGCCAACGGTCAAGTATTCGTGACGGGCACCCTGCGCGGGGAGATCAACTGGGGCAGCGGCGTGGTGAGCGATGGTCTCACGATCGGCCAGCGCACACAGACCGTTGTGGGCTTCGCACCGGACGGCTCACCCCTGTGGGCAGGCACGAGCATTCCGATCTCGGGTTTTACGAACGCGATGGGACTGACCTGTCTGGATGACGGCACCGTATACTTCAGCGCGCACGTGGTGGGCACCTATCAGTTCCCTCCGCATACGGTGAATGAAGGAGGCCAGCAGGCCTATGTGATCGGGCGCATGAGCGCGTTCCCCTCCTCCCTGCCCTTACTCCTTGCTGCGCCCGCGCTGTCGGCCTGGCCGGTACCGGCAAGCGACGCGGCGTCGGTGCTCAATCCCTCGACGCAGCGGATCCCAGTGGGGCTTTGGACCTCTACTGGTCAGTTCGTCCGGGAATTCACCCTGCAACCGGGAATAAACCTCCTGCCTATGGTGGATCTGGCACCGGGAGTGTTCACCCTGCTCTCTGCGAATGGAGCCCGCTCGTTGCTGGTGAAGGAGTGATCACCCCTTCTTCAAGAACGCGTCCCAGCCCTGCGCGCGCAGCTCATGCTGCCCGCCCTGCTTGTCGATGAGCGCGTAGCCGCTGTTCTTGTCGGTCATGTGCCCGATCACCGTCAGGTTGGGGTTACCTTTGATCCTTTCGAAGTCGCTCTGAGCGATGGTGAAGAGCAGTTCATAGTCCTCACCGCCGTTGAGCGCGCACGTCGTCGGGTCGAGACCGAAGTCACGTGCGGTCTGGTGGGTTGATGGATCGATCGGGATCTTCTCGTCATAGATGCGCACTCCGAGGCCAGAGCGGCGTGCGATGTGGATGGCCTCGCTGGCCAATCCGTCACTGATATCGATCAAGCTCGTGGGCTTGACGTCCAGCTTCTTCAGCAGGTCGATGATGTCCTTGCGCGCTTCGGGCTTCAGCTGCCGCTCGAGGATGTAATCGTGGCCCGAGAAATCCGGCTGCGCACCGGTCTCCTTGAAGACCGACTTCTCGCGCTCCAGGATCTGCAGACCCATGTACGCCCCGCCGAGATCGCCGCTCACCACGAGCAGTTCGTTGTCCTTCGCGTCGCCACGGTATACGACGTCCTCCTTCCTCGCCACGCCGATGGCCGTCACGCTGATGACCAGCCCGCTCGTGCTGCTGCACGTATCGCCACCGACGAGGTCCACGCCGTAGTTCTTGCACGCCAGGAGGATGCCCTCGTACAGTTCATCCACCGCCTCCACCGGGAAGCGATTGCTCAGCGCGATCGACACCGTGATCTGCCGGGGCTCCGCGTTCATCGCGTAGATGTCGCTCACGTTCACCACTACGCTCTTGTAACCGAGGTGCTTCAGCGGCACATAACCGAGGTCGAAGTGGACGCCCTCCACCAGCATGTCCGTGGTCACGACCTGTTGCAGCCCTTCGGGGTCGATCACCGCCGCGTCGTCGCCGATGCCCTTCACGGAAGACTTGTGATGCAGGTGGACGCGCGAGGCGATGCGTTCGATGAGACCGAATTCGCCGAGGGCGGAGAGTTCGGTGCGGGTCTGGGTAGCTGACATGTTTCACCCGCCAAAGCGCTAGGCGGGGTGCGAAACTACCGTGTTCCCATCCGGTTGCCCGTTGCCGACCACTTCCGGAATGCGCGACCGCCGTACCTTTGGCCTCCCATTTTAGACCCGTTCTAAAGACCGGACGCGACATGATCAAAGTCTCTGAACCCGCCAAAGCGGAAGTCACCAAGCTCCTTGGAGCAGAAGGCCGCGGACCGAACCACTTTGTGCGCGTAGGCGTGAAAGGCGGCGGCTGTTCCGGCCTGATGTACGACCTGATCTTCGACGACCAGATGAAGGACGGCGACAAGGTGTTCGAGGACAACGGCGTGAAGGTGGTGGTGGACAAGAAGAGCCTTCTCTACCTGCTCGGCACCACCCTCGACTTCAGCGGCGGCCTCAATGGCAAGGGCTTTCAATTCGTGAATCCCAATGCTTCGCGCACGTGCGGGTGCGGGGAGAGTTTCAGCATCTGATGGCACAGGACACCGACGATATCCTGCGCGAGGTCACCTCGAAAGAGTATGCCTACGGGTTCGTTACGGACATCGAGAGCGAGAAGGCCGAGAAGGGCCTGAACGAGGACATCGTTCGTTTCATCAGCAAGAAGAAAGAGGAACCCGAGTGGATGCTGGAGTGGAGGCTCGAGGCTATCCGCCTCTGGCAGAAGATGGTGGAGCCGCAATGGGCGCACGTCCAGTATCCGAAGATCGACTACCAGAACGCGTACTACTACAGCGCCCCGAAGAAGAAGCCCACGCTCAACAGCCTTGACGAGGCCGACCCCGAGCTGGTGAAGACCTTCGAGAAACTGGGCATCTCTCTGGAGGAGCAAAAGCGCCTCGCGGGAGTTGCGGTAGATGTGGTGTTCGATAGTGTGAGCGTGAAGACCACGTTCCAGGGCGCATTGAAGGAGAAGGGCATCATCTTCTGCTCGTTCAGCGAAGCGGTGAAGGAGCATCCGGATCTGGTGAAGAAGTACCTGGGCACCGTGGTTCCGCGCACGGACAACTACTTCGCCGCGCTCAACAGCGCGGTCTTCAGCGATGGCAGCTTCTGTTACATCCCGCCGGGTGTGCGCTGCCCGATGGAACTGAGCACCTACTTCCGCATCAACGAGGCCATGACCGGCCAGTTCGAGCGCACGCTGCTGATCGCCGATGAAGGCGCCTACGTGAGCTACCTCGAAGGGTGCACCGCGCCGATCCGCGACGAGCACCAGTTGCACGCCGCCGTGGTGGAACTGGTCGCACTGAAGGACGCGGAGATCAAGTACAGCACCGTACAGAACTGGTACCCCGGCGACAAGGACGGCAAGGGCGGCATCTACAACTTCGTGACCAAGCGCGGCATGTGCCTGGGTGATCGCAGCAAGATCAGCTGGACGCAAGTGGAGACCGGCAGCGCGATCACCTGGAAGTACCCGAGCTGCGTGCTCAAAGGCGACTTCAGCACCGGCGAGTTCTACAGCGTGGCGGTGACGAACAACCGCCAGCAGGCCGACACCGGCACCAAGATGACCCACATCGGCAAGGGCACGAAGAGCACGATCGTGAGCAAGGGCATCAGCGCGGGTTTCTCCAACAACAGCTACCGCGGATTGGTGAAGATCGGCCGGGGTGCGAAGGGCGCACGCAACTTCAGCCAGTGCGATTCACTGCTGCTCGGCGACCGCTGCGGCGCGCACACCTTCCCCTACATCGAGAGCGAGAACCCCAGCGCGATGGTGGAACACGAAGCCACCACGAGCAAGATCGGCGAGGACCAGATCTTCTACCTCAACCAGCGCGGCATCGAGACCGAGAAAGCAGTATCGCTCATCGTGAATGGCTACTGCAAGGAGGTGCTGAATCAACTGCCGATGGAGTTCGCGGTGGAGGCGCAGAAG
>CAZYPC010000119.1:0-12728 GCA_964649165.1 uncultured Chryseobacterium sp.
GGGAGCGCCAAGCTGCTGCTGTTAAGCCACTCCAACGCCGGTTAAAGAAGGTTAATTGGTCAAACGAGAGGAAAGCCCCACCCAGCGCAGCTTTCAACCATACGGCCCAATGTCGCAGCGGAAACTGGGCGGAAGTTTGGGGCCTTGCAAGGTAGGTGGTGGAGGGTCGTTTTGTGGTGAATGCGGCTTCGGGCTTGGAGGAATGATGCCCCCCCACTTATAGCATAAGCCTTGATGGGCCTGATACTCCATCGACCTCTGTTTTCCCAGTGCTGGCGCAGGTTCTATCATAAGAATACCCATGATAGTGGCGTCCATGGCGGAAAACACCGGAACAAGGCGTCGTTTTGGGCTTTCCGTTGGCCACTTAACGACTTTGCCTTGAAAATAAATTTGGGCTGATCCAACCACTTGGGGGCAAGCCTGTTACGACCTCGGTTCATCCCGGAGGGACCGTGCTCGATTTTGAAAACGGGGCCGGTTGGAACGATGATTCTTTCATGACCCGTGGGTGGCACACATGACGCCACACCAATAGTCGGCCCATGTCCTTCAACAACGCATAGAACCCTACCGATGGAAGAGATTGCCCATAGCACGGTGCAGGACAGGTACAAGCTGTTCCAGACCAAGGGTGCCAATGGGAAGGTCTCTGAGCGGGGATTCATGATCACCGTGAATCCATGCTCGGATAAGACAGCAGTGTACGTCTGCGATGCTGTGGTGGAATATGCACGGGGGATGAAATGCAACACGTTGCTGGCCATTGAAACAATCCAGTTTCGAGGAGAGAAGAGGAAGAAGAAGAGGACGAGGATTTGCAGACCCCATGCCCATCTTGTGGTGGACGTACCCTTGGAAGAGGCCGCAGCAATAGCCGCGTTCTTCAGTACCGGAGGGTCCAACGTTGAGATCGATCCCGTCTGTGGGGCAGAAGGCCTTTGTGAATACCTGTCCAAGGACCCGAAGGGGTACTTCTATGCGAGAGAGGTGTTCCATGCAGCCTCTGTGGTCAAGGCTGATCGTCCCATCTCAGAAACGGATCCGGCCCGCACGAGGACGGTCTTGTGCGACCGCAATACTGAAGCCTCGCCTTCCGCCCCATGGAAGGCGGGAAGAGCGAGGCGGTACGAAGCGATCCAGATACCCCTGCTGACGTTCCATGCTGCTCGATGGGCGTGCATTGTTGCGGTGGTCCGAGGGTGGTCCATGACACGCGCGCCTTAGCTGATCTCCACCTGCTGAGGTGGACAGAGCACCCTATAGTGGGGGCTCACATGTCTCCAACAAAACGATGGAGCTATCGGACAATTTCAAACCCCGACTGAGTGACCCATCCTTGTTGTTCACCTCCGAGGACTTTGTGGTCATCGAGGATCTCAAACGCGGCTTACGACGCCTGCTTTCCCGTTGGCATCACCCTTCTGCGGCCCTCATGATGGTGGAGGCGCTCAATTTCCAATACCTGCGTTCGCGGAACCGTTCCTCCCGCGTCATTCTGGCGATGGCAGATTCACAGATGGCGGAGTGCATCATCGTGGACATCTATGCGCGGGTCTTGCAGTGCAAGAGCCGTATCACCACCTCACGGGCGAAGTACTACGTGGTCCTCGAAGGCTTTGCGGACCTCGAAAAGGTGAACTTCCTGACCCAACACTACTTCTGGCTGTCCTCGGCATTCACCGCCCCCGAGGACCAGCGAGGGCAACGCCACCTCATGAACTGAGGTGCCGCACAGTTCAATGTTGGCTGTTGGTCTTGATGACGAGCAACGCCGCACCCTCGCCTTCCCGAGCAGGCGCGGCAACAAGCAGGTCTTGCCCATCGCTCGTGAGATAACCAGTGCGCGCGCCGTGCCTTGTGGTCGTACGCTGTTCCTCACGCCATGACCCGTTCTTATCTTGCAGGTAGCTGACCACCAAGCCCGCGCCCGCTATGGCATGCAGCGTGGTGTTTGTGACATTGTAGAACAGATCGTCCATGTCTTCCGGCCCATCGACCTGCTGGACGAGTTCACCGCTGTAGCTCATGACCAGTATGCGCGCTGGCGAGCGGCAACCAATGATGAGGTGTCGGTTGGCCGCGTCCAGCGTCATGGGGAAGTTGGCCCGTGCGTCTTCGAGCTTCCAGCGGTCCATCACCTTCATTGTAGACAGGGACACCGAGCACACCTCCTGTTCGTCCGGCACGTTGACGAAGAGCCGATCATTGGCCTCATCCAGTTGCAGCGATTCGGGATGACCACCAACGGGGATGTCCGCTATGACCTTGAACGTCCGGGCGTCGATGACCGCGATGCCGCCATCACCGTGGCCGATGAAGATGCGCCCCATGGACGGGCTGTAGCGGATATTGTCCGCGTCGCCATCGAGCTTGATCGACCTCTTCAGTTGGAGGCTGTCGGTGCTGTAGAAGTTGCACGAGCCATCAGCGCCACTGGACACGAGAACTGAGCCATCTTCCGGGATGAACACGATGCCCTGCGGCTCTTCAATACCCGTGATCGAAGCAATGTGCTTCCTTGCTTTCAGGTCCACGACTTCCACCGAATTGTTGCCAAGGGCCGCGATGAAGGCCCGATGATGTGTTGGGTCCACAGCGAGGTGATCAATGCGCCCATGAACATTGGGCAGCACAATGACGCCTTGTTGGGCATGTGGCGGGGCCGGGTCCTGCGAATGCGACACCGGACCACAGGCCAACAACAACAGACTGAAGAACGGCGTCATGCGGTTCATGGTGATCACCATAGGCTTCGCAAGGTCAGTCCTATTGCTCCTGCTGCGGCGATGATCACCGGTTCTGGCAACTTCTTGAACCGGACGAGGAGTGCTGCGGTAGCCAACGCAATGGCCATTGCGGGGATGTCAGAGAGTTGCCGCTTGGCCAGCACGAGCACGGCTCCCATGATCGCACCTACCGCAGCAGCAGTCACGCCGTCGATGAAGGCACGCAAGGCCGGGAGCTTGCCGTACTTCTTGAAATACGGAGCGGGGAGTACTGTGAAGAGGTAACACGGCAGGAACGTGGCCAGCGCAGCAATACATGCACCGGGGAAGCCCGCCACCAGATAGCCGATGAAGCCCACCGTGATGACTACCGGACCGGGCGTGATCATGGCCACCGCCACCGCATCAAGGAACTGCTGCTCGTTGAGCCATCCGTATTCCTTCACCACACCACCGTACAAGAACGGTACGATGGCCAAGCCACTACCGAAGACGAACGCGCCCGCCTTGGTGAAGAACCATGCTATCTGACCAAGGATACCGCCTTGCTCGACTGTGGAGGTCATGAGCAGCAATGGGGCAAGGGATATTGCTGCACCCGGTTTCCGATAGTGTCGCCAGACCAACACAAGCATGCCACCGCCAAGCACGAGCCAGATGACTTCCTGTTCGGTGATGAATGTGGCCACCGCAAGAACAAGGGCGATACCCCAGAGCAACACGTCAGAGCCCAAGCTCTTTCGACTGAGCTTGTAGCCGCCAATGGTGATCAAGCCGGGGACAGCAGCACCAACGCCATAGAACAGGTTCGCCATCCACGGCAGGCCGCCATAGCGGACGTATGCCCAGCCAATGCACAGCACCATCACGAACGAGGGCAACACGAACGCCAGCCCCGCCAACGTAGCACCGACAACGCGATAGTGGACGTAGCCGAGGTAGATCGACAGTTGCGCTGCCAACGGGCCGGGCATGAGTTGAGCCAGCGCTAGACCTTCCTTGTAGTCCTCCTCCGTGATCCACTTCTTCTGCTCCACCAGATCACGGTGCATGTAGCCGACCAATGCCACGGGTCCACCGAAACCCCATGTGCCCAAACCAAGGAAGTACTTCACCAGCGCTCCAAGCGAATAGGGCGGAGCCGATGGGTCTCCTTTCAGGTCGGTCATTCCCCAGATGATGATCAGCGGTACCGCTGCTCGGCTTCATCGAGCCGCATGGCCACATTGTCCCAGTCGATGATGGCGAAGAGCGCATCCACGAAGTCAGCGCGGCGGTTGCGGTGTTTCAGGTAGTACGCGTGCTCCCATACGTCCACGACCAACAACGGTATGGCGCTCCATTGCATCAGCTTCTCGTGGTTCTCACAAGGGGTCACAGCCATGCGTCCCGTGTAGGGCTGGTACACCAGTACGCCCCAGCCATTGCCGTCAATGCTCTTGGCGGTCGTGGCCAGTTGCTTCTTCAAGTTGTCGAACGAGCCGAAGGAAGCCTCAATGCGTTGCAGCAGGGAAGCGGAGGGTTCATTCTTGCGCGAGGTGAGGTTGGTCCAGAAGATGGAGTGCAGGAGGTGGCTTCCGAAGTGGTAGCTCAGTTTCTTGTTCCAGTGCTCCATCATGGCGTTGTCGCCATTGGCTACGGCCTGCGCGATCTGGTCGCGGTCCTTGTTCGCCCCGGTCACTGCGCCACCATGGTGGAACTCATGATGAAGGTGCAATGTCTCCCCATCCATGAACGGCTCCAAAAAGTCCTCCTTGTAGGGCAGTGGAGCCAGAGTGAACTTGCCGTCAGCATCGACAAGCCGATCGAACGGAGTGGTGAAGATCTCAGGGACTGAGGGCGTGAGGGCGTTCGCGAGACCAACGCCCGTAGCGGCTGCGCCAGCAGTGAGAAAGGTGCGACGGTGCATGGATGGATGAAATCTTGGTGTGAAGCTACACGATAGTTTTAGCGCTGATGGCTTGCGTTCAATGGCACGTAGCGCGAAGGCAGGCGTATTCGGTCTTGGAAGAGATCCATGAAGCGGTCAGCCCATTCGACACCTTCTATCGCGGCACCAGCGCGTAGGTGGCTTACATCCGTTGTGGGCATCCTCGCCGGTCTTTTTGCCTCGGCCCAACACAGCAGTCCGGATACGCTGTTCGCCATGCGCATTCATGAGCGTGTGGTCTTCGATGGTGCGCTGGACGAACCCTTCTGGCAGCGGGCGCAACACATCACCAACTTCACACAGCGTGATCCGCATGTGGATAGCGCCGCCACCGATCGGTTGGATGTGGCCGTGGTCTATGACGAGTTGGCCTTCTATGTAGGCGCCGTCTGTTCAGTGAAGGATATGGAGCACCTTCAAGCCAAGTACATGGAGCGCGACTTTGCGTGGTATGCGGACGACAATTTCCAGTTCGTCATCAGCACCTTCAATGACCACCGGAACGGCTACCTCTTCGTTACGAACCCCAATGGCGCTCGTGGTGATGCGCAAGTGAGCGGCTTCGGCGACATGAACAGCGACTGGAACGGCGTGTGGGACGTGAAGACCACATGCACTCCTGAGGGATGGAACGCAGAGTTCCGTATCCCGTTCAGTACACTCCAGTTCCGGCGGGATAGCGTACAGGTATGGGGTATCAACTTCGAGCGCAATGTGCGCAGCAAGAATGAGCAGGTGAACTGGCAGGGATGGGGTCGGGACAAGCAAGTGGAGAACCTCGCGAACTGCGGCACCCTGATGGGTATCAAGAACATCGGTTATGCCAAACGCTTCGAGTTCAAACCATACGGGCTTGGCGGCTTGAACCAAGCCATGGGACGGAAGGACGAACCGACGGGCAAGGTCGGAGCGGACCTCAACGTGAACATCACCCCAACCCTGAAACTGAACCTCACGAGCAATACGGACTTCGCGCAGGTGGAAGTCGATCGCATACCGGTGAACCTGACGCGCTTCAACCTCTACTACCCCGAGAAGCGGGCCTTTTTCTTGGAGGGCTCTGAGAAGTATGAGTTCTATCTCGGCAACTCGAACTATGGGTTCTACACGCGGCGTATTGGGATCGAAGCGTTGAAGCCCGTCCCCATAGTCGCCGGTGCGCGTCTTTTCGGGAAGGTCGGCCACAACAACATCGGCTTCCTGAGCGCCCAGACGGGAGCCGTGGACAGTGTTCCGACAACCAACAACACGGTGCTGCGCTACAACTACGACGTGGGCGCTCAAAGCCACGTCGGAGGCATCATCACCTCGAAAGTAAACTCCAACGTGAGCAGCCAGATCGCAGGTATGGATGGGGGCTACATCACCGCGAAGTTCCTTGGCAACAAAGTGCTCGAAGTGAACGCGACCGTGGCCCAGAGTATCATGAACGGACAGGCGAGCAAGGACGGGCTGGCGTATCGCGTCTACGCGGACTACCCCAACGACCTGATGGATCACTTCATCGCCCTCTCCTCCATTCAGAAGAACTTCGAGCCGAGCCTTGGTTTCCTGCAACGCGGTAACTACGATGCGTTCAATTGGCACCTGTACATCACTCCGCGCTGGCTGAACAAGTATGGTGTCCGCAAGATGATCTTTTCACCGGGCGATCTTGCCGTCTTTCGAGAAGCGGGAACCAGCCGCGTGGAATCATTCTACAACACGTCACAGCCGATCGGTTTCCTGTTGAAGAGCGGTGATTCCTTTGGACTGAACCTGAAGCAGAGCTATGACGACGTGCAGGAACCCTTCGACCTCAGTGACGATATCACGATAACCACCCAAGCGTACCACATGCACGCCACGGAACTGTATTTCGAGAGTTTCGAGGGACGACGGGTGCGAGGTAATCTCACACCGAGTTGGGGCACGTACTACGGAAGCTCGATCATCACGCTACCCGCTGACGTGACAGTGAACGTGAACAAGCACTGTAACATAACGGTAGACTATACATGGAACCGACTGCGCTTTCCTGCGACCGAACAGAGAGAGGCGACCACCTTGGAAACGAACGAGCTTGCCGTCTATCCATCGTACTCCTTCACGACACGACTAACGCTATCCGTCTTCGGCCAATGGAACTCACTGGATGATCTGGTCCGTATCAACGCTCGGCTGCACTGGATACCGAAGATCGGGTCGGATCTCTTCTTGGTCTTCGATGAGGGTGGGTCGCCTGTCAAGAGCTTCGATGTTTGGCGGCCCACTACCCGCAGCCTTGTGGGCAAGATGGTGTGGAGGTTCGCGTTCTGAGCGCCCTGATGATCTAGTACGGATATCTTCGCCCCCGATGTCGCTTGATCATTTGCGCGAGGTTGGGACCGTTGTGTTCGGGGCGTGTATCACATTGCTCCTACCCGCGCGTCTTCATGGTCAGTCGCCGGTGCTTTCACCCAGAGATATCGCCAACCAAGCGCTGACCGCGCCCCATGTTCGTTCCATGGAAGCACGCGCATCGGCTTCGTCGGAGCGGTCCACGATCATCCGGCAGGATGCCCTGCCACATCTGGACCTGCACGCACAGGCGGCCTATGCCACATTGAACAACATCTACGGCATGTTGTTCCCGCAGGATGTACTCTACACCATCAATGGACCGCCTGTCTCGGACGACGATTACAGCGGCTATTGGAACAGCGGCGTGGGTGTTGGCCTTCAATGGCAGCCATGGGCCTTTGGTAAGCGCCATGCGGACATTGAAGCGTCGGAGGCGGATGCTGCTGCGAGTGGTGCGAGGCTTCGTGCAGCCCAATTGGACCAGCAATGCGATGCGCTGGACATGTACCTCGATCTTGTCGCAGCGGAAGCCCTGCTGCGTCGATCGGAGGCCAATCGTGAGCGAGCGGACAGTTTGTTACTGATCACACGCACACTCAGCGCAGTCGGGCTTGCGGCCGGTGCGGATAGTACGATAGCCAAGGCCGAAGCGGCGTATGCGGGGAGCAGCTATGTCCGCAGCCGCGAACTCGCCACGAGGTACAGGATCCGCTTGACCGAACTGCTGGGGCGCAGTGACACGACCTATCGGGAGTGGGACCATCTGGCCACGCGTCCCGTGGAGGAACCCATGCCGACCGTGAGCGGGCACGACCCGGTGTTGAGCTTGGCGTTTGCGCTTGTGGAAGCAGACAGCTTGAAACTGATGGCGCAGCGACGGGCTTGGCGACCCAAGCTGAGGTTGTTGGGCAGTGCTTATGGTCGCGGTTCCGGTGGTGCTGACCTTCCATTCAATGGCACAGTAGACCGCAGCCTCGACGGGCTGTCGCTGCGCAACTACAACTACGCGCTTGGGGTCGGCCTCACCTTCCCACTATTGGACTTCGCTCAGAACGGGAGCCGTGTGCGGTTGCAACAGCACCTGTTCGACGCCTCTGTTGCGGATGGGGAAGCGACACGGCTGCGACGACTTGCCATCAGCCGTGAAGCAGAACTGCGAAGGACAACAGTGCATGATGACCTGCACTTCGCGAAGGAACGTACAGGTGCGGCTGATACTGGATACCGGCAACTACTTCAACGCTATCAAGCGGGGCTTGTGGACCTGAACGAGGTATTGCAGGCGGAGGCGGTTCTCTTGCAGGCCGAACAACAGCAGGTGCTCGCGACCGTCGCGACATGGAAGGCGGAACTGGCCGTAGCCGCTGCCGCTGGCAACATTGAACCCTTCCTCCAATTGATCGATCGCGCAGCGACCACCAAATGATCCGCGCAGCGCTCCGGCATCCCATCAGCGTGCTCGTCGCGGTGTGCGCCATCGTGCTGTTCTCGGTGCTGTCGCTTCGCACCATGCCCATCGACATTTTCCCGAAGCTCGATCTGCCAACGGTATACATCGCGCAACCCTACGGCGGCTTAAGCCCCGCGCAGATGGAGGGCTATGTGAGCTACTACTACGAGTATCACTTGCTCTACGTAAATGGCATCAAATCGGTGGAGAGCAAGTCCATCCAAGGGGCCACGCTCATCAAATGCCAGTTCCACCCCGGCACCAGCATGGAGCAGTCGTTGGCTGAGGTTGTCGCGCAAGTGAACCGTGCTCGTGCGTTCATGCCACCCGGAACATTGCCGCCGTTCGTCATGCGGTTCGATGCGAGTTCGGTCGCGGTGGGCCAGTTGGTGTTCAGCAGCCCAACGCGCACGTTGAGCGAGATCGCCGATCTTGCGTTGAACAAGGTGCGGCCCATGTTCTCCGCGTTGCCCGGTGTATCGGCTCCGCCGCCCTTTGGATCGAGCCAACGCACAGTGGTGATACGCATCGCACCGGACCGCCTTCGGGCCTATGGGTTCTCCCCGGATGAAGTGGTGCAAGCCATCAGTACCGCGAACGTGATCACCCCTGCGGGCAATATCCGCGTCGGCGACCAGACATTGATCACCCCAACGAACGGCGTGGTGGACAAGATCAGCGACTTGGAGCGCTTACCGCTGCGCTTGGGTTCTGGCCCCAGCGTGTTGCTCCGGGATCTGGCCACAGTGGACAACGGCACGGACATCGCCACGGGCTACGCATTGATCAACGGTAAACGGGCCATCTACATCCCCGTAACGAAACGCGCCGACGCGAGCACTTGGGATGTAGTCAAGACAGTGAAGGCCGCATTACCTGAAATGCAAGCGGCCATACCGGATGACATCCACATCAGTTACGAGTTCGACCAGAGCACTTACGTGGCCAACTCACTGCGCAACCTGTTGGTAGAAGCATTGCTCGGAGCCTTGCTCACTGGCCTGATGGTCTTCCTCTTCCTTCAGGACCGGCGGGGTGCGCTGATCGTAGTGCTCACGATCCCCATCGCGTTGCTCACCGCTGTGATCGCATTGCGGTTGCTCGGCCAGACGATCAACATCATGACCCTCGGTGGACTGGCGCTCGCAGTGGGCATCCTCGTGGATGAGGCAACCGTGACCGTCGAGAACATACACAGGCACTTGGAGCAAAGTGGTCACTTGCGCAAGTCCGTGTGGGAAGCCGCGAGAGAGATCGCCGTACCGAAGTTGCTCATCCTGCTCTGTGTGCTCGCCGTCTTCGTGCCATCGGCGTTCATGACCGGTATGCCGAGGTCGCTCTTCATGCCGCTGGCGCTCTCCGTCGGCTTGGCGATGATCGCATCGTTCATTCTTTCACAAACGCTGGTGCCCGTACTCGCGAACTACTTGAAGCTCGTGCCGCATGATCAGCGCAGCAGCCGCTTCGGGCAAGGGTTCGCGCGCGTTCAGGCTCGTTACCAGCGGATGTTGGAACGCTTCTTCATTAAGACGCGAGCGGTGCTTGCTCTCTATGGCGTGCTGGTAGTTGTGCTGGCGGTGATCGGCTTCGGGGCCATGGGCACCGATGTATTCCCCCAAGCGGAAAGCGGCCAGTTCCAGCTACGCTTGCGGCTGCCCACGGGAACGCGCATGGAACGCACCGAGGTGGCCATGAAACGGCTGCTCACCGTGATCGACAGCGCAGCGGGTCCGGGGAACGTCGCGATCAGTTCCGCCTTTGTGGGTGTACCCCCGCCCAACTTCCCGGTGAACCTGATCCACCTGTGGAGCGGCGGTCCTCATGAAGGTGTGGTACTGGTGCGACTGAGGCCGGATGCCCCAGCCATGGAAACGCTGAAGGAGCGGATCCGTGAGCGCGTGACACGCGCCTTGCCCGATGCGCTGATCTCCTTCGAGCCAGCGGATCTGGTAGACAAGGTAATCAGCCAAGGAAGTCCCACGCCGATCGAGGTTGCCGTGCTTGGGCTGGATCTCACCCAGAGCAGAGCCATCGCCACACGGATCAGGCAGCGCATGGACAGCCTGTCCATCCTTCGCGATGTACAGTTCGGAATCCCGTTGGACCAGCCAACACTGCGCATCGACGTTGATCGCGAACGTGCGGGCCAACTGGGCCTGACAATGCAGGATGTGAGCCGATCGCTGGTAGCCGCAACCAGCAGCAGCCGCTACACCTCACCGAACTACTGGCTCGATGCTTCCACGGGTGTTGCCTACCAAGTGCAGGTGGAAGTGCCACAGTTCAAGATGAATGCCCCCGAAGAGGTCGGGAACATTCCGTTGACCGCGCAGGGCAACAGCTTGCGGGTGCGCGACGTAGCCGCACTGACACCCGGTGTGAGCGTAGGTGAATACGACCGGCTCAACCAACAACGCATGGTGACCATCACTGCCAACACGCATGATCGTGATCTGGGTTCGGCGTTGCGCGCGGTGGAAAAGGTCGTGGCCCAAGTAGGCGAACTTCCGAAGGGATCCAAGGTGCTGTTGCGCGGACAGGCAGAGACGCTGGATCAAACCCAACGCGAATTGCAGACGGGACTTGCACTGGCGGTTGCGGTTATTTTCCTCTTGCTGGCCGCGTACTTCCAGCGTCCGGGCCTTGCGCTTGCCGTACTCGCTGTTGCACCCGCAGTGGTGGTGGGCTCGTTGCTCGCTTTGTTGCTCTCAGGGCAATCCCTCAACATCCAGAGCTACACCGGCGCTATCATGGCGATCGGGGTAAGCATCGCCAACGGCGTCTTCCTGATCACCGCCGCGCGTGCCGATCATCAGGCCGGTTCCGATGGACCTGCCGCTGCCCGCAGTGCCGCGCACCGTCGTTTGCGCCCCATCCTCATGACCACGTTGGCGATGACCGCAGGCATGTTGCCCATGGCCCTCGGACTTGGTGAAGGAGGAGGTCAGACAGCCCCCTTGGGCATCGCGGTGATAGGCGGCCTGTTGTTCTCCACCACCGCCACGTTACTGGTGTTGCCTTTGCTCTTCGCTGCCATCACCAAGCGTGCATACAGATCACCTTCACAGCTTCCTGAATGATGCGCAAGGAACTTCTACTGTTCGCCCTCTGCGCCGCCGCTTGCGGAACGAGTGACAGCAGCAATGAGCAGATAACAGCGCCGACCGTGCCGGTAGCCAGCACCTTCACGTTGGCCGCGAGCCGACCCGTACAAGTGCTTCCGATATCGGCTGAATTGCAGGCTCAGGAGCGTGCCGCGATCCGCGCGAAAGTCCCGGCCTTCGTTCGGGAGTTGAAAGTGGACATCGGTAGCCGCGTCCGTGCCGGACAAGTGCTTGCGGTACTGGAAGCACCCGAGTTGCAGGCTCAGGTAGCGGACGCGACGGCGCGATCACAAAGCGCGCTGGCCACCGCACGTTCTTCAAAGGACAAATACGACCGCCTCGTACAGGCCGCCGGTCAACCCGGCGTGGTGTCCGGCGTTGAATTGGAGCACGCCCGCAACGAATACATCGCCGATAGCACCGCTGCACAAGCGTACAGGGCGGCGATGGGAGCAGCACAGGACCAGTCAGGCTACCTCACACTGCTCGCACCGTTCAATGGTGTGATCACCCAGAGGAACGTGAACATCGGCGACCTCATAGCTCAGGGCAATGCGCTTCCTCTGTTCGAGCTGCAACAGACCGCAACGCTCCGGTTGCGTGCTGCGGTTCCGGAGTTCTACTTGGGCACGTCCCCGGTGGATTCCAGCGTCACCTTCACGGTGCCCGCGTTCCCCGGCCAACCCTTTCCCGCACGGCTTGCACGGCGTGCAGGTGGCTTGGATCCGCGCACGCGCAGCGAGGTCTGGGAATTCGAGGTGGACAACCGCGACGGGCGCTTGCAAGGCGGCATGATCGCCGAAATGCGTTTGAAGTTGCATAGGCAACAACCCTCGTTGATGGCACCTCGCACCGCCGTGGTCACGGATCAGGAGCGCACCTTCGTCATCCGGGTCCAAGCCGATACGACCGCATGGGTAGATGTGCGCAAGGGCATGGCGTTCAAGGACAGCGTGGAGATCTTTGGGGCGGTGAAGGCCGGGGAGATCCTTGTGGTGAACGGGACGCCGGAAATGCGACCGGGACAGAAGTTGAAATAGGAGAGGATCGCGTTCAATCTCCCGCACCTTCCATGCAGTCCGGCACGTTCACATAAGGTTGGGTCGCAGTACGCGGGAGGTGTCTCCCTCTCCCTGAAGGTCGTCAACAGAGCATCCTGTAAAGAAGGCCCTGATCAGGCCCATTTTTTAGGG
>CAZYPC010000120.1:0-12673 GCA_964649165.1 uncultured Chryseobacterium sp.
CCGCGCGAGCAAGTGGAGGGAGAAGTGAAGAGTGGCGAGTACTGCCTCCGATAGCAGCACTCGCCACTCTTCACTCGCTACTCAACGGGGTCAGACCGCCCGCAGGAACAGAGGAACGAACTCCTCGCTCTGCTCGGCCCGCACCACATGATCCCATTCGACCGTAAGGGGCCGATGGTCCTTGGGCATCGTGATGCGTTCCATCATCGGGCGCCCGACCGCGCCGTCCGGGTCGTGCCGCGGGGTAAGCCACACGTCGATCTCGCACCGGGCATGCACCGGGTCGCGGGCGAAGCGCAGATTGGAGCGCAGCGGCTGCACCTCCACCATCCGGGGCAGGTGGCCCTGTCGCACGATGGTGAGCCGGACCACGCCATCGAAGACCAGTTCGATGCGGAACCGGCTGTCCGGATCAAGGCGGTGCAAGCCGGTCTTCCCACCGGCGATGGTGATGCTCAAGAGAACGGAACGATGGTCGTCCGCACCGTCGTCATCCGGGATGGGGGAGCGCACCTGGCCCGTAAGGGTAAGCCGGTCATGTCGGGGCCCCAACCAGCCCCAGCGCTCGAAGCGCGATCTCAGGTCCTTCCACATCACCATGGCTGTCGGTTCGTTATGTGCTGCTTGCGGTTGATGAACGCGAAAGCCGGGTCCGCGACTTCACGTCGCGGACCCGGATATGGGCATGGGTATTTGGAAGAAGCTTATTGAATAGGGTGTCGTAGGGGTATCATGGACCGGTATCCCGGTGGTCAGTGCTGTTCGGTGGCCTTCGCCGAGCGTTCGGTGCGTTCACGTTCCACCAGCTCAGCGAGCGGCGCCGTGGGGTCGACGAAGGCAGCGACTTCCTTGCGTTGCGGCTTGGCGGCGGGCTCCACGGAGACCTTCGCTGCGGCCTTGGTGGCCTTCTTTCCATGATCCGTGGCGCTGGCAGCCGGGGCGGCCAGGGCGAGCACGAGCAGGAGGGTCAGGTGGCGGAGGGTGGCGGAGGCGTTCATCGGTCGGGAGGTGTTCGTCGTTTGACACTGCGAACAAACCCCGATCGGCCGGGGTGGTGAAGCCGGGACGAGCAAGTGGCGGGAACGGGTGCGTAAGTGGAAGCCGAACACCGACCCAGAGCGTTGGGCAGCAGCGGTGCGGTCGGTGTGAGGCCTGACCGGGACCCAGAGCGTTGGGCAGCAGCGGTGCGGTCGGTGAAAGGTCTATCCAGAATATGTGATGCGGCCGCTACCGAGCGAGGGACCTCGACAGGTCGGAGGCTGCTTGAAAAGGAAGGAGGTGTCAGGCTGAGCTCGTCGAAGCCTCAGGCCGCCGTGCTGAACGGCAGGGTCAGTTCCACCCGTGTGCCGTGTTCGAGGTCAACATACTTGAATCCCGCCGCCTTGCCTTTCTGCTGGCGTACCAGGTCCAACCGGGCCTTGGTGATCGCCGTGCCGAGGGAGGTCTTTTTGGCCGGCGCATCGTGCGGGTCCTGCTCGCCCATGCTGGCCATGCGCTTGGGGGAGGAGCGGCCGACCCCATCGTCCTCGATGGAGAAGAGCAACTGGTCGCCTTTCCGGGATACGCTGAGCTTGATCATGCCCTTTTCTGTCTTGCCTGACATCCCGTGCCAGATGGCGTTCTCCACAAAGGGCTGCGCCACCAAGGGTGGTACCATCACGTCCTCCGGGTCGAGGTCGCCAGCCACCTCGATGCGGTAGTCGAATTTCTCGCCGCTTCGGGCGCGCTCCAGATGCAGGTAGGCGTCGAGCGCGTCGAGGTCGTCCTTCAAGGGCACCTCGCTCTGCCGGCTGTTCTCCAGCACCAACCGCATCAGCCTGGCGAAACGGGAAAGGAAAGACGCCGCCTTGTCGGGCTCATTCTTCTGCACGTACGCATTGATGGAGTTCAACGCGTTGAAGATGAAGTGCGGGTTCATCTGCGAGCGCAGCGCTTGCGTTTCAAGCTGGGCGGCCTCCTTGTCGAAGCGCGCCATGCGGCGCTTGCGGTCGATGAAGGCCACCACGCCGGCACCGAGGAACAACGCGATGCCTCCGAGCACCAGGAAGCGGGAGCGCGTTCGGGTGATCTCGTTCTCGGCTTTGAGGGCCTCGGTCACATGGGCCGCCTGCACACTATCCGCCAGCTGTTTTTCGCTGAACGTCATGTTCATCTGCGCCCGCTGGAGGCCGAGCTTGTACTCCACGTCCTTCACGCGGGAAACCTCGAAGAACCGCTCGTGCATGGCCAGCGCCTTCTCGGTGTTACCCTGTCGCTTGTACACCTTGTACATGAGTTCCGTGGCCCGGCGCTCCTGATCGGAGCCGGGATCCGCCTCTGCACTGGCCAGGGCCCGGGTGCCATAGCTGGCCGCGCGGCCCACATCACCACGCTCCAGGAACAGGTATCCCAGATCGGTCCACGGTGCGACACGGACCGAGGAATTGCTCTCGAGCAGGCGCTCACACTCCCGCAAGTGGAGTTCGGCATTGGCCGTATCCCCCTTGTAGCGATACAGCTGCCCGAGGTCGAGCAGCAGCTCGGGGAGGTAGCGGGAAGGAGTAGCGCTTCCCGTGTCCGATGCCTCCGCTGAGACGGTATAGTTGAGCACTTTTAGCCCGGCCAGGTAGTGCTGGAGCGCCTCGTCGGGTTTTTTCGCGCGGAACTGGAAGCGCCCATAGCGGTCATGGAAGCGGGCAATGGTGTTCCGCTCCCCGACCTCCTGGGCCTTCAGCATCGCCTTGTCCAGGATCACCTTGCACTGGTCGTAGGCGGCGGTCCCTTGGAAGGAGCGGATCAGCAGGTCGCAGGCGTCGAACAAGCGGGGCGTGTTATCCGCCTGTTCGGCCAGCTTGTAGGCGTTCTTGGCGTGCAGGAAGGCGTCATCACGGCCGTCCCGCTCGTAAAGCCTGCCCAGGCGCAGCTCGGTGCCGATCAGGTTCTGTACATCGCCGGAAGCCTCATCAATGGCGAGGATGCGCTCCTGCACCGCGATGGCAGAGCTTACGTCGCGCAGCTCGTCGCAGAGGATGCCTTGTTGCTGCAGCGTTTCGCGCCAGCCCTTGATGTCCTTCCGGGCGGAATCGGACCGGGCGGCTTCCTCGTAGGTGCGCATGGCGGTGGCCGGCTCGCCCAGCTCCACTTGCGCGCGCGCCAGGGCGTCGATGATCTGGCGCTTGCGTGCGCCCAAGGAAGCGTACGGCTTGGCGCGTTCGATGGCCGCGCGGAAGGCGACCACGGCGCGCGCGGGCTGACCGTTGTTGCGCTTCTGGTTGCCATCCAAGGCATGCAGCTCCATCACGATGCTGTCCGCCAGCTCTTTCACCTGGTCGGTCAAGCCCTTGTTCTCGTTTACCAGGGCGTCCACGCTCCGGATCGCGCTGATCACGTTCTGCTCGTCGGCGTCCGTGGTGCCGGAAGAGGCCCAGACCTTTTCAGCTTTGGCGAGCAGTGGCCCACGCCAGCCTTGTGGATCGCCCTGTGCAGCGGCGATTAAAGGAAGAAGCAGGCATGGCCACACCCAAGTGCGCGTGCGCGCGATCGGTCCGGGGTTTGCCTGCCGGCGGCGTGTATTCCAACGCATGGGCGGTGAAAGTACGTGAGGCATCCATCATGACGCGTTCATCCGCCGCTTTGGAAATGGTCTTTTTGACGTACTTTTTCCCCTCCGCCGGATGCGCGGAGCAGAACGAAAACCACCAAAGGAAAATGGGCTATCGGTATTCGGGCCGCAGCGTTGCGGCCTTCATGTGTGCGGCGTTGCTACCGCTGCTCGGGGCGGCGCAGTGCACTGTGTTCAAGAAGGATGGGTCACAGCTAGGTGTCTATGTGGAGGGTGCCGCGAACGGGCAACTCAGGTACACCTATGACCCGAGCTTGGGGAAAAGTGCCTACCTGAACTGCCCGGATGTGTTGGCATACATCGATGAGGCCCTTATGGTGCATGGCGCTCCGTGCGATGCGGCGAACGGGCCGAGCGCTGATCCGACCAAGAAGAATTGCGCTTCGCTCATTCTACGGGACAATTCGGTGGTGAAGGGGCGGATCGATTTCATGGACGGGTATGCGAAGGTCCATGCCCTCTCCGGTGACCGCACCGTGCAAGAAAGCGACATCGTTGGTCAGATCACCGAAAGTGATGGTGTGATGTTCCAGAATGTCGAGTCGGCGCGGAGCCTGATGACGAATCCGACGGTGATCCGGGCTATCAACGACATCGCGCAGTGCCCCGCTTCCGTGGCGCAGGTAAAGACCGGGTATTCACTGAACAAGGCCCGGGTGAAGTTCGATGCGGGCAAGAAGAAGGCGGCCATCGCCAAGGCCAAGGCGGCAGCGCCCCCACCGGGCGTCACTGTGGTCAACTACAAGGATACCGTCACCCGGGGGCTTCTGGAAGAGTTGGACTTCGATACCTTCAATCTGATCGCGCTGAAGAAGGTCGAGCGCCTGGGTCTCTACATCCATCAGATCGCTGACAAGAAGATGTCGATGACGCTTCGCGACAAGGCTGCGCGGCAGGGCATGGACCTCTTCGAGAACCCGCTTACGAACGTGGTGCAGGTGAGCAAGCTCATCAAAGGGAACCCGGCGCCCACGCTCTCCAACAAGAAGGTCGTCAACTATCTGCAGACAGACCTGAAATACAACAACAAGTACGATGAGGTGGACATCCAATGGGCGGACCTGAACTACGCGAGCGACTTCGAACAGCAGCCGGACGGCAGCTACCAGGCGGTGATCTCCGTACAGCAGCGCTTCGTTGGGATGGTGGATGGTGTACAGACCTACAGCGACGTTACCAACAAGAACGTCACCGTCACCCTGCGCCAGTACGAGAAGCTCACGGACGACGGCTTCAAGAAGCTGTGGGATGTGTTCCTCGGTGACATCGGTGTGAGTTCAACACAACCCGGCTAGGTCATGCGCGGGGTGTTCTTGGCCTTCTGTTTATCGGGGCTGATCAGTGGGCGGGCCATCGCCCAGGGTCCTGACCTGCAGTTCGAGCTGTGCGTAAAGCAGTTCGATGAATTCAAGGACCGGTTCAATGGCAAGCACGAGGCCCCGAAGGACACCTTGAACGCGCCGCCGCAACCGGACCGGAAGCAACTGTTGCGGTCGCTGATCAGCAACGAGCTCGATCCCGCGACCGCCGAGGCGTTCTGCTCGACCGTGCTGAGCGCGGAACCGCCGTATGAGCTCGCGCTCGAGAACCGCCCCTGGTTCGCGCACGTCGTGTGCCTGGTGAGCGATACCATCAAGGAGTATCCCATCCAGTTCTGGTTGGTCCGCGAGAAAAAGGGGCTGGCGAAAAAGTGGTCCATCCTCTCCTCGGACATCAGCCAGGACGATGGTTCGCCCAAACCCTTCATCCACTCTCGAAATCATGAAACGGGATTCACGGACCTGCTGAAGGCGGAGATCCTCGCCGAGCACGGTGTGGCGCCTTACGTAGGGCCGCCAGGCATACACAATCTCTTCGCGCTGCAGGAAGGTCTGCTGGGCGGGGTATGGACCATCGACGAGGTGACCGAGGTGCGCATGCACTTGCTGCAGGTTCCGGGCTGGTACGTGGAGGTCGAGTACCGCCCTCCTCCGGCCACGGAAGGGTGGATCACTTCTGGTTGGAATATCACGCGGCTGAGCCCCATGAGCGATGCGGATAAAACATTGTATATCTGGAAGGATGTTCTTGGGCTTTGAATCGCGACCAGGCACGTTGTGGTCCTCACGTCTGGCATGGATGTCCGTTCTGGCGACCGGCTGCCTCTCACTGAGCGCGGCGGTTCCGGACAGCCTTAGCCTGCGGGACAAGGCGCAGATCAACAAGCTCGCGGAATTGCTGCTCGTTGGCGAGTACAAGGGCGTGCTCAGCAGCATCACCAGCCTCAGCGTCGAGAGCGAGAGCGACGCCGCCGACCTGGAGGGCCTGGTGGAGGGCACCAGCGAAGGGGACGGCCGGATCTTCATCGGCCCCGATGCCATGATCCAGGACAACGTGGACCCGGACCTGAAGGCCGGTACACCCGGGCTGGACCGTAAAGTGGCGGTGTACGCCAACGACTTCTTCATGTATTTCCGGGGTGAGGGAACTGATCCTGTTTCGATCCGCTTGTTGGACCGGGCGGAACCCATGATCAAAGGGGATCGCGTGCAGACGAAGTTGCTTTATGAGGTCGTGCTCAAGGGGCGGCACAAGGAGAAAACCACCCCCTACGCGCCGCAGAAGCGCGTGATGCGGTTCATCGCCGAACAGTACGGCACGCGCGACTGGAAGGTGTACATCGCGGCGGACGATTTCTACGATGAGGCGCAGGGTTTCATCAGTTACCAGTTCGAGAACCAGGTGAAGGAGGCACAGGCCACGGGAACCCTCACGCCTGAAATGCTCGCTTACCAGGAGTCCGCACGCCGGGCGGAAGAGGAGGCCGAGCGCGCAAGGGAGGAGAAGAAGAGACGTTTCGCCGAGGCGATCGATGGCGGGAACAAATTGCTGGCCGAAGGCGCCTTTGATGAAGCGCTGGAAGCTTACAAGCAGGCCGCCCGGATCGATCCCCTTTCCATTGAGCCGGTGATCCGGGCGAAGCGCACGGAAAAGGCCAGGATCGAAAAGGAACAGAACGACAAGCGTCAGTACGATGAGCTGATCGATCGCGGACGCAAACTCCAGGAGATGCGGGAATACCAGCGCGCGCTGGACAGCTACCAGAGCGCGGCCGCCATCTATCCGGCGGATCAGCGATGCAAGCCCCGGATCGACTCGCTGGAGACGCTGGTGAGAGCCAAGGCGGAACGGGAGCGGTTCTACTACACCCCGGATTATCCGGGTTCGGTGGCCGAGTGCCAGCGCCTCCTGCGGGAACCTGCGAGGAAGGAGGATACCGAGCTCATGACGTTGCTGGCCATGTCGCTGGCGAAACAGGGCGGCAAGAAGCGGGAGGAGGCGTTGCGCTGGCTCGACAAGGTGATCCTGAAAGAACCCCACTTCGCCGAGGCCTTGCGGACACGCGCGCAGATCCAGGAAAGCAACGGTGATGTCGGTGTGCGCAGCGCCATACAGGACTACAGCGTGCTGAAGACGTTCGACAAATGGGATATGCGCAACTACCATCGCTACGCCATGCTGCTCTGCAACACGGCCAAGCGCTGCCCCGAGGCGAATGAAGTTCTCAAAGACGCCCTCAAGCGCGAACCCGGCAACCCCGAGACCTACTACCTGCTGGCCCGGGTGAACAGTGTGGATGGATTGAAGCGATATCCGGAGGCGTTGGAGAACCTCGACCACGCGTTGAAACGGGACAGCCTTTGTTCCGAGTGCTGGCTGGAGAAGGCGATCGTGCTCCTGCAAGGGGACAGCATCGATCAGGCCGTGGATGCCGTGGCCATGGCGCAGCGGCTTTCCCTGGAGCCCGAGTTCGCCGCGCGGGCCGATAGCATGGCGGCTTTCAATCTCACGCAGGCGAAAAGTCTCGAAGCCTCACAAGGGTTCGAGGACGCCAACCGCAGCTACTTGCGGGCCTGTATCCTCAAGCCCACGGATCCGGGATTGCGTTTCAGGAAGGCCAGGAACCTCATGCGGATACAGAAGTGGGCGGAGGCCATCGAAGACCTGGATATCCACATCCGGCAGACCGACGGCCCTTACCAGGCGCTGCTCGACCGGGCCAACTGCAAGTTGAAGCTCGGCATGTACAAGGAGTCGCGGGAGGATGTGGCGGGCATCCTCGGCAATCACATCGAGAAGTACGCGTCGTACGCGAACCTCGTAGCCGGTCAGGCGGCCTATTTCATGGAGGATCTGCCGTCGGCGGAAGCCAATTTCAAAGAGGCCCTGCGGCTCGATCTCCCGGATGACCCGGCGACCGATCCGAAAGACCTCCACAACCGGCAGAAGAACGAGAAGGCGAACCGCTTCATGTCCCAGATCGCCATGCGCAGCGGCCGCTTGAAGGACGCCAGGGACTATGCGAAGGAGGCGGTGAAGCTGGATGATCGCAACAAGGAGAACCACATGAACCTGGGCATGGCACTGCAGGCCATGGGTGATCGGAACGGCAGCGTAGCCAGTTTCGAGGAGGCCTTCCGGCTCGGGGCGGACAACGCGGAGGTGCGCAAGCTCATCGGCCGCTCCTTCATGTTGGCTGGCGATTGGAAGGAAGCCTTGGGGCAGTTCGCACAGCAGAAGCCCTTGCGCGACGATAAGGATGTCTATTTCTGGGCGGCCGAATGCCACGAGCGGTTGAAGCAGTATCCGGAGGCGCTGGGTGAGCTGAACCAGTTGCTCGCGAAATTCCCGGAGGTGGAGACCCAGCCGGAATTCCTGGCACGGCTCGCCTACCTGTACGTCATCACGGACAATAGTCCGAGCGCCAAGGAGTACTTCGACAAGGCCGAACGGATCGACAACAAGCACAAGGCCACCTTGCTGTACAGGTCCACCTACCTCTGGAAGAACGATCAGCAGAACGAAGCCGTGAAACAACTCGGTGAACTGGTCGATCGGGGGATCATCCTGGAGAGCGATATGAAGGACCGGCCGATCCTCGATGATATCCGCAACAGCAAGCTCTGGAAGAACCGGGCGCCGAAGTGACCGCGCGGGGTTGCCTTGGACGAGGGGGGCGCTCAGGGGTCGACAAAGGCCCACTGTCATCCGACATCCGACCGGGCCGGTAACGGCTGAAGCCGCCTTGTGAGCGGCCCCTCCGATAGCATAGGAAGAGAAGGACTTATTGCTCGTTCTGCTCGTCGCGTTTCTGGGCAACCCAGGCATCCAGCGGAGCGGTGGGGTCCACGAAGGCTTGCGCTTCGCGACGCTTGCGGACGGGAGCGGCCTTCACCATGTGGGGCGATGCGTGCTGGCGATCGTACCCGAATTCAGCTTCGTTGCTGTCGAACTTGATGATGGCCAGCGGACCGTCATAGCGGTAGTCACCGCCATCGGGCGTGGAACTGAGGGCTACCTGGAAGCGGAAGGTGAAGACATTCCCCTTGCGGGCTTCCATCGGCGTATCCGTATTGAACAGGAGCTCCTTGGTCACGTAGCCGGGCTTGGTGAACACCAGCGTATAGGTGTAGCCGAGGTCGAGTTTCAGCTGGAAGCCATCGAGCTTGCGGTCGATGCGGGCCGTTTCCTCGGCGCCCTTCATTACGGTGACCACGGCGTTGTCGGTGTTCCCGTTCTCCACCAGGATGCGGCCGTCCAGCACCAGTACGCCTTCGGATGCCTTTACGCTCGCGCAGAGGCTGCCTGCCAGGACGGCTGCGGAGATCGCGCGGAGGAGGATGCTGCTTTTCATCGGGGTGGGGTTCATTGGTCTTTCCGAGGACGAAACAACAGCACGTGGCAGGCGACCGCATGCCCCACCGCGCAGGTGGCGGACGCCGATGAGCAAGTGGCGGGCGGCGGCGTGGAGAAACCCGAAAAGGAAAACCCCCGTCTCGAGACGGGGGTTTTCCGAGATGGGGTCTTCCGGTCAGTGGGCGATGACCACCCGGGCCGGAGCCAGGTTGCCGCGACCGGTCGTCCACAGTGCATAGCTGCCGTTCGCCAGGGAGCCGATATCCCAGCGCAGCGGGTTCTGGTTCGCGCCGCCGCTCACCATGCGGTGCGCCACTTCGCGACCGTCAGCGTCAACCAGGGTCAGAAGCACGTCCGCAGACCCGGCCGGCAGTGAGATGAACAGCTCATCGCGCGTCGGCACGGGCCACACGCTCATCGTTCCTGCGGCAGCCACATCCGTGATCCCGACGGCTGAGACATACACGCTGTCCGTTGCCGTGCCGGGGCAGGGGCCGTTGGTGATGGTGTAGGTGATCGTGTTCCACCCCCCCACAGCGCTGCCGGGCATGAACTCACCGGACGAGTTGACGGCATCGCCGCCGTACTCACCGCCGGCAGGCTGGCCCCCCGAAAGGACGAACGGACTTTCATTGTACACGGCGAACGCGTCGGTCACATCCAGATCCACCGAATCGATGACCTGCACGGTCAGTTCATAGTCCAGGTAGCACCCCGGCGGGTCGATCTGGGTGGGCGCCACGCCGCTGAACGGATGGATGCCCGGGCCCTCGATGGCCGGATCGAAGTAGACCGTATCGTTCACCCCGCTCGCCGTGGAGAGGATGATATTGAACGGCTCCCCGTTCTCGCAGACCACAGTAGAGCCGGGCTGTTCGATGGTCACCGAGCCGTAGGAGTACGGGCTGATCACCGCCTGCACCTCCTCGCCATAGTCGCATCCGGTGGCATCCGTGAACAGGTAGGAGAGTATGCCATTGAACGGATCAGCCATGTCCACGAAACCGTTCGGAGTCACTGCTCCTCCCGCCCAGATGGCTCCGCCGGGGACCGTGCCCAGCTGCACGGGTTGCGAATCTTCGCAGGCGTAGAGGGGAGTCTGTGAGTTGTACGGCGAGGCGATCACGGATGACACCACATCGATGGTGCCGGTCGCTGAGCCCTGACAACCGGGTCCGGCATCATAGGTGTACGTCAGCGTTTGCGGACCGGAAAGTCCGAATGGCGAGAACACATTGTCGGAGACACCGGGACCGGACCACTCACCGCCGGCAGGAAGACCTTGTGTGAGCGTGTAGGCTGAGTTGCTGCAGATGTTCAACAAAGTATCCGTGAACGTGTTGACCGTCACGTTGGGTGCATCGACCACTGCGATGGTGACCGTCAGTGTCTGCGCACAGCTGGTCGCACCACCCAGTACGTCCATGGTGAAGACATAGTCCCCGATGCCGGCGGAAGGGTCGAACGTTCCTGCCGGGTTGAGCGGGTCAAGCGGATCCTCCAGCGTGAGCGGGCCGTCGATGGTGCCGCCCAAAGCGTTCGTACCGAATATCTGCACCGGGTCCCCGCTCACGCAGACCGTGGTGAGCGCTGCCTCCAGGGTCGCTTCGGTATATGGCAGCACCACGATGGTGCCCCCGATCCCGCAGGTGTTGCCCGCATCGTCTGTCACGGTATAGGACCA
Organism: uncultured Chryseobacterium sp.; assembly: GCA_964649165.1. Classification (GTDB taxonomy): domain Bacteria; phylum Bacteroidota; class Bacteroidia; order Flavobacteriales_F; family PHOS-HE28; genus PHOS-HE28. Next base: position 10,962 of record CAZYPC010000120.1, read on the forward strand.
CGCGCCTCCATCATCGGCGGCCGGGTCGAACACAGGGTCGGTCAGTACCCCCCCCCAAGTACCGATTCCCGGGGACGGTTCGAAGGTCAGCGGATCCGAGTCTGGGCATAGGTCGGGCGTTGCGGCATCATAACCGTTGGCTTCCGTCACGCTGAAGCCGGTGACCTGGTCGGTGGCGCTTCCGGAGCAGCCGCCGATATCCGCATAGACATAGGTCACGCTGTTCGTGCCCTCCAGGATATCAAGGGAACCACCGGTACCGTTGTAGTCGATATAGGTGCCTCCTGCCGGAAGACCACCGGAGATCAGCATGCTCGATCCGGTGCAGAGATCCTCATAGGGTAGGGTCAAGGTGACCATTGGCGCACCGGTCACTTCGATGGTCAGGACATAGTCGACCGGACAATCCGCCGTGGTGAGCGCGAAACCGGTGAAGGTGTATGACCCAGGCGCCTGTGTGGCAGGATCGAACGTGATCGTCTCCTCACCGCCCGCAGCGAGCGAACGGACGATGACGACCGGGTCATGGTCCTGGCACAGCGTTACCGGCTCGGGGATGTCCTGCACGTAAGCGTACCCATTGGTCTGCGCACTCACGGTCACGGACACAACGCCTTGCAGTTCGCAACCTGCCACATCCGCCCATGTCCCCACGATGTCCGCAGTGAACGCTGACGAGGGATCGACGACACCTTCGGGGGTCACATTGGGGCTGCCGCTCCAGACCGTTCCGGCCATGTCGCTGGTGAGCTGGATCGGGTCCGGCGCTGCACAGGTCTCGACGGAGGCGGGTGTCACGGTGATGCTCCCGATCACGGTGATCGCACCCGTAGCCGAGCTCGAACAACCATTGGCATCCGTGTAGTTGTAGGTGATGTCGATGTCACCCAGGAGTCCTTCCGCGAAGAAGTCGCCATTCACCCCGGACCCGCTGTAATTCCCTCCGACCGGGAGACCACCTGTGAGCACGTAGGCGCTCGCGCAGGAGTTCGCCAGGGTGTCCGTGAACGGAGCCAGCGTCACCACCGGCGCGTCGTGCACGTCGATCCATAGCGTGTCGTTCACAGGGCATGCGGCGCTGCTAGGTGCATATCCAACGAACGGATAGGTTCCGGCCCCTTCTAGTTGCGGGTCGAACGCCGAGGTCAGGAGCGAACCGTCGGCTTGGGAGGTCACAACATTGACCTCCGCGCCATTGGTGCAAAGTGAGACGGGCTCATCGATACCCTCCACATAGGCATCGCCATACGTCTGGTCGTTCACCGTAACGGGAACGGTGGTTTGAAGTGCGCACCCGATCACGTCGGTCCATGTGCCGATGATGTCGGCCACGTAGGGAGTGGAAACATCCAACGAACCGTTCGAAGTGACATTCGGGCTACCGCTCCAGATCGCACCTGGGGGGTCGCTCTGCAGTTGCATCGGATCCTGATCGATACAGGTTGTGATCGATGCCGGTGTGGCGTCCACCTGACCGATCACCGCGATCGACTGGCTCGCCGAGTTGCTGCAACCATTGCCATCCGCATAGGTGTAGGTGATCTCCACAGGACCCAAGAGCCCTTGCGGGAAGAAGTCGCCCGTGACACCTGATCCGGAGAACGCGCCTCCCGCCGGGGAACCGCCGGTTAGTGCATAGCCGTCGGTGCAGGCATTAACGAGCGTATCGGTGAAGGGCTCAAGGGTGACCGTCGGGATATCGTTCACGACGA
>CAZYPC010000121.1:0-12582 GCA_964649165.1 uncultured Chryseobacterium sp.
CGCAGCAACGCGGTGAACCTCGTGGGCAACCAGGGCATGTACATCGACGCGGAGATCAATACGCTGGATGCGCCCTGCGACGACTCGCCCGTGTTCACTGACCAATCGTTGCCCTACGTCTGCGTGAACCAGCCGGTGTACTACAACTTCGGTGTGACCGAACCCGATGGCAACACGTTGACCTATGAACTGGTGTCGGGCCAATTGTTCGCCGGTACCGTTCAAGGGCTGAACTATCAGGCCGGCTTCACAGGAACATTGCCGATCCCCGGGATCACGGTTGACCCCGTCACCGGCCAGATCGTTTTCACGCCGACGGTGAGCGGGAACTATGTGGTGGTGATGCAGGTGGAGGAATGGGACGACAACGGCAACCTGATCAGCGTGGTGATGCGCGACATCACCTTCGTGGTGATACCGTGCACAGGCAGCGTGCCGGAGACCCAGGGCGTGGTGAACAACACCGGCGGTATCCTCACCGGCGCGAGCAGCATCGAGGTGTGCGATGGCGAGGCGTTCTGCGTGGACGTGCTTTTCACTGATGCGGATCCCGGTACCGTTCTGCAGGTCGTCTCACAGGCGACCGCACTGCTCCCGGGAGCGACGTTCAACGTCGTCGGGAGCAACCCGGCAACGGCGCACATCTGTTGGACCGGTGATCTGGCGAACACACCGGTGAACGTGCTGGTACAGGCCGATGATGGTAACTGTCCCATTGAGAACACGGCGTCCATCGCGGTGAACATCACCACGGTGGATGTTGGCGGTGTCCCGCCATCCCCAGGTACGAACGGGTCGCTGCAGGTCTGTCCCGGAAGCCTCGCGTTCTTCCTCTCCAGTGTGCTGGGTGGTACCCCGGACGTGAACGGCTTTTGGACCGATCCGAACGGATTCGCCCACAACGGCGATTTCGATCCATTGACCGATCCCCCAGGCGCCTACGTGTACACGGTAGGTACCGCTTGTGCGCTTGCGACCGCAACGGCCACCATCACCTATCTGCCTGCTCCGGTTGCGGGAACCGATGGCGGTATTTCGCTGTGTTCGGACACGGCCCCGATAGACCTCTTCACTGCGTTGGGCGGCACACCGGATGCTGGTGGCACGTGGACCGGCCCGGGTGGTGCGCCGTTCAGCGGGACCTACGATCCCGCCACGGACAACCCAGGACCATACACCTACACGGTCGTTTCGGGGAACTCCTGTGCCAGCGCGAGTGCTGTGGTGAACGTGTCTGAAACGCCCGCTCCGGTCCCTGGAATGGATGGAACGGCCACGTTCTGTACGGATGGTGGGGCACAGAACCTCATCGCGTTCCTGGGAGGTGTGCCGCAGGTCGGTGGTATCTGGACCGCCCCGGGCGGTGGTGCCTTCAGCGGGAGCTACAACCCGGCCGTGAACGCCCCCGGGGTTTACTTATACACGGTTACGGGTAATGCTCCCTGTGTCAACGGCGTGGCGACCGTCACTGTCGCTGAGAACCTGTTGCCCACAGCGGGTACCAACGGGTCGCTCACGGTATGCAGTAATGCCGCGGCCTTTGGTCTGCAAGCGCAGTTGGGTGGATCCCCCGATACTGGTGGTCAATGGACCGCCCCTGGAGGTGGGGCGCATGGTGCTACTTACGACCCGGCGATCGATGTGCCGGGTGTCTACACGTACAATCTGACCGGCACGGCACCTTGCCCGAACGCCGCTGCGACGGTGACGGTCACGGAAAATCTTGCGCCGAACGCCGGATCGGATGGCACATTGAGCGTCTGCAGCAGTGGGAGTTCGGCCAGCTTGATCCTGCAACTCGCCGGCGCGCAATCGAACGGTACTTGGACAGCCCCGGGCGGCGGGGTGTTCCTGGGTACCTATGCCCCTGCTACGGACGGCCCGGGCATATATACGTACACTGTTACAGGTATGCCTCCGTGTGTATCGGACGTGGCCACCGTCACTGTCACGGAGTCCGTTCCGCCGAACGCGGGCGCGGACGGCACGCTGGCCATCTGCGGCAGCAACCTGGCCACTAACCTGAACTCCTTCCTGACCGGCGCGCAACCCGGCGGCACTTGGACCGATCCGGGAGGAGGCGTGTTCTCCGGCGTGTATGATCCGGCGGTGCATGCTTCGGGCGTGTACACGTATACCGTTGCCGGTGTAGCACCCTGCCCGAGCGACCAGGCCATCGTGACGGTCACTGAGAACGCTCCTCCGATCGCTGGTGCGGATGCAGCGATCACCTTGTGCAGCACGACGGCCCCGACCGACCTGTCGGCGTTGATCATTGGGGCCCAGCCCGGCGGCTTCTGGACAGCGCCAGGGGGCCTTGTTTTCAGCGGGACGTATGATCCGGCAGTCAACGCTTCCGGAGTATATACCTACGCCATACTCGGTGCCGCTCCGTGCGCTACCGACGCCGCGTTCGTTACCGTAACGGAGAACCAGCAGCCGGTGGCCGGTGCGGATGGGACAGCGGCGTTCTGCGGGACTTCGGCACCGCTCGCCTTGTTGCCAATGCTCCCCGGGGCCCAGAGCGGAGGGAGTTGGACAGGGCCAGGTGGCGGAGCGTTCAGCGGCACGTTTGACCCGGCCGTTCATTCCTCAGGCGCTTACACATATTTGATCGCGGGCAGCTCGCCATGCGTGAATGACCAGGCGGTGGTGACGGTTACGGAAAGTGCCCCACCGAACGCCGGTTCAGATGGCGCTCTGGAAGTGTGCAGCACGTCACCGGCCAGTGACCTGTTCGCTCAGCTGGCTGGCGCCGATGCTGGTGGCGTTTGGGCTGCCCCCGGAGGAGGAGCCTCGGCCGGGACCTATGACGCGGCGGTGGACGGTCCCGGGGTGTTCACATACACGGTCAACGGTATCGCACCCTGTCCCGCTGACCAGGCGACCGTGACCGTCACGGAGAATGCAGCGCCGAACGCCGGTGCGGACGGGGCGCTGACGACGTGTTCCTCTTCGGCCGCCACGGCCCTGTTCCCCCTCCTTACCGGGGGGCAGGCTGGCGGCTCATGGACGGGACCGGGCGGAGGTGCCTACGGAGGGACGTACAACCCGGCTATTGATGTTCCGGGGACCTATACCTACACGGTGAGCGGTGCGGCACCCTGCCCAGCGGATCAGGCCAGCGTTATGGTCGTTGAGAACATGGCGCCGCAAGCAGGGGGCGACGGTGCCCTGTCCGTGTGCGGGGCTTCTCCGGTCACTCCTTTGTTCCCGGCGCTCTCGAGCGCGGATCCAGGTGGAACGTGGACCGCTCCCGGAGGAACGGCTTTCAGTGGAGCGTATGACCCTGGGGTGGATGTTCCCGGCGTCTTCACCTATACCGTTCCCGGCGTATCGCCCTGCCCTGCGGACCAGGCGACCGTGACCGTGAACGAGAACGCTGTTCCGGATGCAGGCATTGACGGAACACTGACGATTTGTGGTTCAGCAGCCCCCACGTCCCTTTTTCCGTTGCTCGGTGGAGCGCAGCCCGGTGGGGCGTGGACCGCTCCGGGAGGGGGGGCTTTCAGCGGTGTCTATGACCCATCGAGCAATGGCCCCGGGGTCTATTCATATTCCGTTCAGGGCGTGGCACCCTGCCAGAACGATGTTTCGACGGTCACGGTGACCGAGGACGCTGCTTCCAGTGCGACCATCAGCTATGGGGCCGCATCCTATTGTGGCACGGGCGGGGTGGTGAATGTGACATTGAACGGCACCGCCGGTGGCGTGTTCAGTGCGCTGCCTGCCGGCCTGGCATTGGATGCGGCTGACGGGAGTTTCGATCCTGCGGGGAGCGTCCCGGGAGCGTACACCATCAGCTACGCTCTTCCAGCGAACGGCTCATGTCCGGCTCTAAGCGCTACCGCGGACGTGCTGATCGCCGCCCCATCCGCTGCTGGCGCCGATGCTTCGCTCACGATCTGCGACCAGGGCGGTGCCGAGGATCTTCTTACCCTTCTGGTAGGAGCCCAGACCGGCGGGACGTGGACCGCTCCTGGCGGTGCCGCGTTCGGCGGGACGTACGACCCGGCGATCAACGTGAGCGGCACATATACGTACCTGGTCGCAGGAACTGCTCCGTGCCCCAACGACCAGGCGACCGTGACCGTGAATGAGACCGGCGCGCCGGATGCGGGTGCGGACGGGATCCTGGACCTGTGTTCCGCTGATGCCGCGATGGACCTGTTCACGGCATTGGGAGCAGGCGCGCAGCCTGGGGGCACATGGACCGCCCCGGGCGGAACGCCTCATAGCGGAAGCATCGATCCGGCGGTCGATGGATCCGGGGTCTACATCTATACCCTGACGGCGACGGCACCGTGTTCAAGCGACCAATCCCAGGTAACGGTTACCATCAACGCGGCACCTTCCGCCGGCGCGGATGGAGCGGTCACCGTGTGCGATGTTGGGGGACCGATCGAACTTTTCGAAGAGTTGTCCGGTGCCGGATCCGGAGGGAGTTGGACCGCGCCAGGCGGCGGTGTTTTTGATGGGACGTATGACCCGGCTGTGGACATCAGCGGTATGTATACGTACACGGTGAGCGGCGCGGCCCCTTGCGTTGCGGACCAGGCGACCGTGACCGTGAACGAGACAGGTACACCGGATGCCGGGACCGACGGTGCCGTCACGCTCTGTTCGACCGATGGCGCCTTGGTGCTTTCCACCCAATTGATCGGTGCGCAGCCGGGGGGGACTTGGAGCGCTCCTGGAGGTACGGACCATAGCGGGATCTTCGATCCTGCCGTGGATGCCCCTGGGGCATATACATACTTGCTCACGGCTACGGCTCCTTGCATCGGCGACCAGTCGCAGGTGTTGGTAACCGTGGAGGCCGCTCCGGACGCCGGAGCGGATGTCGCGGTGACGGTCTGTGACCAGGGCGCCCCGCAATCACTCTTCGCTCAACTTTCCGGAGCGGACGTGGGTGGTACATGGACAGCGCCGGGTGGAGCACCGTTCAGCGGCACGTTTGACCCGGCCGCGAATGCCGGTGGCGCGTATACATATACCGTTAACGGGACCATTTCCTGCGTCGCGGACCTGGCCGTGGTCACGGTCAATGAGACCGGTTCGCCGGATGCCGGTGTGGATGCCGTGCTATCCGTATGTAGCGATGAAGGTGCAGCCAGCTTGTTCGATGCGCTCGATGGGGCACCCCAGGCCGGTGGTGTGTGGACCGCGCCCGGAGGTGTTCCGCATGGCCCCACGATCGATCCGGGTTCTGATCCTGCTGGAACATATACGTACGCGCTGGCCGGTACGCCGCCCTGCGTGGGTGACCAGGCCCAAGTGACCGTGGTCATCGATCCGGCACCCCAGGCCGGAGGTGATGGTGCGCTGACGGTCTGCGATGTGGGGGCGCCGGTGACATTGTTCGGTTCGTTGCCCGGGGCGCAGGCCGGAGGTTCCTGGACCGCACCGGACGGAGGAGCTTTCAGCGGGACCTATGATCCCATGACCGATGTCGCTGGGGCATATGTCTACACCGTTGTGGGTGCGTCAACGTGCGCGGCGGATCAAGCCGTGGTGATGGTGAGCGAGACCGGTTCGCCGTTCGCGGGTCTGGATGATGCGCTCACGTTGTGCTTGACTTCTCCATCGGCGGACATGTTCGTTCTGCTGGTCGGCGCACAGGCCGGAGGCAACTGGTCGGCTCCAGGAGGGCTTCCGCATTCGGGTACGTTCGACCCTGCCGTGGATGTCCCCGGGACTTACACCTACATGCTTTCCGCCTCTGCTCCATGCACCGGGGACGCGGCGTTCGTGCAGGTGGATATTGTCGCGCCGCCTGATGCGGGTCTTGACGGCGCGCTGGTCGTTTGCGATCAGAGCGCACCCGTGGATCTGGCTACCGCGCTGGTCGGAGCGGAACCGGGTGGTACCTGGTCCATGGCGGGAGGTGGTGCCTTCTCCGGATCCTATGATCCGACATTGGACGAGGATGGTTCATTCATCTACACGGTGAACGGGGTTACGCCGTGCGGTGTGGACCAGGCGACGATCACCGTTACGGAGACCGGTTCACCTGATGCTGGCTTGGATGCGGATGTCATGCTTTGCGGGAATTCGGCCCCTGCGGATCTTTTCACCTCTTTGGTCGGTGCTGATGCGGGCGGCGTATGGACCGATCCGAACGGATCCATGCACAACGGTTCCATGGACCCGACAACGGACGCGGGCGGCGTATACACCTACACGCTCGATGCCATCGCGCCTTGTGCCGGTGACCAATCCCACATCACCGTCCTGGTGAACGAGGCCCCTGTTGCTGGAGCCGATGCAGGGATCACAGTTTGCGACCAGGGGCCCGGGCAGGACCTGTTCGCACAGTTGATCGGTGCTGATGGTGGTGGAACGTGGTCGGCTCCGGGTGGTGGCGCTTTCAGCGGCACCTATGATCCGAGTGTGAATGCCCCCGGAAATTATACGTACACCGTGAGCGGGATGGCACCCTGCGCCGCCGATCAGGCGATCGTGACCGTGACCGAGACGGGTTCACCTGATGCTGGTTCCGATGGTGTGCTGGATATCTGTTCCTCCGTCGGCCCCACGTCGCTGCTGGCTTACCTGGGTCCGGATGCCCAACCAGGTGGTGCTTGGACAACACCTGGCGGTGCCCCCCATAGCGGCACGCTGGTCCCGGCGCTTGATGCTTCAGGGGAATACATATACACGATCGCAGGTACACCACCCTGTTCTTCGGCGAGCGCCACGCTCACGGTGAACATCGAGGCGGCACCGAACGCGGGGATCGACGGGTCGTTCACCGTCTGCACGGGTGATGACCCCTTCTCGTTGTTCGACGTGCTTGGTGGAACTCCGGAGACGGACGGGGTTTGGACCGATATCCTGAACGCGCCGTTCGATGGATCGTTCGAGCCGGCGGTCTCTCCACAGGGCATGTACACCTACACCGTTGCGGGTCCGATCTGCGGGGCCGACATCGCTACGGTGGAGATCAACGTTGTGCTCGGTCCGAACGCGGGACAGGACAACAGCGTGGCTGTGTGTGAGACCGATGCACCCATCGCCTTGTTCTCCTGGTTGTTGGGCCAGCCGGCCACCAATGGTAGCTGGGTGGGGCCCGACGGACAGTTCTTCAACGGCACGTTGGATCCGTCCATCGCGCAGAGCGGCGGCTACACGTACACGGTGCTCACCTTCGGAGGTGGATGTCCGGACGCCGAAGCGGTCATTGACGTGACGGTGAGCAGCACGGTGGATGCGGGGAGCTTGAACAATGTGACACTGTGTTCCACCAGTGCGCCGGTGTTGCTGCTGGACCAGCTGAGCGGTTCGCCGGATGCCGGAGGCACATGGGTGGACCCGCTGGGGCAGCCGTTCATCGGGACCTTCGATCCCGCCACGGGTGCTGCGGGCGTTTATACATATACCGTGGAAGCCCAGGCCCCTTGTCCGTCAGCCAGCGCATCGCTCAACGTTGAAGTGAACCAGCAACCTGAGGCCGGTAACAACGCGACAGTCGTGCTCTGCAGTTCGGATGAGATGCTGACTTTGCTCTCACTTGTGGGCGGAACACCGGATGCGGGCGGTGTTTGGACCGGACCCGATGGCGTGGCTTCCAACGGCCAATTCGTACCCGGAAGCTCGGACCCTGGGGTTTACACCTACTTCCTGGATGGGATCTCACCCTGTGTCGATGACCAATCCCTTGTGACCGTCGCTGTTTCACAAGCGGCCTCCGTGGGCGCGAATGGAGCGATCGCTGTTTGCGAGGATGCGGCTGCGTTCGAACTGTTCCCCTTGTTGGGTCCGGGAACCGATGCAGGAGGCGTTTGGACGGCACCGGATGCCCAGCCTTCCTCGGGCCATGTACAACCCGCATCGGATCAGAGCGGCACGTACATCTACACGGTTACCGCCCCTGCGCCTTGTCCGATCGCACAGGCCTCGGTGCTGGTGACGATCAATGATGTTCCCGAGCCGTCGATCGCGCTCAGCATGGCGGATGGATGCGCACCCGTGGAGGTCACGTTCAGGGACACTTCCGGTGCCGCCGGTGCACACGTGTGGGACTTCGGGAACGGCGACACCAGCCACGCCGCTGAGCCGGCGCCCGTGCTCTACGGAACAGCCGGTGTGTATGGTGTTTCGCTGACCGTCACGTCCAATGCCGGTTGTGTGGGAACAGTGGTCATTCCCGATGGGCTGGAGATCTTCATACGGCCGGAGGCGGCCTTCCTCACAGGGCCGGCGAACCTCAACACGGGGGCTCCGGAAGCGTACTTCCACAACCAGAGCACCGGTGCGATCTTCTACGAGTGGACGTTCGATGAACTGGGCACCTCCGAGGAAGTCAGCCCGCATTTCACATTCCCGTCCGCGCTGGAAGGGCTGTACACCGTCTGCCTGACGGCCTACGCTTCAGACAATTGTTACGACACGACCTGCGCCGAGATCCTCGTGCCCGCAGGGGCCGGGCTTTTCGTGCCGAACGCGTTCTCCCCGGATGGCAATGGTATCAATGATGTATTCATGCCCTTCGTTGCCGGAATGAAGGAACAGGGTTACCGCTTCATCGTTTTCGATCGGTGGGGCCAGGAGTTGTTCTCCACGGAACGCATGGGCGAGGGCTGGCAGGGCGACTTCGGCAACGGCGACCCCGCGCCCGTCGGAGTGTATGTCTGGAAGCTCATGGGACGTGAGCGTTACGGCACAGGCCGCGTGGACAGGACAGGTCACGTTACGCTCGTGCGCTGAGGAGCGTTCACTGCTTTTCACAGGCCCTTCGCCCTCGCGGCCGGATCCCGCATGCATGCCCGGCTATCTTCGACGGCTCATTCGCGCAGCGTGCCCGAACGGCTGGTCATCATCCCCACGTACAACGAGCAGGAGAACATCCGCGAGATCCTCGCGCATGTGTTCAAGCAACAGCCGGTGTTCGATGTGCTGGTGGTGGATGACGGCTCCCCGGACGGGACGGCGCGTACGGTGAAAGAGCTACAGGGTGCACACGAAGGGCGATTGCACCTGATCGAACGTTCCGGCAAGCTGGGTCTGGGAACGGCCTATATCACGGGCTTCAAGTGGGCGTTGGAGCGTGGGTACACGTACATCTTCGAAATGGACGCCGATTTCAGTCACGACCCGGACGACCTCGTGCGCCTGCACGAGGCGTGCGCGATGAAGGGTGCCGACATGAGCATCGGCTCGCGTTATGTGAAGGGTGGCCATGTGCGTGACTGGTCATGGGACCGCATCATGCTGAGCTTCTGCGCCTCGCTCTACGTGCGCGCCATCCTCTGGCTGGGCGTCCGCGACACGACGGCCGGTTTCGTCTGCTACCACGAACGGGTGTTGCGCACGGTGGCACTGGACGAGATCCGCTTCGTCGGCTACGCCTTCCAGATCGAGATGAAATACCGCGCGCACCTCGCCGGTTTCAGGATCGCCGAGGTACCCATCACGTTCATCGACCGCTTGAAGGGTACGAGCAAGATGAGCGCGAACATCTTCCGGGAGGCCGTGCTCGGCGTATGGAGGATGAAGTTCAGTGTGCACCAACGGAAGGCCGTGAAGGCGAAGTGATGAAGACCCAGGTTATCCGAGGGGCTCGCGTGGTGAACGAAGGCCTGACCTTCCTAGCCGACGTCCTCATGAACGGTGCGCGCATCGAACGGATCGCACCGGAAGGTCTGGGCGGTGTTCGCAACGCGGATGAGCATGATGCCGAGGGCCTGCACCTGCTTCCGGGAGCGATCGACGATCAGGTCCATTTTCGCGAGCCGGGCCTTACCCACAAGGACGACATCGCACATGGCTCAGCCGCAGCGGTCGCAGGTGGTATCACCAGTTTCATGGAGATGCCGAATACGGTGCCCAACACGCTCACGCAGGAACTGCTCGCGGAGAAATATGCGCTGGGGGCGGCGAACAGCGTGGCGAACTACTCCTTCTTCATGGGCGTGGGCAACGGCAACCTCGATGAGGTGTTGCGCACGGATCCGCGCACCGTATGCGGGTTGAAGGCCTTTCTCGGCAGTAGCACCGGCGATATGCTGGTGAACGATGAGCGGACGCTCGATGGACTGTTCCGCCGGGCCCACATGATACTCGCCGTTCACGCCGAGGATGAACCGACGATCCGCGCGAACACGGAAGCTGCCAAGGGACGCTACGGCGAGGATATCCCGTTGGAGGAGCATCCGCGCATCCGCAGCGCCGAGGCGTGCTGGCTCAGTAGCAGCCGGGCGGTGGCGCGGGCGAAGGAGCACGGTACACGGTTGCACGTGCTGCACATCAGCACCGCGAAGGAGCTCGAGCTCTTCGGAACAGGCCCCTTGGAGACCAAGCGCATTACCGCCGAGGCGTGCGTGCACCACCTGTGGTTCACCGATGCCGACTACGCCACGAAGGGTACCCGCATCAAATGGAACCCGGCGGTGAAGACCCCGGCTGACCGGGATGCCATACGTCGGGCAGTGAATGAGGGGCGCATCGATGTGGTGGCCACGGACCATGCGCCGCACACCCTGGAGGAGAAGGCTCGTCCCTATTCGAGCTGTCCCAGCGGGGCGCCACTTGTTCAGCATTCGCTCGTGGCCATGCTGGAGCTGATGCATCAGGGCGTGTTCACCCTGGAGCATGTAGTCGAAAAGATGTGCCACGCACCGGCGCGGCTGTTCGATGTAGCGGAACGCGGCTTTGTGCGTGAAGGAGGCTACGGGGACCTGGTGCTCGTGGACCTGGATGCGCCTTGGACGGTTTCCCGGGAGAACCTGTTGTACAAGTGCGGCTGGTCGCCAATGGAAGGGCAGCGTTTCCGCTCGCGCGTGGTGAAGACGTGGGTGAACGGGCGATCGGTCTATGCGGATGGTCAGGTCGATCGCTCTGCGCGCGGTGAACGTTTGCTTTTCGACCGATGAGGCGACGCATCATCGCCTGGTCGCTTTGCCTGGCGGCCTGTTCCACGGTGGAGGAGCGTCCTGCGGACCTGCTTCCACAGGACAAGTTCACACAGGTGCTGCTGGAGGGACAGCTCATCGAGGCGCGTGTGAACCACGAGCAGGTCATCGACAAGTTCACCAAGGTCCCGGTGCTGCAGTATTATACGGAGATGTTCAAGGAACAAGGTGTGACCGAGGAGCAGTTCAAGACGACCTACCAGTGGTATGTCGACCACCCCGCCGAGCTGAAGGACATCTATAATGAGGTCCTGACTGGACTACAGAAGCGGGTGGATGTGGCGGACAGCACGGGTACTGCTCATTGAGCGCGCAAGAAGCGCTCCGTATTCTCCACCGCTTCGGTCGCGCTCAGGAATTCCATGCCCAGGATCCGTCGCGCCTTCGATCCGTCATAGAGCCGTGGCCTGGATGCCGTGCGCGCGGAGACCCTGGTGATCATTGGTCGACCACCGAAGAGGCTCCGTAGCCGCTCAGCGCGCCACGCCAGGCCGAGCACCCACGGTGGAATGGACAGGGAGGGTGCGGACCGGCCAGCGGTCTCCGCGATCGTGCTGAAGAGCTTCTGGTAACTGATGTTCTCGCCGATCAGCAGGTGCCGTTCGCCGTCAGCGCCCTCGTCCGTAAGGCGCACCAGTGCGGCGGCAACGTCGCGCGCATCCACCACCGCATTGCTGCCTCGCGGATAGAAGCGGGAGCCTTTGCGCATGCGCTCCATGATGGTCATGCTGCTGCGTCCGGCGGGGCCGGGTCCGATCACCACGCAGGGGTTCACCATCACAGCATGGAGCCCTTCGGCTATCCCGCGGTGTACTTCCAGCTCCGCTTCGTGCTTGCTGATCGCATAGGCGGACGCTGACGTGTCCGACTTGAACGGGATGGACTCGTCGTTCGCGCTACCATCCGGCTTGAAGCCGATGGTGGCCGTACTGCTCACATGACCAAGGCGCGGGATACCGTTCTCCAGCATCGCGTTCACCACATTGGCCGTGCCGGTGATGTTGTGCAGGAACATGCGCTTGGTATCACGCGGGTCGAACGAGACCAGGGCCGCGCAGTGGAACACGCGCTCCACGCCGTTCATCGCCGCGTTCAACGCGTCCGGTTCCAACAGATCGCCTTCCACCCATTCGATGCGATCGAAGCGCGCATCGCCGTCCGGGTGGTAGTGACGCAGCACCCGACGGACCAGTTCCCGGTCGCTTCCGGGCCGGTGCAGCGCGCGGACGTTCCGCCCCTTTTCGAGCAGCTCGTTCAACACGTGAACACCTACGATGCCGGTGCCGCCGGTGACGAGGTCCATGGGCGCGAAGGTGCGGGGAATAGTTGTCGGGTGTTCGTTGTCGGTTGTCTGGCGTAGTGGTAACAGCGCATATGGCTGCTCTGAAGGCCACCATCGGCAGCCCGACAACGGACAACCGGCAACCGCCAACCGACAACCGCCAACCGACAACCGCTCCGATATCTTCGCCGCCCTTATGAGCACCGTACGCGATCACGTCGAAGAACTTACCTGGCGTGGGCTGTTGCACGACAGCATACCGGGCACCCGCGATTTCCTGAACCAGGGTCCGGCGACCGGCTATATCGGCTTCGATCCCACGGCGGACAGCCTGCATGTGGGCAACATGGTGCAGATCATGATGCTGAAGCACTTCCAGGAGAGCGG
>CAZYPC010000122.1:0-5687 GCA_964649165.1 uncultured Chryseobacterium sp.
GCCTTGAACAGAACAACCACCCCGGCTTAACGGGTAAGGGCCGGTGTGGTGCATGCGCGGCGCCAAGCCCCGGTCTTTGATCCGGGGTCCGGCGCCGTTCGTGCGTTCCGGCGGGCCAACCCCTCGGTCGCCTCCGGCAACTTGCCCGGTATGTACAGGTCCCCACTGCGCATCGGCGACCTCATCATTGGCGTCGACGGCCGGCCATCGGCAACGTGGATGACCTGCACTTGGCCCTGGGCGAGGAGCGGATCGACCGCGGAACGATTGCGCATGTGCGCCTTGGCCGGCACATGGGATCGGTATCGGTGGTGTCGGGAGAGCTGAAGTGACCGGTCAACCACGTTCGACGCATGCCCTGCACGAGCGGGGGTAGCTATGCCGCAAGGAGGATAGGGGGGATGGCTGTCTTGCGGATGTGCTTGTCAGGACCTAGGGGTGCTGTCCATTGCGACCATCTGCCACGCGTTATGAACAGATGATGCCAATTCGGAGCGGACCCGCTAATTTCCTTGCCCGATCGAGGAATGGATCATGGCGCACACCCGCTTTTTCCTGGGTATCACGGTGCCGGTCGCGCTTGTGATCGTCGGCGCTTGTACCTCTTCCACTGAACAGGGATCGTCCCACCGGGTCGTCATGAATGACAGCACCGGTTCGACGATGCCCGCCTCGGACACAACGAAGGAGGAGCCTGTGGCCCGATTCCCGGAGGCGCGAGCACACGCCGGGGCGGCCCTGGCGTTCACCATTATCGACGCGCCCAACGGCACCTTCGGTTACGAAATACAGAGCGATGGCAAGTTGCTGATCCACCAGACCAACTTGCCCGGCCAGCCCGGCAACGATGGCTGCAAGACCAAGGCCGATGCGGAGAAACTGGCGGCCTTCGTCGTGGAGAAGATCAAGAAAGGCGAAATGCCTCCTACGGTGTCCTCAACAGAACTGCAGGAGTTGCGGATCATCCCCTGAAACCGGAACACAAAGGACAGGAACCATGACAACGATCGGAACCACTCGTAAAGCGCTCGTATCGGCGTTCGGGCTCATCGTGTCTTTCGCGTCAGCCCAATTGAATTGGACCCCGTTGACCGGCATGCAAGTGGATGCCCGGCTGGGGGCGGCGTCATTCTCCGTGGGTGGCAAGGGGTACATCGGTACCGGCGATGTGCATGGCACAAGCTGCAAGGATCTCTGGCAGTACGATCCGGTCAACGACAGCTGGGCCCAGATGGCCGATTACGGAGGTGCGCCTTGCACGTTCGCGGTGGGGTTGGCCATTGGCAGCAAAGGCTACATCGGCATCGGGTACCCCGCGATCGATTTCTGGGAATATGATCCGACCGGGAACACATGGACGCAAAAGGCCAACTTCGGTGGGGGCGTTCGGATCTGGGCGGTGGGATTCGGCATCGGCAGCAAAGGGTATGTGGGCACGGGCTCTCCCGGATTCGGGTTCTCCAATGACCTGTGGGAGTACGATCCATCGAGCGACCAATGGACGCAGAAAGCGAGCATGCCGGATGCTGGACGTCAGTTGGCGGTGGGCTTCGCCATCGGTTCCAAAGGGTACATCGGCACCGGCGTCAGCCAGGTGAATTTCAGTTCCGTCACCCTGAAGGATTTCTGGGAGTACGACCCTGTGCTGGACACATGGACGCAAAAGAGCGATGTGGGTCCGCTGGGCAGGAACAGGGCCGTGGGTTGGGGCCTCGGCACCAAGGGCTATATCGCTTGCGGCCAGAACCAGAACGGCCCCGTGAATGACGATCTCTGGCAGTACGATCCCTCCGGTGATACCTGGACGCAGAAGAGCAATTTCCCCGGTGGCGTCCGCATGCACGCCTCGGCCTTTTGCATCGGCGGAACGGCGTACATGGGAATGGGCAGCCTGTACTCGAGCTATTTCTACCTCGGCGCCAATGACCTCTGGGCCTATGATCCCGTGAACGACGTATGGAGCGCGCGCGCTGCGCTTGGCCGCATCGGCCGATATGCTGGATTCGCTTTCGCCCTCGGCGGGAAAGGATACGTGGGTGCCGGGTCCACCGGATCCCAAGCGTTGAAGGACTTCTGGGAGTTCGACCCCATATACGGCGGAGTATGGACCCAGAAGGCCGACTTTCCGGGCACACCACGGATTTGGTGCTCCGGTTTCGCAACGGGGACGAAAGGGTACGCAGGTCTGGGGCTGGGCAACATCTCCCAACTGAACAACGATCTCTGGGAATACGACCCGGGTTCCAACTCGTGGGCTCCGCGCAGCCCCTTGCCCGCCGCGGCGCGTTATGGCGCCGTCGCCTTCTCCATCGGCAACCGTTGTTTCGCCGGTCTGGGTGCGAGCACCAGTGGGCCACTGGCCGATCTGTATGAGTACGACCCGGTGTTGGACCAATGGTCGGCGAGGTCCTCCTTCCCGGGAACGGCCCGTACGCACGCCGTGGGTTTCGGCATGAACGGACGTGGTTATGTGGGAACCGGTATCGATGCGTTCACGCGCAAGCAGGATTTCTTCGAGTACGATCCCGTCGCCGATTCATGGGTGCAGAAGGCGAATTACCCCGGCACCGCCCGCTATGCGGCCGCAGGCTTCAGCATCGGAACCAAGGGATACATCGGCACGGGTGACAACGGTTTCAGCAACCAGGAGTTCTGGGAATACGATCAGGGAACGAACACATGGATACAGCGCCTGACGTTCGGGGCGCCCTCCGACCGGAAGGATGCGATGGCCTTCTCCATCGGCAACTACGGCTACATCACCTGCGGCCGCACCAACGGCGGCAATGTGCCGTTGCAGGATATCTGGGAATGGAACCCCTTCGATTGCATGGGCGTGCTCGGCGGACCGACCGTGCCCGGGTCGTCCTGCAATGACAACAACCCGAACACGATCAATGACGTGTGGTCGCCGAACTGCTACTGCTATGGAACTCCCTGCTCTGACAACGTGGTGACCCTCACCCTGAACACCGATGGCAATGCGGTGCAGACCAGCTGGGACATCGTGATCACGAGCACGAACACGGTGATGTGCAGCGGCAGCGGCTATGCGAACAACAGCACCATCGTAGTGAGTTGCTGCCTGCCCAACGGCTGCTATGACCTGCGCGTGTTCGACAGCTTCGGGGACGGCATCAACCCCGGTGGCCATGTGCTGCGCGATGCGGCGAACAACCGCATCATCGACAACTTCGGCAACGGCTCCACCTTCACCTCCACCAGCTTCAGTGCACTGGGCTTCTGTGTACCGCTCGGTAGCGGAACGCTGCACCCCGCGAGCTGTGATGTGATGACGGCCACGCCCACCACCGTGCTGCATGCCAACCCGGATCCGGCGGTGACGGCTTTGTACAGCATCAGCACGCCGACGGTGAACGCGAACACCGGCTACCAGTTCTGGATCACCAATCCGAACGGGGGATTCAGCCGCCGGATCCTCTTCACCCATGCCGCGCCCGGCAACGGTTGGCCCATCGCTACCCCGACAGCGCAGAAAGCCAGCTACTTCCGGCTCAACGCCATGAGCAGCCCGCCCACGGTCCCCCTCGGCGTGCTCCTGAACGTGCGGGTCCGATCACTGCTGAACGGTACGTACGGGGTCTTCGGGCCCGCGTGCCGCTTGTACCTGCCGGTGCCTCCATGCCAGCTCAGCCAGCTCACCACCACGGCCAGCCCCGTCATTTCCTGCGGGGCCACGGGCCTCAGTCTCACCAACACCATCTACGCCACCTCCGTGACAGGCGCCACCCATTACCAGTTCGAGTTCAGCAAGACCGCGTACCTGCGCAAGATCACCGTGCCGACGAACTCCGTGGCCTTGAGCTTCGTGACGAACCCCCTGCAGAACAACAACTGCTACGATGTGCGCGTGCGCGTGTCCATGGACGGTGGCCTCACGTACTGCCCCTTCGGTGCGGTCTGCACCATCACCATCGGTGTGGCCATCTGCGGCAATGCCATGGCGCTGGAACCCGGGGACGGTATCCTTGAACGCGACGCCCACTTGAGCGTTTGGCCCAACCCGAACGATGGTGCATTGATGAACCTTTCGCTCACCGGCTTCGACGTTACCTTGAACACCGTGGTGGTGGATGTGACCGATGTCTACGGCAAGATGGTGGCCACCCACGTGATCCCCGTGCAGGACGGCCAGCTCAATACCTTGATGGAATTCGAGCAGCACCTCGCGGCAGGTCTGTACATGGTGCGACTGCAAGCAGGTGAGAAAGTGTACACCGAGCGGTTGGTGGTACATCGGTAGAATGACGCCTCGCTGGTTCAGGGAAGTCCCTGACCCCATTTGGGGCAGGGCCTTCACCCGGTCCCGTTGTGCCATGAGGTATACAACGGGCACTGCTGATGATCTCGACCCGATCCTGGTGAACGTGGGCAGCACTACGCCGAACAACGCGCGGGTGCAGCAGTTGCCATGATCAGAAGGTCCAGGCCGGCTTAACGGGTAAAGGCTGGTGCGGTGCATGCGCGGCGTCCTCATAGGGCGCCGTTCGTGTTTTTGCGCTCCGGCACGCTCGTACTCGCAGGCCCTTTTAATGCCGCACCTCGGGGATGTTCACAGATGCTGGAGTCGCGCCATATTGGGGCTCGAAAAAGCATCGAAACATGCGGCACACGCGAACAGCGGAACGCACGGATGGTCGTGAAGGACCCTAGCGCGGCCCAACGGGTAATTTTTGGATGGCTTCCAGTAAGGAGCACAACCATTTCGGCTCAACACCGATCTCTTGGAACTCGTTGTCTGTAGCTGTGGAGCCATGCAGGAGAACTTGCTCCGCGCAGGACTTTTCAACCGCGTTGGGTATATGCGACCGATCTCCTAATCTTGAGGTATCAAGCCCTCCGGGGCCTTCCCGGAGCATCCCTTGATCCCATGGGGAGATCATGGAAACAACGTTCGCAGACGTTGGCCGCTTTCGGGCGTTGCGCGTGGGCAGGTACCTGCCGATCGCCGGTTGTGCGTGTGTGTTCATCATGGGGTGCAACGCGCAACCCGTGGAACGCGCGCCGCTTGTTCCACCTGCGGCCACGCCGGTAGCCAACACACAATTGCCGCTACCGCACACAGCAGCACTGGCTCCCCAGGATACCGCAGCGCTCCGTTTTCCGGCATCGGAAAGCCAGCGAGGTGCTGAACTCACGTACCGCATCGTGCCTGCGCCCAACGGCACCTACGGCTACGACATTTTCAGCAACGGCCACCTCTTCGTGCACCAGACCCATTTGCCCGGTGTGCCCGGCAAGGAGGGGTGCAAGACCCGGGTCGAGGCCGAAAAGCTGGCTGCATTCGTGATCGACAAGATCCGCAAAGGCCAGATGCCACCCAGCGTTTCTCCCCAAGACATGAAGGCCCTTGGGATCCACTGAACACCACCCTCCACCGCCAACCCTTTGTTCCAATGCGCTTGCTCCGAACCACCCTTGCTCCAGCGATCTTCCTGGTGTGCTCCTCCACCTTGCATGCCCAATTGGCATGGCTGCCGCTGGGGCCCGATGACGATAACTGGCCCTCTGCGGGAGGTGCTGCATCGCAGAGCTTGAAACTGGACGCCGCAGGCAACCCCGTGGTCGCCCACTTTGATGGTGCCAATGGCGGTCTCACTGTGGTCCGCTGGAACGGCGTGGCCTGGAGCGTGGTGGGCACCCCGGGCATTTCCGCTGGATATGCC
>CAZYPC010000122.1:5787-12451 GCA_964649165.1 uncultured Chryseobacterium sp.
TGGACGCCGCAGGCAACCCCGTGGTCGCCTACCGCGATGACGCCAACGGCAGCAAGACCACCGTGATGCGCTGGAACGGCGCGGCTTGGAACGTGGTGGGCACTCCCGGCATTTCTGCTGGAAGCGCCTTATACCAGAGCCTTGCGTTGGACGCGAGCGGCAACCCCGTGGTCGCCTACACGGATAATACCAATGGACAAAAGACCACCGTGATGCGCTGGAACGGCACGGTTTGGAACGTGGTGGGTGCTGCCGGTATTTCCGCAGGCCAAGCCTATTTCCAGAGCCTTGCGTTGGACGCGAGCGGCAACCCCGTGGTCGCTTATCAGGATGTTGCCAACGGCGAAAAGACCACCGTGATGCGCTGGAACGGCTCCGCGTGGACCGCCGTGGGCACCGCAGGCATTTCCGCTGGGGCTGCCCAGTACCAAAGTCTCGCCCTGGACGCTGTGGGCAACCCCGTGGTCGCCTATCAAGATGGTCCCAACGGATCCAAGACCACCGTGATGCGCTGGAACGGATCCGCCTGGGCCACCGTGGGCACCGCAGGCATTTCCGCTGGACTTGCCTATTACCTATGCCTCGCCCTGGACGCTGCGGGCAACCCCGTTGTCGCCTACGCGGATGGCGCCAATGGCGATAAGACCACCGTGATGCGCTGGAACGGCGGGGCTTGGAGCGTGTTAGGCACTCCCGGCATTTCGGCTGCGGGGGCCGCTGCCCCAAGTCTCGCCCTGGACGCAGCGGGCAACCCCGTGGTCGCTTATCGGGATGAGGCCATCGGCGGCAAGACCACCGTGATGCGCTGGAACGGCGCGGCCTGGGCCACCGTGGGCGCCCCGGGCATTTCAGCTGGATATGCCCAGTTCCAAAGTCTCGCTTTGGACGCGAGCGGCAACCCCGTGGTCGCCTACGCGGATTATGCTAACAGCGGCAAGACCACCGTGATGCGTTGGAACGGCGCGGCCTGGAGCGTGGTGGGTGCTCCGGGCATTTCCGTTGCATCTACTGGCTACCATAGCCTCGCCCTGGACGCGAGCGGCAACCCCGTGGTCGCCTACTATGATGATGCCAGCAGCGGCAAGACCACTGTGATGCGCTGGAGCGGCACGGCTTGGGGCACCGTGGGTACTCCAGGCATTTCTGCGGGAACCGCCTATAACCAGAGCCTAGCTCTGGATGCAAGCGGCGACCCCGTGGTCGCCTACGCCGATGTGATCAACGGACACAAGACCACCGTGATGCGCTGGAACGGCGCGGCTTGGAGCGTGGTGGGTGCTCCTGGGATTTCCTCAGGCCAAGCGACCTACCAGAGCCTCGCCTTGGATGGGAGCGGAAACCCCGTGGTCGCCTTTCGCGATGACGCCAACGGCCAAAAGACCACCGTGATGCGCTGGAACGGCTCAGCCTGGAGCGTGGTGGGCACTCCGGGCATTTCCGCTGGAGTTGCCGATTCCCAGAGCCTCGCATTGGACGCGAGCGGCGATCCCGTGGTCGCTTACAGAGATGTGATCAACGGTGGAAGAACTACGGTACAGCGCTGGAATGGCTCCAACTGGGAGGTGGTGGGTACAGCCGGATTTACGGCACCGATCATGGGCGCTTCAACCCGCTGGTTGCAACTGGATGCGCAGGACAACATGGTGGTGGCCTATGGCAGCTCTTTTCTGTATGCCAAGCGGTACAGCAGCAACAGCCTGAGCACAGGCAGCGTGAGCGGCCCCTTCTGCGCCAACGGCAGCAACTTCAACATGCCTTTCACGGCCGCAGCCCCCTTTGCGGGTGGCAACATGTTCACCGCCCAGCTCAGCGATGCCAGCGGCAGCTTTGCCAGCCCGGTGGCCATCGGCAGCCTGAGCGCCACCGGCAGTGGCAGCGTACCGTGCGCGGTACCCCTTGGCACACCTGCCGGTGCGGGCTACCGCATCCGCGTGGTGGCCAGCGCCCCCAGCATCACGGGTACGGACAACGGTGCGGACCTCACCATCACGGCACCCACGGCTTGGTACGCGGATGCTGACGGCGACGGCTTCGGTGATGCCGCTGCGGACAGTATGGCCTGTGCCCAACCGGTGGGCCATGTCGCGGACAATACGGATCCCTGCCCGCTGGCCCTGCCCGGTATCGCCAACTTCAACACGGGCAACTGTGCCTGCGATCCAGGCTACTACGCCACCACCACCCAGGTGGGGTCCAACACGGTGATCACGGGCTGCACCATCTGCCCACCGGGGAACTACTGCCCGGATGGCCTGCAGCAACTGCCCTGTGCGGCAGGCAGCTACAGCAGCGGCAGCGGTGCCATCGCCTGCACGCTATGCCAGGCGGGTACCTTCAACGCGGTACCGGGGGCCACCTCCTGCACCACCTGTCCGTTGGGCGAAGCGAGCGGCGAGGGTGCCACGGCCTGTGTGCCGGGCACGGACCTGTGGGTGCAGAGGGCTTCCGCAGGGGGGAATGCCCGCCGCTATGCCGTGGGCTTCAGCATCGGCGCCAAGAGCTACATCGGCACCGGGTTCGATACGGCCCCCATGGGCGACTTCTGGGAATATGACCCCGCGCTGGATGCATGGACGCAGAAGGCCGATTTCGGTGGTACCGCACGCTATTCCGCCGTGGGCTTCAGCATCGGCTCCAAAGGCTACATCGGCACCGGCACCAACGGCGCGGCGCAGAACGACTTCTGGGCGTACGACCCGGGCACCAATAGCTGGACCCAGAAGGCCAGCTTCGGCGGAACGGACCGCCAGGGAGCCGTGGGCTTCAGCATCGGCACCAAGGGCTACCTCGGCACAGGTAACGACGGGTCAAACCGGAACGACTTCTGGGAGTACGATCCCACCATGGATACCTGGACCCAGCGAGCCGCCTTCGGCGGCACCGGCCGCTATTGGGCCGTTGGCTTCAGCACGAGCGCCAAGGGCTACATCGGTACCGGGTACGACGGTTCCAACCGCAAGGACTTCTGGGAGTACGACCCCGGCAGCGATGCATGGTCCCCGAAAGCCGACTTCGGCGGTAGCGGGCGCAACTCGGCGGTGGGCTTCACCATCGGCGGCAAGGGCTTCATCGGCACCGGATACGACGGCTCCAATACAAGCGATTTCTGGGAATACAATGCCACCAGCAACACGTGGGTACAGAAGGCCACCTATAGTGGTGCGCCACGCCACGCGGCCACGGGGTTCAGCAACGGCACCAAGGGCTACATCGGAACAGGTTCGGCAGTTACCAATGCGAGCGATCTCTGGGCATACAGCGCTTTCATCGACCTGACGTGCAGTGTTGCGGGCACTTCCTTCTGCGCGGACGGGGCGAGCACCTTCTCCGTGAGCTATTCCACGAGCGGCCTGTTCAACAGCGGCAACACCTTCGTGGCCCAACTGAGCGATGCCGCCGCTGGTTTCACCAGCCCCACGGCCATCGGCAATGTGAACGCCACATCCAGTGGGTCCATCACCTGCACCATTCCCCTGGCCATTCCGCCGGGGACCGGCTACCGCGTGCGTGTGGTGAGCAGCGATGTGGCGGTAACGGGCACCGCGAACACCGGCAGCCTGACCATCAGCATGCCCACGCTATGGTATGCGGATGCGGATGGCGATGGGTTCGGCGATGCCGCTGCGGACAGCACGGCGTGCGGGCAACCATCGGGTTACGTTGCCGACAACACCGACCTCTGCCCCTTGGCGCTATCCGGTATCGCGAACTTCAATACAAGCAGCTGTGCATGTATGCCGGGATACTACCCGGTCACCACGTTGATCGGGACGAACGTGGTGATCACCGGATGCACACCCTGCCCGCCGGGCACCTACTGCCCTGACGGCCTGCAGCAACTGCCGTGCGCGGCGGGCAGTTACAGCGGTGTCTACGGTGCCATCACATGTCTCCTTTGTCCGGTGGGCACCTTCAGCGCTGCACCATCGGCAACGGTTTGCACGGCCTGTTCCATGGGGCAGGCCAGCGGTGAAGGGGCCACGGGATGTGTGACCGAACTGGACCTCTGGACCCAACGGGCCAACGTGGGCGGTGGCACGCGCCGCTACGCCGTGGGCTTCAGCATCGGGGGCCTGAGCTATATCGGTACCGGTTATGATACCGCGCCCATGAACGACTTCTGGGCCTACGACCCCGCAACTGACGCATGGACCCAGAAAGCCGATTTCGGCGGCGCTGCGCGCTATTCGGCCGTGGGCTTCAGCATCGGCAACAAGGGCTACATCGGCACGGGTGCCGCATCGGATGGCAACAAGCGGGATCTTTGGGCATACGACCCGGTCACCAACACATGGACCCAGAAGGCCGACTTCGGAGGGAGCGCGCGGGTTTACGCGGTGGGCTTCAGCATCGGCGACAAGGGCTACATCGGCACGGGTAGCGATGGTTCCAACCGGAACGACTTCTGGGCCTATGATCCCGGCACCGACACGTGGACACAGAAGACCAATTTCGGGGGATCGCCGCGCATCTACGCAGTGGGCCTCAGCATCGGCGACAAGGGCTACATCGGCACCGGGCATGATGGCTCCAACCGGAACGACTTCTGGGCATACAACCCCACCACCGATAGCTGGGCCCAGATGGCCAACTTCGGTGGTAGCGGCCGCAATTCGGCCACCGGGTTCAGCATAGGCCCCAGGGGCTACATCGGTACAGGGTACGATGGTACCAACAAGAACGACTTCTGGGAGTACGACCCCGCCGCGAACACGTGGACACAGAAGGCCACGTACAGTGGCGCTCCCCGGCACGCGGCCGTGGGTTTCAGCAACGGTACCAAGGGCTACATCGGCACCGGGTCCGCCGGTTCCAATGCGCAGGACTTCTGGTCGTACTCCACCATCACGGAGCTGCGTTGCAGCGTCGCGAGCACTGCGTTCTGCGCGGATGGAACGAGTTCCTTCCCCGTCACGTACGTCACTGAGGGCACTTACGGCGGGGGAAACAGCTTTACCGCGGAACTCAGCGACGCCGCGGGCAGCTTCGCCAGTCCTGCGGCGATCGGCAGCTTGAACAGTTCGGCAAGTGGTATCATCAATTGCACCCTGCCTTCTGCAACACCTTCCGGTGCAGGATACCGCATTCGGGTGGTCAGCAGCACACCGGCGGTAACCGGTACTGGCAATGGTGCCAACCTTGCGATCAACAAGCCCCCGAACGCTGGCACCGACGGAGCCCTCACCATCTGCGCAGGCAACATGGTAACCGCCCCACAGCTCTTCGCACAGCTCGGTGGTACACCTGATGCGAGTGGCTCCTGGAGCCCAGCGTTGGCCGGTTCTGGTGTGTACACTTACACGGTATCCGGTGCGGCACCCTGCACGAATGCCACAGCAACTGTGACGGTGACAGCGCAACCGGCTCCGAATGCGGGTACGGACGGCGCCTTGACAGTCTGTGCCAACGCAGATCCCGAGCTCTTGATCGCCGCCTTGGGCGGCAGCCCACAGACCGGTGGTTCATGGACCGGACCCAGCACGGTGAGCGGTGGATCATACGACCCGTCCAGCATGGACCCGGGCGCGTACCGCTACATCGTCACCGGGACCGCCCCGTGCCCGAACGATACGGGTTATGTGACTGTCAGCGAACCGCAGCCCGTGCTCTGGTATGCGGATACAGATGGTGATGGTTACGGGGATACCGTTGCGGACAGCCTCGACTGCGACCAGCCGGTTGGCTATGTGGCCGATGGTTCTGACGACTGCCCATCCGTGTTCGGGCGCGTGGGTGAACCGTGCGACGATGGCGATGCGAATACCGACAATGATGTGCTCACGGCCACCTGTGCTTGTGTGGGCACACCTACGGCCATCACGGTCGCGGCGCGGGTCATCCTGGAAGGACCCTATGTGAGCGCCACCGGCCTGATGAACGACGCCCTGCGTGGGCTGGGCACCTTCCCGCTCACTGATCCGTACCCCGGACTGGGCTACACGCATACCGGTAGCGAAAACAGCGGTTCCGTGGCCCCGGCGGTGATCGCCGCAGGCGGCAACAACGCCATTGTGGACTGGGTGCTCCTTGAATTGCGCAGCCCTGCGGCTCCGGCCAGCATCATCGCCAGCCGCAGCGCATTGGTGCAGCGTGATGGTGACATCGTGGACCTGGACGGCACATCGCCGGTCTCCTTCGCTGTGCCCGCCAACAGCTACCATGTGGCCGTGCGGCAGCGGAACCACTTGGGCTGCATGTCGGCAAGTCCCGTCGCGCTCAGTTCAACCACGACAGCGCTGGACTTCACCACGAACGCGACGACGACCTACGGCACCGCTGCGCGCAAGAGCGTCAGTGGCAGCTTCCCAGCGGAAGTGCTCTGGGCCGGCGACGTTTCCTTCGACGGTACGTTGAAGTACACGGGCAGTAGCAACGACCGCGACCCCATCCTGGTAACCGTGGGCAGCACCACGCCGAACAACGTGCTGAGCAACGCCTACAGCACCCGCGATGTGAACCTGAACGGGGAGGTGAAGTACACCGGCAGCGGGAATGACCGCGACCCGATACTGGTCAACGTGGGAAGTACGACCCCCAATAACGTCAGAACTCAACAATTGCCCTGATGGCTAGCCCCCCTCTCCTCGGGAGAGGGGATGGGGGTGAGGGGCAACTGCCTTGAACAGAACAACCACCCCGGCTTAACGGGTAAGGGCCGGTGTGG
>CAZYPC010000123.1:0-12247 GCA_964649165.1 uncultured Chryseobacterium sp.
GTCGTTGCGCAGTTCAGCGGGCACGCTCGGGTCGATCTCCTCGGCGGTCCAAGTGCTGATGCTGTTCTTCTTGGCGAGCAGGTTCTTCCAGAGCTCCTCCACATTGGCAGCGCCGGGGAAACGGCCGCTCATGCCGATGATGGCGACGTCCGCTTTTGGTCCGCCGGGCACCAGCCCGGCCTTTCGTGCATGAGCCATCTCTGCCGGGCTGGTGCCCGACGGACCATCGGCGAGGAAAGCGGCGCATGCGCGGATCGTCGGGTGCTGGTAGAGCTTCACGATGGGCAGCTTCAGGCCGTGGCCTTCAAGCTGTGCTACCGCCTGTATGCTCAACAGCGAGTTGCCGCCGAGGTCGAAGAAGTTGTCGTCAATGCCCACGCGGTCGATGCCGAGCAGATCCGCCCAGACGTTCGCGAGGGTCATCTGCACGGCGCTTTGCGGCGTCGAGAAAGCCACGTCCAAGTCGGGGCGTTTCACATCCGGCGCTGGCAGGGCTTTGCGGTCGATCTTTCCGCTCGGTGTGCGCGGCAGGTCCTTCACGGCGACGAAGGCGGAAGGCTGCATGTAGTCGGGAAGGAGGGAAGCGAGGTGCTTGCGCAGTTCGTTGGTGCTGAGCTCGCTCTTCGCCACGTAGTAGCCGATCAAACGCTTCAGTCCGGGACGGTCCTCACGCACGTTGGCCACGGCCTGCTCCACCACAGGGTGCTTCTCCATGGCCACTTCCACTTCGCCCAGTTCGATGCGGTAGCCACGCACCTTCACCTGGCCATCGATGCGGCCTTTGTAGTCGATCTCGCCGTTGGGCAGCTCCGCCGCGCGGTCGCCGGTCTTGTACATGCGGCCACCGTTCACGAACGGATCGGCCAGGAACCGCTCGGCAGTGAGGTCGTCACGGCCGATGTAGCCTTTCGCCACGCACGCGCCGCCGAGATAGAGCTCACCTTCTTCGCCCTGTTTCACCGGCTTCATCTGGTCATCGAGCACGTAGAGCTTCACGTTGTCGATGGCACTGCCGATGTTGGGCAACGCCGGCCAGGTCGAAGGGTCGCCCTTCAATTCCAGTTCGCTCACCACATGGCCCTCGGTCGGTCCGTACTGGTTGCAGAAACGGCAGCCGGGCAACTGCTTGAACAGGCTGGCGATCGCGGGAGTGATCTTCAATTGCTCGCCGCTCGTGAAGATCTCCTTCAATGAGGAGGGCACTTCGCCGGTGCGTTCCACCGCCTCCGCCAGGTATTGTAAGGCCACGAAAGGCACGATGATCCGGCTGATCCGCTGCGCGATGAGCTTTCGCAGGAGCTGCGTGCTGTTCAGGCGGTCCTCATCGGTGATCAGTACCAGGGTGCCGCCTTGCGCGAACGTGGTGAACAGTTCCTGGAAGCTCACATCGAAGCTGATAGGCGCGAACTGCAGGGTGCGATCGCCTTCGCTCAGTACCGAGGTGCGACATTGCCACTGGATCAGGTTGATGAGTGGGGCGTGGTGCATGGCCACACCTTTCGGCCGGCCGGTACTACCGCTCGTGAAGAGCACGTAACAAAGACTCTCCGGACCGGCGGGTGCTGGACCGTCAAGCGAGGGCCCCTTATCAAGGTCGATCTCTTCGATGAGCAGGATCCTCGCCTTCGTACCCGTGAACAGATGCTGATGCTGTCTGTCCGTGATCACCACAGGTGGATCCGCATCTTCGAGCATCAAGGCGATGCGGTCCACGGGATAGGCCGGATCTATCGGGCAGTACCCCGCTCCGCTCTGAAGGATCCCCAGTACCGAGATGACAAGTTCGGAACTGCGTTCCAGGCAAAGACCCACCGTGCGGTCAGGCGCTGCTCCCGAAAGGCGAAGTGCATGAGCCAGGCGCCGCGCTTTCTGGTGCAGCTCTGCATAATCGATCGACCGGTCGCCATCGATGACGGCCGGGTTGGATGGAGAGCGCTTGGCCGTGTTCTCGAAAAGGGACCATACGTTGGGGAGTAGTTCGCTCATGCTCGATGCGCCATTGCCAGGCGCGGGTGGATCATTCGCTCCGATCGTCATCAACCCTTCTCCGGATCTTGGCCAAGCGCAGGGCAGGACCCTTGTCGGATCTGGGCGGTGCGTTCAAACGAGGTACGTTTTCAAAGGTTCAGACCATTCGGTTGCGCGATGAAGGTAGCTTCGGTGCAGGCTTGAACCAACCTCGTGCCCTGGCCGGCTTGGCTGCCCTATAGGCAGTGCGATGCGGCGAGGGATACAGACCCGGCTCAGGCACGTTTTTCTACCATCGGGGCCAGGAATGCTGCAGTATCGGCGTCTTCAGCTGCCCGGGTCATCGAAACCCGCGGTACCACAGCCTGGTCCGCTTCCGTCAGGCTAAGCCGTCCATACATCGGGCAGGTGACGACATTCACCGGGCAAGTCGCGTTCTGCGGGCTTTTTCGGCCGTTCCGGCCCGTCGACCAGAGCACCGCGCTCGTCTGAATTCCGTCGGGGCGCCATGGGGGCACATGGCAGTTTTGCCGCCGCAACGGTCGAGTGAGGGCTGCGCGATGGGCGCGCCGCCAGCGATCCCGATCGTTCGCCACACTGCTCATGTGGAAGTCCTTGAACCTGCTGCGTGCCTCTCTGGTTTCGATCAGCGGCCTCACGGTCTGGAGCCTTTCCGCTCAGACCCCGGCCGTGAAGGAATCCGTTCAGGTTACCGCTGTAACATCTGCCAGCCCGGCGAGCATCACGCTGACCTGGCCGTCGTTCTCCGGAGCGACAGGCTACACGGTGCATCGCAAGCTGAAGACCGCATCCACCTGGACACAGTTGGGTACGGCTGTTGGTGGCGCAACCCAATATGTGGACAATACCGTGACGACCGGGACGCCTTACGAGTACAAGGTGGTGCGCACCACCTCGAGCGCGGGCACCGGCTATGGGTGCATCGCCTCAGGCATCCAGGTGCCGATGGACGATTCGCGGGGAAAAATGGTCCTGATCGTGGACAACACCTTCGCCACGTCGCTGGCCACGCCCATCACTCAGTTGATCAATGATCTGCGTGCCGACGGATGGGTGGTACTGCGCAGCGATGTGAGCCGGACAGCCTCGGTCTCCAGCGTGCGCTCCACGATCCAGTCATACTATAACGCGGATCCTACGAATGTGAAGGCCGTGTTCCTGCTCGGCCACGTGCCGGTGCCTTATTCGGGCCAGTTGAACCCGGATGGACACGGGGACCATTCCGGCGCCTGGCCGGCAGATGGCTACTACGGAGAGATGAACGGAACCTGGTCGGACAACTCGGTGAACACCACCAGTGCTCAAGACACGCGCAACCGGAACACACCTGGAGACGGGAAGTTCGACCAGAGCGACTATCCCAGCGGCATCGAACTACAGGTCGGCAGGGTGGACATGTACAACCTCGAATCGTTCCAGTACTACCTCGGTCAGAACGAGCAGACCGTCCTGAGCAACTATCTGACGAAGCTGCACAACTTCAAGATCAAACAGACTACGCCGACGTTCCGAGGTGCGGTATTCGACAACTTCGAGGATCTGAACATCGCCGGTTGCGGCTATCGCAGCATCGCGGCGAACGTGGGCACAGCGAACCTGACCGATCTCAACCCGAACGGGACTTCCTTCGGTTCGTCGGTGAACAACCAGAGCTACTTGTGGACCTATTCATGCGGAGGTGGTACGTGGATCAGCTCGAGCAACGTCGCCAGCACGGACGAACTATGCACCAGCGTCACGTGGGGCGGTGTATTCAACATGATGATGGGCAGCTACTTCGGGGACTGGGACTGCCAGAACAACCTCATGCGCGGTGTACTTGGCCGGGGTGCGGCACTGGCGAACTGTTTCGCCGGTATCCCGAACGTCTGGTTCCACCACATGGGCATGGGTGACAACATCGGCTACAGCATGTGGGCTTCGATGAACAACGGGTCCGTGTACGCCCCACAATCATGCGGCTATTCCGGTGGCAGCTACAACCGCGTCCATATGGGTCTGCTGGGTGATCCGAGCCTGCGCCAGGTGATGGTGAACATGCCCTCCAACCTGCAGATCACCAATTCCGGAGGGCATCCGAACTTCACATGGACCGCGGCCAGCGGCTCTCCGCTGGGGTATCATATCTATGATATGGGGGCCACCACGACCACCGCTCCGGTCCGATTGACCACGAGTCCTGTGACCGGTACGTCATGGACGGCGTCATCAGCGACCTTCGTTTCAGGGCGGCAATACATGATCCGGGCGGTCAAGTTGGAAACAGCTCCCACGGGCACCTACTACAACATGTCTCTTGGGACATTCGGTACGGCTTCGGGTCAGGCTTCCGCGGATTGCCTCGGTGTCGTGGGTGGTACGGCCACGGTCGGTTCGAGCTGCAACGACAATAATGCGTGCACGGCGAGCGATGTCTACAATGCCAGCTGCCAGTGTGCAGGAACGTCGATCACGCCCACGGCTGCGATAACGGCGGCTGGACCCACGACCGTTTGTACCGGTGGGAGTGTGGTGCTGAACGCCAGCACGGGAACGGGCTATACCTATGTATGGAAGCGCAACAGCACCACCATCAGCGGCGCCACCGCAAGCAGCTACACGGCCACACAGACCGGTAGTTACACGGTGACCGTTACCAACGGCGGTTGCGCGGTGACCTCATCCGCGACCAGCGTCACGGTATCGACCACGGCGATCACAGCCAGCCTCACAGCCGGAAGTGCCACAACCTTCTGCACGGGTGGCAGTGTGGTGTTGAACGCCAGTACGGGAACGGGCTACACTTATGTATGGAAGCGCAACAACACCACCATCAGCGGTGCCACGGCGAGCAGCTACACGGCCACTCTGGCGGGCAGCTACACAGCGGTGGTTACCAGTGGGACGTGTTCAGCGACCTCGGCTGGCGTTACGGTCACGGTGAACACACCCCCGACCGCCAGCCTCACAGCGGCCGGGTCTACCAGTATCTGTTCGGGAGGGAACGTGGTACTGAACGCGAATACAGGAACCGGCTATACCTATGTATGGAAGCGGAACGGGACCACGATCAGCGGCGCCACGAGCAGCAGCTACACCGCGACCCAGGCAGGAAGCCATACGGTAACCGTGACCAGTGGAGGTTGCTCCACCACTTCTTCCGCAGTGAGCGTGACAGTCGTGAGCGGCACGGTAACGGCTTCGCTTACGGCGGGTGGGGCTACGACGTTCTGCTCGGGCGGCAGCGTGCTCTTGTCGGCGAACACGGGCACAGGCCTGAGCTATGTCTGGAAGCGCTCCGGCACCACGATAAGTGGCGCCACGGGCAGCAGCTACACTGCGAACCAGAGCGGTAGCTACACGGTGACGGTTACCAGCGGCTCCTGCTCCGCAACCTCCTCATCCGTAACCGTTACGGTGAATTCGGCGCCGACGGCAACCTTGACCGCCGGGGGAGCTACGAGCATCTGCTCAGGTGGGAGTGTGGTACTGAACGCGAATACCGGCTCTGGCTACACCTATGTATGGAAGCGCTCCGGTTCCACGATCAGCGGTGCGACAGCCAGTTCCTATACGGCGACCCAGACCGGTAGCTATACCGTCACGGTGTCGGCTTCCGGATGTTCGTCGACAACCTCCGCTGCGGTGAGTGTGACGGTCGGCTCAGGTTCCCTCACCCCGGCCGGTCTCCAAGCCTACGGATCCCTCACGATCTGCCCCGGCGGTGTGTGCATCATGGCAACGAACAACACAGCCGGATTGACCTATGCGTGGTACAGGAACGGGGTCGTGATCCCCGGTGCCAATGTGTACTGGTATTCGGCGAACCAAGCGGGTTCTTACACGGCTTCGATCTCCAACGGCAGTTGTTCCTCTGTCTCCCCGGCCATCGTCGTGACTTGGTGCACCGCCGGAATGGCCCTTGGGGACGACGGTGAGGACATGGAGCGGGACGGCATGGGGGCCGTTGAGCAGGAAGTGGGTACGGACCGCATCGCGGAGGTGGAAAAGGCGGTCCCGGCACTCAGTGTCTACCCGAACCCCACGACCGGGGTTATCAACATGCTTATCAACGATCCGAGGGCTGCGGTAGTGGAGATCGTTGACCTGACGGGCAGAACGATGATGAGGACCCGTTTCACCCAGGTGCTGGATGTGTCCATCCTACCCATGGGGGCATACGTCGTAGTGATACGATCATTCGACGGCAAACCGTTGGCGCACGGGCGGTTCGTGCGCGAGTAGGCGCGCTTTTTGTTCGTCGGATCAGGCACGGCACCCGTAGAAAACTGCGGGTGCCGTGAAACTCAGTGGGATACTCTTGCGGTACAAAAGGCCGCTTTGCCCATGAGTGAACACCGCGAATACCTGCCAGTAGGCGTCGGGAGCAGCATCACCGCTGCGCGCATGGGGAAGGCTCCACTTCCAACCTCCTTCCATCATGCTTCGTTCTTCCGTGGCCCTTCTGGGCCTTGTTTGCGCGTTAGGCCTTAGCGCCCAGACACCTTCCCAGCGGGAAACCGTGCTTGTGTCGGCCACCGCGTCGGCCAGTCCCGCGAGCATCACCCTCAATTGGCAGGCGTTCTCCGGAAGTACCGGGTTCACGATCTACCGGAAGCCCAAGTCGGGCACAACGTGGAGTTCCATCGGCACGGCTGATGGAAGTGCCACCACTTACGCCGACAATACGGCGGCGATCGGGGAGTACTACGAGTACAAGGTCGTGCGCACGGCCAGCGCCGG
This sequence comes from uncultured Chryseobacterium sp., assembly GCA_964649165.1. GTDB lineage: Bacteria > Bacteroidota > Bacteroidia > Flavobacteriales_F > PHOS-HE28 > PHOS-HE28. Next base: position 6,712 of record CAZYPC010000123.1, read on the forward strand.
TACCGGCTACGGCTACATCGCAGCCGGCATCAACCTGCCCGTGGTCGATTCACGCGGGAAAATGGTCCTGCTGGTGGACAACACGTTCACATCGAGCCTTTCAACCCAACTGACGCAACTGGTCAACGACCTCCGTGCGGACGGATGGGTGGTGTTGCGCCATGACGTGGACCGTTGGGCCAGCGTGCCGAGCATTCGGAGCATCATCCAAGCGGATTACAACGCCGATCCGACGAACGTGAAGGCGGTGTTCCTCTTCGGCCACGTGCCCGTACCGTACTCCGGGCAACTGAATCCCGACGGGCACGGTGACCACCTGGGCGCCTGGCCGGCCGATGGTTACTACGGAGAGATGAACGGCTCGTGGACGGATAATTCGGTCAATAGCACGGGTGCACAGGATACACGCAACAGGAACGTTCCGGGCGACGGCAAGTTCGACCAGAGCACCTACCCGAGCGACCTTGAACTCCAGGTCGGCCGGGTGGACCTGTACAATATGGAGTCCTTCCAGTACTACGTCGGGCTCAATGAGCAGACGCTGCTGACCAACTACCTCACGAAGCTCCACAACTACAAGGTCAAGCAGTTCACCCCGCAGTTCCGCGGCGCGGTGTTCGACAACTTCGAGGATGTCGGCAACGCCCTCGCGGCTTCTGGATACCGCAGCGTTTCGGCCAACGTCGGCCATGCGAACACGTCCGACCTGAACGGGAACGGAGCGGCCTTCAGCACCTACATCAACAACCAAAGCTATCTCTGGACTTACGCCTGCGGCGGTGGTACATGGGTGAGCGCGAGCAACGTGTGCTCCACGGGGGAGTACGCCCAGAACGTGAGCATGGGCGGGATCTTCAACATGACGATGGGCAGCTACTTCGGGGACTGGGATATCCAGAACAGTTTCCTGCGCGCCCCGCTCTGCAGTGGCAATGGTCTCACCAATTGCTATGCGGGCCTGCCCTACTGGTGGATGCACCACATGGGCATGGGTGACAACATCGGCTACAGCACGCTCGTGAGCATGAACAATGGCTCGGTGTACACTCCCCACAATTCCGGTTGGCAGGGCGGGAATACGAACCGCGTACACATGGGTCTGATGGGCGATCCCAGCTTGCGCCAGGCGATGGTGAGCATGCCGTCCAACCTGCAGGTGACGAACTCCGGTGGATTGGCCAACTTCAGCTGGACGGCCGCTTCCGGTTCGCCGGCAGGCTACCACATCTACGATATGGGAGCCTCGAGCACGAGCATCCCTGTTCGCGTAACGACCAACATGGTGACGGGCACCAGCTTCAGCAGTCCCACGGTGCCGTTCATCGCTGGCCGCCAGTACATGGTCCGCGCGGTGAAGCTGGAGACCGGTGCGACCGGCACGTATTACAACATGTCGCTCGGCACGTTCGCGACGGCTTCGGGACAGGCCGCTCCGGATTGTTTGGGAGTGGTCGGCGGATCCGCCACGGTCGGTTCCTCCTGCAACGACAACAACGCCTGCACCACGAACGATGTGTACAACGCCAGCTGCCAGTGCGCGGGCACGAACAGCGGCGATACGGACGGTGACGGTGTTTGCAACGCATCCGACAATTGCCCGAACGTTTCCGGTCAGCAGGGTTCCAGTTGCAACGACAACAACGCCTGCACCATCAACGACGTGCTCAATGCGAGTTGCCAGTGCGTTGGCACCAACAGTCCGGACAGCGATGGCGACGGCATCTGCAATACGCAGGACAACTGCCCCAGTGTTGCCGGCCAGCAGGGTTCGACCTGCAGCGATGGGAACGCCTGCACGACCAACGATGTGCTCAACGCGAGCTGCCAGTGCGTAGGCACGACAAGCCCGGATAGCGACGGTGACGGTATCTGCAATGCACAGGACAACTGCCCGAACGTTTCCGGTCAGCAAGGTTCCAGCTGCAACGACAACAACGCATGCACCACCAACGATGTGCTCAATGCGAGCTGCCAGTGCGCAGGTACGAACAGCCCTGACAGTGACGGTGACGGCATCTGCAACGCACAGGACAACTGCCCGAACGTCTCCGGCCAGCAAGGCTCCAGTTGCAACGACAACAACGCATGCACGACCAACGACGTGCTGAACGCGAGCTGCCAGTGCGTCGGCACCGCCAGCCCGGACAGTGACGGTGATGGCATCTGCAATGCGCAGGACAACTGTCCCAATGTGGCCGGCCAGATCGGCTCCGCCTGCAACGACAACAACGCCTGCACCATCAATGATGTGCTGAACGCCAGTTGCCAGTGTGCCGGCACCGTGAACGATACCGATGGGGATGGCCTTTGCGATGCCCAGGACAACTGCCCCAGTGCCCCGGGCCAGATCGGCAGCGCATGTGATGATGGGAACAGCCAGACGGTGAACGACGTGCTGAACGCCAATTGCGATTGCGTTGGCAGCACGGTCGACTGCAACGACAATGATCCCTGTACGACCGATAGTTACAGCGGCGGTTGTGTACATACGGCACTTCCGGACAGCGATGGGGACGGCACCTGTGATCCCATGGACGGTTGTCCGAACGATGCGAACAAGCTCACTGCGGGTATCTGCGGCTGCGGCGTAAGCGACGCTGACAGCGATGGTGACGGCACGGCCGATTGCAACGATGGGTGCCCGAACGATGCGAACAAGACCTCCCCGGGCAGCTGCGGCTGTGGAGTAGGCGACGCGGATGCGGACAGCGATGGTACCGCTGATTGCAATGACGGTTGCCCGAACGATCCGAACAAGACCTCGCCCGGCACATGCGGTTGCGGCACGAGTGACGCGGATACGGATTCCGACGGCACGGCGGATTGCAACGACGGCTGCCCCAACGATCCGAACAAGACCAGTCCCGGTGTGTGCGGTTGCGGGATAGCCGAAGGCAGTTGCATCGATTGCGCCGGTGTACAGTTCGGCACGGCCGCGGTCGACCAGTGCGGCATCTGCGCCGGTGGTACAACGGGCATCACGCCGAACGAGAGTTGCGCGGATTGTGCTGGTGTCCCCAATGGAGGTGCGGAAGTCGATGCCTGCGGTCAATGCGCTGGTGGCGGCACGGGTATCGTTCCGAACAGCTCATGCGCTGACTGTCTCGGAACGCCGAACGGAACCGCCCAGCCGGGTACCGCATGCGACGACAACAACGCCGGCACGACGGGCGATGTGTGGAGCGCCTCCTGCGCCTGCGAAGGTGTCCTGGTGGATTGCCTCGGTGTGGCAGGCGGCCAGGCGTTGCCCGGAACGACCTGTGATGATGGCGATGACATGACGCAGAACGACGTTTACGGAGCGGACTGCATCTGTGCAGGAACCGCGATCCCGGTCGATTGCAATGGTGACCTGAACGGTACCGCTGCGATCGATGCGTGCAACGTGTGCGCCGGAGGAAATACGGGTATCGTCCCGAATTCCACCTGCCTGGACTGCAACGGCGATGTGAACGGGACCGCGTTCGCGGATAACTGCGGCGTGTGCGTCGGCGGCAACACCGGGCTCACGGCCTGTGTGGAGGATTGCGCAGGTGTCTGGGGTGGCACGGCCGCGATGGACGCTTGCAACGTATGCGCGGGCGGCAATACGGGTATCGTCCCGAATTCAACCTGCCTCGATTGCAATGGCGATGTGAACGGTACCGCGTTCGCGGATAACTGCGGCGTGTGCGTCGGCGGCAGCACCGGGCTCACGGCTTGTGTGGAGGATTGCGCAGGTGTTTGGGGCGGCACGGCCGCAGTCGACGCTTGCGAGGTTTGCGCGGGTGGAACGACGGGGATCACCCCGAACTCGTCCTGCCTGGATTGCCAGGGTGTTCCCAACGGAACAGCACTCCCCGGTGCCACGTGCGACGACGGCGACGGCAACACCATTGACGACCTCTACGGTGCGGATTGTATTTGCGCCGGTACACCGGTGGTCTTCGATTGCCTGGGTACTCCCAACGGCAGTGCTCTGCCCGGCAGCGCCTGCGATGACGGCAACGCCAATACCGGCAACGACACCTGGACCTTCGGTTGCACGTGCGAGGGCACGCTCATCGACTGCGAAGGTGTGGTGGGCGGAACGGCACTCCCGGGCACCGCTTGCGATGACGACAACGCGAACACGGCGAACGATTCATGGGGATCCGGTTGCACATGTGCCGGTGAACTGATCGATTGCGCCGGTGTTCCTGGAGGTGATGAACTGCCCGGCACGGGCTGCGATGACGGCGACACGGGTACAGGCAACGATACCTGGTCATCCGCTTGTGTCTGTGCCGGCGAGCCGATCGACTGTGAAGGTGTGGCGGGCGGCGATGCGATGCCGGGAACGGATTGCGACGATGGCAGCGCGGCCACGGGCAATGACCATTGGACGGCGAATTGTGCCTGCATAGGCGAGATCATCGACTGCGAAGGCGTGCCTGGCGGGAACGCGATCCCCGGTACGGCTTGCGATGACGGCGATGTGGATACGGAGAACGACACCTATTCCAGCAACTGCACATGTACCGGCACACCGGTGGTGCATGACTGCCTCGGTGTGCCGAACGGCCCGGCAATGCCCGGTACGTCCTGCGACGACGGCGACTTCGGTACGGGCAACGATGTCTGGACCAGTAGCTGCCTCTGCGTAGGTCAGCTCATCGATTGTGTTGGCGTGATCGGCGGTTCAGCGTTGCCGGGCACAGCCTGCAATGACAACAACCCGAACACGGGCAACGACATGTGGAACGGCAACTGCGGTTGCGCAGGCCAGATGATCGACTGCGAAGGTGTGATCGGCGGTGGTGCCCTACCCGGCATGCCCTGCGATGACGGCATCAACGGGAACGGCACTGACCTCTGGACGATCGACTGCAACTGCGTCGGCAACTCCAATACGGTGGACTGCACCGGTACGGTGGGAGGTACGGCCATGCCCGGCACGTCTTGCGACGATGGGAACGCGGGCACGGGCAACGACCTGTGGAACTTGCAATGCGCGTGCGTCGGAACGCCCATCGACTGTGCCGGCGTGATCGGCGGTACGGCTGCTCTGGATGATTGCGGTACATGCGCTGGCGGAACCACCGGGGTCGCTCCGAACCCGGACGAGGATGCGGACGACGTGGTGGATTGCCTGGACAACTGCCCGTCCATCGCCAACGGCGTTCAGAACGACTTCGATGGGGACAACGTCGGCGACATCTGCGACAACTGCGCATGGGTAGCGAACCCGGGCCAGGAGGACAGCAACGGCAACGGCATCGGCGATCTCTGCGAAGAGATCGGCATGGCCGAGAACAGCACGACCGCCTTCAGTGTTTTCCCGAACCCCACCAACGGCCATGTGGTCATCACCTGCGGAGATGCCAGCGTGCGCACGATCCGCTACTACGACCTGTCAGGCAAACTCATCTACTCGGCACCCTTTGCGACGCGCTCCGATGTGAGCGGCCTCGCCATGGGCAGCTATGTTGTCATCGCGCTGGATGCGGAAGGCAGACCGCTGGCGCGTACCAGGCTCGTCAAGAACTGACGGGCAAGGTTGGAAGAGAGGGCTCCG
>CAZYPC010000124.1:0-12166 GCA_964649165.1 uncultured Chryseobacterium sp.
GGATGCCGTGATCGGCCTGCCCGCCCAGATCTTCTACGGCACCGGCATACCCACCTGCATCGTGGTGTTGAAGAAAGGCCGCAAGACGGATGATGTGCTCTTTATCGACGCCAGCCAGCACTACGAGAAGGTGAAGACGCAGAACAAACTGCGGCCGGAGGATGTGGACCGTATCGTGAGCACCTACCGTGAACGCAAGAGCGAACCGAAGTACAGTCATTTGGCGAAGGCGCACGAGTTGAAGGCCAACGGATACAACCTGAACATACCGCGCTACGTGGACACCTTCGAGGCCGAAGAAGCCGTGGACCTGAAGGCCGTGGCGAAGGAGCTCGTCGCTTTGGAGAAGGGGATGAAGGAGACGGATGCCACGCTTGCAACGTGCTGCAAGGAGTTGGGAATTGAAATGCCTTTTGCCTGATGGAAGAGGTGGTGGTTGATAGGGCTACGGAAGTCTTGCCGAAGCTGAGATTCCCTCAGTATGCTGGGCCTTGGAAGAAAGGACCGATCGGCAAGCACATCGAGTTCGTCTCAGGTGTCGCGCTGCCGGGCAATGAGATATCAGAGGAGAAAGGAGGTGTCGCCATCCTGCGTGGGATCAACATCACCGAGGGAAGCGTTCGGCACTCACCGGACATCGACCGTTACTATCACGGCTCGTTGGAAGGCATCGAACATCTCTTGCTGAAGGAAGGTGACTTGGTGCTCGGAATGGACGGCTCCAAGGTTGGTAAGAACACGGCGGTAATATCGAAAGAAGATGAAGGCTCGTTGCTGATCCAACGTGTTGCTCGAATTCGGCCAACTGGAACTGCGAGCATCGACTTCATCTATCACCACATCTTCTCGTACCGATTCCATGACTATGTGGATGTGGTGAACACCAGTTCAGGCATTCCGCACATCAGTGGCAAGCAGATCCGTGACTTTGAAGTAGCGTTCCCCACCCTCCCCGAACAGCAGAAGATCGCGGCCTTCCTGGGCGCGGTGGACCGGAAGATCCAGCAGCTGAAGCGCAAGCAGGAATTGCTGGAGCAGTACAAGCAGGGCGTGGTGCAAAAGCTCTTCAGCCAGGAGCTGCGGTTCAAGAAGAAGGATGGCGGGGAGTATCCGGAGTGGGAGGAGGTGGCACTCGGTGAATTGTTCGAGCGCGTGAAGCGAAAGAATGTTGAGGATAATAGCAACGTGCTGACCATCTCAGCCCAGTATGGTCTCATCAATCAAGAGGAGTACTTCCACAAGTCGGTTTCGGCGGCGAATGTCACGGGGTACTATCTCCTTCATCGCGGTGAGTTCGCCTACAACAAGAGCTACTCCAAGGGCTATCCAATGGGAGCGACGAAGAGGCTCAACGCATATGACAAAGGCGTGGTGTCACCGCTTTACATCTGCTTCCGACTGACCGGCCCGGACTCATCTGACTTCTACGAGCAGTACTTCGAGTCAGGTGTGATGAATACTGAACTTGAAGGCATCACGCAAGAGGGCGCCCGGAATCACGGGATGTTGAACATCAGCATTCCGGGGTTCTTCAGTGACATCACCATTCCTCGTCCCTCCCTCGAAGAGCAGTCGCGAATCGCGGGCTTCCTGATGGCCTTGGATGCGAAGGTGGCGGGTGTGGCGCGGGCGGTGGCGGCGGCGCAGAAGTGGAAGAAGGGGTTGCTGCAACAGATGTTCGTTTAGCCCCCGAAACGTCATCCCGGAACACGGGTACCGCGCAGCGGTGGGGTCCCGTGTATCCGGGATCTCGCAAGGGTTCACCGGCGAGATCCCGGATAGGTTGGATCCGACGCTGCGCGTCCCCATCCTTCCGGGATGACGGTTGGGGGTGGATCGCCATCGCTCCGGGATGACGATCAGGGTGAGAGGTCGTGTGGATCGTACCAGTTCTCGCTCAGGTCATTCCACTCGGGATCGTGCTTGGAGATCATCTCCTCCTTCCACGCGCGTCGCCACCGTTTGATCCGCTTCTCCTGGGCGATGGCTTCTTCGATATTGCCGAACTCCTCGAACCACACCAGCTTGTGGCATCGGTATTTCGCGGTGAAGGCTTCCGGGTATTCGCCCTTCTTATGCTGGAGCACGCGCCTCTCGATGTCACTGGTGACGCCGACGTAGAGCACGTTGTGCCGCTTGTTGGTCATGATGTACACCCAGGACCGCTTCACCTGACCAAACTACCCCCCGAAAGGTCATCCCGGAGCGCGGGCGGTGCGCAGCACCGGAGCCCCGCGCATCCGGGATCTCGTGCACGCTCTTGCGGAGCGCTGGTCACGAGATCCCGGATAGGATGGGTCCGACGCTGCGCGTCCTCATCCTTCCGGGATGACGTTGGAAGGAACCTTGGGAACAACCATGGGAATAGTCTTTCCATAATACTCCGGCCTGTAATTGAAATAGGCATATTATTCATTGATATACAGAATAATATGATAGTGGTTCGTACGAAGACAACCTTGGGAACCACCTTGGGAGTATCTGAGGGACAAGTCTATCTTTGAGCGATGGCCGCGACCCTTGAACTCTACCGGAGCCCGGCTGCCATGGAGCCCCTGTTCCCCGCCGATCCGAGCGGAGAGTTGGAGCACCTGGCCACGGAGCTGATCCGTGCATCGGCCGGTCTTTCCACGGCCATGCACCCGGTAACGCGCGGGGCGGTGGCCGAGCTGGTGCGCCCCATGAACAGCTACTACAGCAACCTGATCGAAGGGCACGACACGCATCCGCTGGACATCGACAAGGCGCTGCGTAACGAACTGGTAAAGGACAAAAAGCAGCGCGACCTGCAACTGGAAGCGGTGGCGCACATCAACCTGCACCGCGAGCTGTACGCGCGGTGGTCGGATGGCAAGGCCCCGGCCAACCCCGCAAGTGCGGACTTCCTGAAGGAATTGCACAAAGACTTCTACAAGCACCTGCCGAAGACCTTCCTCACCGTGGTGAGCAAGGAGGGCACGGAGCGCACCTTGGTCCCGGGGGAGTTCCGCGACGGCGAAGTAGGTGTGGGCGGCCACATCGCTCCCGCGCACGAAGTGGTGCCCGCCTGCATGGAGCGCTTCGCTTCCTTCTACGATCCGAACGATCCCGCCAACCGATCATCCATTCGCCGCGTGATCGCCATGGCGGCTGCGCATCACCGGCTGGTGTGGATCCACCCCTTTCTCGATGGCAACGGCCGCGTGGTGCGGCTGTTCTCCGACGCCTGCTGCCTGCATGAACGGCTCGATGCCGACGGTCTGTGGTCGATCTCGCGTGGCCTTGCGCGCAGCCGCGACACCTACCGCGAGATGCTCGCCAACGCCGATGCTCCGCGCATGGGCGATCACGACGGGCGCGGCAACCTCTCCAACCGCACGTTGGTGGACTTCTGCCGCTACTTCCTCAAAACGGCGATCGATCAGGTGGAATTCATGCATCGCGCCTTCCAACTGGATGATGTGTTGCGCCGCCTCAGCGCGTACGTGGACCACATGGCCGCGGAAAAGCGCATGCACACCAGCGCCCGCTACATCCTGGAGGCCGTTTTCCTGCGCGGCACCATCACGCGTCAGGATGCCGAACGCTTGACGAACACCACGCACAAGACGCTGAAGAAGATCACCGATCAACTGGTCGATCTCGGCTTGTTGAAGGCCGAGAAGAAGGAGGGCCTTGCGTTGTTGTACCACGCCAGTTATCCGCTGCGTTCCTCACCGTGGGTGTTCCCAGGCCTGTATCCCGGGAACAAAGAGGTGGAAATACGCATCGCCCCATAAGGTCTTGAACTATGATGCGTCTGATGAGCATGAGCACTATGATGAAATGAACGGACGTGAGGCATGATCGATGAGCAATACAAATACTCGGAACTGACGAGCCGCATCATCGGCGCGGCCATGGAGGTGCATGGCACCTTGGGCAACGGCTTTCAGGAGGTGGTGTACCAGCGGGCGTTCTCCATTGAGATGAACATGCGGAACATCGACCATGTGCGTGAGCTGGAAATGCCGCTGAGCTACAAGGGTCACGATATCGGCAGTCGTCGAGTGGATTTCTTCGTTGACGGGAAAGTCATGGTCGAGATCAAGGCGGTGATCCAATTGGAGGATGTGCATCTTGCACAAGCGATCAACTATCTCGAAGCATACGGCACGGACATCGGCCTGCTCATCAACTTCGGCAGCCGGTCCTTGCAGTTCAAACGCGTGATGAAGCCTCAAGGATCCAAGGCCAGCAAGCCGTCGGAAGCATCATAGTCTATCATGTCATCACTGGAATCATAGTTCGAGACATGAGCACCCAACCCGAAGCCCTGATCGAAGCAGAGCTCGTTGAGCAACTGCGGCGTATGGGCTATGGGTACGTGACCATCACCGACGACGCCAGCCTACTGGCCAACCTGCAAACCCAACTGGAGGCCTTCAACAGCACCACGTTCACGCCGCGGGACATCACCCGCATCCTGAACCACTTGCAGAAGGGCACACTCTACGACCGCAGCAAGATCCTGCGCGACCGCTACGCGCTGGAGCGTGAGGACGGCACGGTGAGCTACGTGCGCTTCTTCGATGGCGGCGACACTGCTGCCAACCAATGGCAGGTGACGCAGCAGGTGACCAACATCGGCAGCTACACCAACCGGTACGATGTCACCATCCTGTGCAACGGCCTGCCCGTGGTGCAGGTGGAGCTGAAGCGCAGCGGGCTGGAACTGAAGGAGGCCTTCAACCAGATCATCCGCTACAAGCGCCACAGCTACTGGGCCAGCGGCGGGCTGTTCCAGTACATCCAGCTCTTCGCCATCAGCAACGGGGTGAACACGAAGTATTACGTGAACAACCCCATTGAGGCGCTCAGCTTCGCGCAGACCTTCTATTGGACTGACGAGCACAGCCGCCGCAAGAGCGCCTTGAAGGACTTCGCCGCCGACCTGCTGAGCATACCGCGCCTGGGCCGCATGCTGGGCCACTACGTGGTGATGAACGACCGCGACCGGCGGTTGATGGTGCTGCGCCCCTACCAGGTCTACGCTGTGGAGGGACTGGTGGACAAGGTACGCCGGTACGACCCGGCCGCCAAGGAGCGCACGGACAACTACGGTTACATCTGGCACACCACCGGCAGTGGCAAGACGCTCACCAGTTTCAAGGCCAGCCAGGTGATCATGGGCCTGCCCGAGGTGGCCAAGGTGGTCTTCGTCGTGGACCGCAAGGACCTCGACTACAAGACCATGGAGGACTTCAACGACTACAAGGAGGGCAGCGTGGACGCCACCGAGAACACGCGCGGCCTGGTGGAACAGTTGGGGGATCCGAACACGAAGCTCATCGTCACCACCATCCAGAAGCTGCACATCGCCATCAGCAAGGTGCGGCACGAGAAGAAGGTGGAAGCGCTGAAGGACGCGCGCATGGTCTTCATCTTCGATGAGTGCCACCGCAGCCAGTTCGGCAAAACGCACGGCGACATCACCAGCTACTTCACCAACGCACAGCTCTTCGGCTTCACGGGCACGCCCATCTTCGCCGAAAACGCTAGCAAGAACGAACTGGGCAAGCGCACCACCAAGCAGCTCTTCGGAGAGTGCCTGCACAAGTACGTGATCACCGACGCCATCCGCGATGAGAACGTGCTGCGCTTCAGCGTGGAGTATGTGGGGCGGTACACGAAGAAGGACGGTGTGGAGCTGGACATCGAGGTGGAGGACATCGACCGCGCGGAGGTGCTCGACGACGACACCCGCCTGGGCAAGATCGTGGACCACATCATCGCCACCCACGACCGCAAGACCCACGGCCGCGCTTACAGCGCCCTCTTCGCCATCAGCAGCATCCCAACCCTGCTCAAGTACTACGACCTCTTCCAGCAGCGCAAGGCCGCCGGTCTGCATGATCTGCGCATCGCGGCCATCTACAGCTACGGCACCAACGAGGAGGACGAGGAGGCCATTGGCGCCCTGCCCGAGGACGACAACCTGGCCAGCGAGCCGCCCGCCACTTATGGCAACGGCCATAGCCGCGACGGCATCGAGCGCATCATCAGCGACTACAACGCCCAGTTCGGCACCGCCTTCAGCACCCGCGACCAGAAGGGCATGGAGAACTACTTCAAGGACATCACCAAGAAGCTCCGTGAACGCGAGAAGGCCAACGCCAAGGACAGCGACCGCATCGACCTGGTGCTGGTGGTGAACATGATGCTCACCGGCTTCGATGCCAAGAAGGTGAACACCCTGTACGTGGACAAGCGCCTGCGCTACCACGGGCTCATCCAGGCCTACAGCCGCACCAACCGCATCCTGAACGAGAAGAAGAGCCAGGGCAACATCGTAGCCTACCGCAACCTGAAGAAGGCCACGGACGATGCGCTCGCCCTCTTCAGCAACAAGGACGCCAAGGAGATCATCTTCCTGCCGCCCTACCAGAAGCTGGTGGCGCAATTCATCGCGGCCTACAAGAAGCTCATAGAAGTAGCAGCCACGGTGCGCTCAGTGGATCAGCTTGTCGACGAGCAAGCGCAGTGGGACTTCGTCTCGGCCTTCCGCGAGCTCATCCGCCTGTTGAACGTGCTGAAGACCTACGCCGAGTTCGACTGGCGCGACCTGCCCTTGACCGAACAGACCTTCGCCGACTACACCAGCAAATACCTCGACCTGCGCGACGGCGTGCAACGCCAACGCGCTAAGGAGAAGCACAGCATCCTGGAGGACATCGATTTCGAACTGGTGCTGGTGCACCGCGACGAGATCAACGTGGCCTACATCCTGAAGCTGCTGGCCAGGCTCAAGGCCGAGCAAAGCGACACCAAACGCGAGGCCATGGAGCGGCAGATCACATCCCTGCTCAGCAGCGATGTGGAACTACGCAGCAAGCGCGAGCTGATCGAGAAGTTCATCGCCGAGCACCTGCCCAAGATCACGGACGCGGACCGGATCCAGGATGAGTTCACCAAGTACTGGGAAGACCAGCGTGTGCTGGCCCTGCAACGCATCTGCGAAGAAGAACACCTCGACCAGAAGCAGTTCGCCAACCTCATCGAGGCCTACATCTTTACCGGCCAGGAACCGCTGAAGGATGATGTGTTCAAGTGCCTCGAAGCGCGGCCGAGCGTGTTGAAGGCACGGGAGATCGGGGAGCGGATCGTGGTAAGGATGAAGGAGTACGTGGAGGTGTTCGTGAAGGGGATGGTGGCGTAGGAAAGCTCGCGGAGCGCGGGATGTGCGTCAGTGCGGGTTCTTCTTGGACATGGAGGAATAGCCGGCGCGCGACTTTCCGCCAGGGCCGTAATAGAGCACCAGCTCGTTCTCTTTCGCGCCGACATCATGGAAGTCGGGATCGAACTCAGGACCGTGCTGGATCATCTTGACGCCCATTCGTGTATTGATGAAGAGCGCCACCCGTGCATGCAGCGCCATCGCCTCGCTGCCGGTGGTGTAGGCCATCTCCCCATGCTCACCAGCCTTCACCAGGCACATCAGGTCGAAGTCCGCGTAGATGCCCTTGCCGTTCAGGCGTACCAGTCCCTTCTGCGGCCCGTCCTGCACCACGATGGCACCGCTGGGCAGGCCTGCCGGGTTCCAGTTCTCGGCGGCGCGCTTGCGGCTGGCCGCGCTGAACGCGTCCGGGCACACCGTCGGGTCCACCACCAGGCCGGCCAGCGGATGGTCGTACTGGTCCGCGGTCTTGGCCTTCACCTTGTCGCTCTTGGGGATGTAGCCTGCGCGGCCGATCCATTTGTCGGCAAGCGGGTTCGGTTCGCGCAGGCCGATCCAACAGTTGTAGCGTTGCGCGGCTTCGAGGAAGATGCGGTGGTGTTCGCGTTTCATGGGGATAGGGTCAGCAATAGGTGATCATATGGACAGGTCGCATCACGGCTTCGGCCGGAAAATGGTGAACGGGGTCTTCGCCGCGCGGTAGCCCGGACCCGGGTAGAAGCCGCTGGTCCCGGTCTGCTTGAAATCGGAGATCCAGTACTCCCCGTTGTAGATGGCGATGTGTCCGCTCACGTTGGCGGCGGACTTGTCGAAGACGACGATGTCGCCCTTCTTCACGTCCGTGGCGTCCTCCACCACGGTGAAGACCCCGGAGTTCATCAGCACCTCTTTGTACTGGTAGGCATGCAGCTTGCGCTCGAACTCCAGTCCAGCCGCTTCCAACGCGCTGGCCACATAGCTGGCGCAGGAAGGTTTGTGCTTGCGGTTCCCGTTCTCGTCCTTCTTGGTGCGCTCGATGTACGTGCTTAGGGGCAGCGCGTTCTTCTGGGCATGTTGGACGGCGGTGTCACTGGTATAGGCCATGGGCTGGGGGATGGTCGGGTGTCAAGAAAGGGCAGGGCTCACGAAGATGTCGCATACCCCGTTCCAGGGAGCACGGCATCGAGCAAGTGGTGGTATCCGTTGTTCAACTGGTCGTAGCGGGAGCGGCCTTCCTCCACTGGTCAGAGCAGGGGTGGCAAAGCCGGGTCGTCCAGGTAGAGCGAGGGAACGAAGGTCACGTCCTCGTACTTTGTCCGGAGCGCGTCGGGAGCGATGGACACGAGGTCCTGCTGCGCGATGGCATGGTTCTGCCAGGCCCCTGCCCAGATCTTCGCCAGCACTTGGGCTCCATCCATCATCACGCTGATGGTCTGTGGACCGAACTGCTGCCACAACGCGTCCTGCGTCGCCACCACCGGCTTGCCTCCCGCTGCCACATAGGCATCGACCAGGTCCGCTGGCGGGATGGCCGTCGCGACGCGATCCATGAGCTTCACCACTTCCATGGCCGCCTCGGGTCCGGCGGTGGGAAGCGCACCCGTGATGGTGTTGATCTGCGCCATCCCCGCACTGATGTCCGCATCGTAGCGGTCGAGCATCTTCGTTTCGTACGCGCTGTGCACACCGGCACCCACGTGGCTCTCTTCGGTATACTCCTCCCCCGTTCCGCGACGGTGGTGCGTCACGGTCATCGGTTGCTCGGCATACCCATCAGCGTATTGTGAACCGTGCAAGGGCTGGCAGGCATCCCCCACATAGTGGGCCACGATGCCGGCGGCCGCCAGGAAATCCACCGCCTGGCCGCTCTGGGCGAAGTTCTTCATCGCGGTGTGGAACTGCTGCACGCGGAAAGGCAGCAGGCCCCGGTCCCTGGGCTCGGTGGAGCCGACGCCATCATAGAACTGCTTCCAGAACGCCACCGTGAGTTTCTGCGGCTGCAGGGAGTGCTGCCGCAAGGTGATGCCGTTCGCATCGGGCACATCGATGTCCGCGTAATGTACCGGATGCTCGGGACCGGTGGTGCGGCCGCTGCCGGCGAACTTGTTGTCGCGTCCGCCGGGTTTGCTCACATGCTTTTTCCAGATCTCGTCCGGCACATCGGCCAGCGGCACATAGTCCCCGTTCTTCGCGGCCTCCTTCAGGTACTCGGTCATCTCCTTCGCCGTGAAGTGATCGAAGGTGATGCGGTCCAGGTTGGCGGTCATGAAAGCCTTCAGGTCGTCGTTGGGCAGCGCCTCGATGGCGGCGGCGGCGATGCTGTAGTGGCCGAAGCGCCCCCAGAAAGGGTTCACACCCGTGCGGTCGCCCGTGACCAGTTCCACATCCAGCGCCTTGCAGATGGTGGTGAGGCTGGTGGCCAGTGCGAAGGTGTAGCGGCCTGCGGCCCCGCCTGTCCCGAACGCCTGTCCACCCCATTCCATCGCCAGGGGTCGCAGTTCGCCGGCGTATTCATCGGCTGCGTCCTTGCCGTTCGCCCCGGGCGCCGGTTCCGGGCGCACCACCAGGTGCCAGACCGCTCCGGAATCGCCTGCTCGGGTAGAGGGCGTGGTGCGCGCATCCGTGAGGTCGCGCGGAGCGATGAGGAAGTCGCTCACATAATCATACCCACCGATGGAACGGTAGCGGTAGAAGAGCCCCTTGATGCGGCCCTCAAGCCGTCCGCTCGCCGCACCGGCCGCCACCACCGCCGCGTCGATCAGTCGCAACGTGATGTTCATGGCGTTCAGGTCGGCCACCGCTCCGGTGACGCCGAGCCCGTACGTGGTCGTGGTCCAATCCCGGATGTCGTCCAGGTCGATGAGGCCCGCATCCATGTTCACGTAGGTCTTGCGCGCGGGGAACTCGGTGTACACCTCCTCGAACGGCAGGCGCGTGAGTTGTTTGTCGCTCGTAAAACCGATGGGTACGCGCTGCCCGCTCGCGACCACACGCACATCCTGGCCTGCTGCACCGCTCGCGTGGCGGCTGGTGAGCGCGTAGGTGCTGTGCCCGTCCGTGACCAGGCAGCCGATGGTCGCATGCCGCTCCACGCCTTGATGGTCCACGGAAATGGCCATGCCCGGTCCGAAGCGCCCGCCCGGCCAGCGTGTCTGAGGAAGACGTCCGCCGTCGGGTTGCGCGCGGTCCACCTTCACCACGCAGACCGGCACCATGCGGCCATCCGGCAGGTAGAGCGTCTTGGGCACCATGTCCTGCGGTTTCAACTGGCCTTTCGCGCCGAATTCATCCTCGTCCACCCACTCGCTCACCAAGGCCAGCACGCAGGGCCAGCTATACGAGCGCACTTCCGAGTTCTCGAAGGTGCGCGGCTTCTTCACCGGCTCGTTCTTCGCCGCGCTCTGTCGCTGGCCCTCGCGAGTGGAGGGCAGCTCCTGGTCCGACTTGCGGATGAGGTACAGGCCGATGGCCGTGCCCACCACGTTCGGTTTGTTCAGCAGGTGATAGTGGTAGCTGTCCCGCGCCTCCAACAGGTCCTTCACCGAGAGGCTGCGGTAGTTGTTCTGTGTGGAGAGCACGTCCCGCGTGGGGGACGCTGGAGCCCGCATGGCCATGTCCGTGGGCGTGTTCGCGCCCGTGAAGGTGAGCTTGAGGTCCGTCTTCTTGTTCTTCTTCGCTTTGGCGTCCATGGTCGTAGGGGATGTGGGATCGTGGCCGGTGCGCAAGGATCCGAACGGACCCTCGACGTTCCGGCGAAGGAACAAGCGGCCCAAGGCTGGCGCAATACCCGGCTCAGGGTAATTTCGGCCCCATCGGGTCCCGCTGGACCGCTGCGGTCACTCCTTGTACCAATCCACCAAGGTCACCTCGATGGCCGGGTCGCCCTTGTTCACCAATTGCTTGAAGCGCTTCACATCGCTCATGCCGTCCTTGCCGCGGTAGTGGTAGGGGTAGACCACCTTGGGCTTGAAGGCGAGCACGCCGCTGGCTGCCTGCTCCACGGTCATGGTGTACGGCAGGTTCATGCACACGAAAGCCACATCGATGTTCTTCAGCGCCCGCATTTCGGGGATGTCCTCCGTATCGCCGGAGATGTAGAAACGCTCCTGGCCGAAGGTGAGCACGTAGCCGTTGCCGCGGCCTTTCGGGTGGCGCGGATCGTTCAGGTCCGGCAGGTTGTACATGGGGATGGCCTCGATGCCGATGCCTACCAGCTCGGCGTGAGCACCATTGACCAGGGGCGTACACTTCGCTTTCAGGTCCGTGGGCAACTGGTCCATCACCGCTTGCGGAGCGACGATGCGCGCCTTGCCCAGATCCAGGCCGCCCAATGTGGCGGTGTCCAAATGGTCGCCATGGATGTCGGTGATGAGCACGAGGTCCGGAGCTCCGAGACGCGTGTAGCGTTGGGCACCCGCGTGCGGATCGACCAGCACGGTAAGGCCGTGCCAGAGGAGCGCCAGCGCCGAGTGGTGGATGGGGCGTACGGTGACCTCGGTATTCCGGCCGCCGGGAAGACCTTGTGCGGCAAGGGTGCCGCCGAACTGAACGCCGAGGGCAAAGAGCAAGAGTTTCCGCATGCTTCGAAGGTAGGCGCATGGTGGCAGGCGGCGAACTCCTCGGAAACACTCCTTTGAAACGTCTTTAGTGCCGCGCTTCCCTCCGGTCTTACCCGAGTGCTGTCATTAAAGATCAGGCGGCCACACGAGCTTCCAATGACCCCTTAGTCTCACTTCGGCAGAAACCGATCGGGTTTCAAAAAGAACGGTAGCATGAAGACGAAGAGTACCAAGGTGACAGCCGCTGTCTTCTCTCGCACAGGCCCGACCCACCAACCGCCGAGATAACTGAAAAGTGGTCCTGCGGTGGCGAACAGCCAAACCGGGAACGCTATGGTGGTAATGATGACCACCAAGGGCTGCTTGACCCGGCGTAGCTTCCAGACGACGAAGGGTGTGGCCACGAAGAGAATTCCTGCGGCGATGAAAAGTA
>CAZYPC010000125.1:0-11725 GCA_964649165.1 uncultured Chryseobacterium sp.
TGGATGTAGGGTAGACCCCCACGTTCCCCGTCCAACATCATCCCGTCCATCCAAGTACTCCTGCCCGCAGCTTCGCCAATGGCTGGATGGGGGGGCACCTTGTCCTGACGAGGCTGGACCCGGCCGGTTTTGGACAATGATCCCGGCTCCTGCCCGTTCGCCGACAACACCAATGGCAGCAAGGCGAACAGAACGAACGGTCGGCACATTCAGAATAGGCTTTCAACAGGTTTTCAACAGCGAAGCTTCCGAAGTACTACCTTCGGCCCTCGTGTTTGGGACACACGACCAACGGGCATGGTTCCTTCTTATTGCGGAAGCCGGACCAGGAACCCTGACCGGAAGCGATCCGTATACTTGGCGCTTGCACCGGGCAATGAACCGAACGAGAGCATGATGAGAAGGACCGTTGGGCGCACGGCCCTCTGGCTGGTACTGGGCATGTTGGGGCCGCTCTCCGCATTGGGGCAGGACCCGCAGTTCACCCAATTCTACGCCAATCCACTTTACCTCAACCCGGCCTTTGCAGGTACGGCGCGCTGCCCGCGCGTGGTGCTGAATTACCGGAACCAATGGCCGGCCCTTTCGGGCACGTTCGTGACCACCAGCGCGAGCTACGATCAGGACGTCCGCGGCATCATGGGCGGCTTGGGCCTTTTGGTCACCAACGATCAGGCTGGCAAGGGCACCCTCACGACGACCACGGTCAGCGGCATCTACTCTTACACCCAAGCCATCAACCGGAAGTTCTCGGTGAAGGTCGGCTTCCAGGCTACTTATTTCCAGAAATCGCTCGATTGGAACAAGCTGACGTTCGGGGACATGATCGATCCGAACCGCGGCTTCATTTACCAGACAAATGATGTTCCCCGTGGTGGTAGCATCGGGGGAGCCGACTTTTCCGCCGGGGCATTGGGCTACACGGACGTATTCTTTGTGGGGTTCGCAGCTCATCACTTGACGCAGCCGAACGAATCGCTCATTGTTGGCACCAGCAAAATGCCCATGAAACTCACTGGTCATGCGGGTGCAGCGATCCCCTTGGGCATGCGGGGCAAGTACGGCACGCCAAAGACCAAGCTTTCCCCGAACGTGCTTTATATGCAACAGTCGGAATTCCGTCAGCTCAATCTGGGGATCTACGTCGACCATGGCCCGATCATCGCTGGGGTCTGGTACCGTTCCAAGGATGCCTTCATTGCGCTCATCGGGTTCCACGGCGAGCGGTTCAAGTTCGGTTACAGCTACGACGTCACCACCAGCAAGCTGACCACAGCGACGGCCGGTTCTCACGAGGTAAGCTTGACGCTCCAGTTCAACTGCAAGAAAAAACGCCGCCGGGTACGCACCGTGCCCTGCCCGACGTTCTGACCAAGAATCTTCGCCCGAACTGCAAGGCGGGCGCAACACCCAAGACCATGAACCAGTCGCTGAACCTAGGCCTCATCATCGCCGGAGCGGCGTTGTTGAGCGGTTGCCAGTTCGAAAAGAGCGGGGCTACCGGTTGGAACTACAATGACTCCAAGAACGGCGGCTTCGAGAAAGCCCCCTTCGAGGAACAGGAGAACGGCCCGGGCCTCATTCTTGTGGAGGGAGGTCAGTTCACCATGGGCCGCGTGACGGACGAGCTCACGCATGATTGGGACAACATTCCCCGCACGGTCACGGTATCCTCCTACTATCTGGACGAGGTGGAGGTGACCAACTTCTACTGGCTGGAGTATCTCTATTGGCTGGACCGTGTGTACGGAGCCGACTTCCCGGAGGTCTACAAGAAAGCGTTGCCCGATACCTTGGTCTGGCGCAGCAAACTGGCCTTCACGGAACCCTATACAGAGTATTACCTCCGTCATCCGGCTTATCGTGACTACCCCGTTGTCGGTGTGAACTGGCTGCAGGCGAATGATTATTGCGCATGGCGTACGGACCGTGTGAACGAGGTCATCCTTATCCGTGAGGGTCTGTTCGAACACTACCCGAACCAGATCAACGAGGACCACTTCACCACGGATAGTTACCTGGCCGGGCAATACGAGAGCGGCAAGAAGGTGGATGGTGTTCAGGACTTCAACCCGAACAAGGACACCCGGAACATCAAGATGGAGGATGGCATACTGCTGCCGCGTTATCGATTGCCGACCGAGGCGGAGTGGGAGTACGCTTCATATGGTCTCGTCGGCAACACGGTGGACGAGCGCATCGTAGAGCGCCGGATCTATCCATGGAACGGCCACTGGGTGCGCTACGACAGCCGCAAGAAGGGTGGTGCTTTCTACGGTGACTTCCGCGGCAATTTCATGCGCGGACGCGGCGACTACATGGGCGTGGCAGGCAGCCTCAACGACAACGCGGACATCACGGCCCCGGTCTTCAGTTATTGGCCGAACGACTATGGCCTTTACAACATGGCGGGCAACGTGAGCGAATGGGTGATGGACGTTTATCGCCCCCTGAGCCCGGAAGACAAGGATGATTTCCGCCCTTTCCGCGGCAACGTGTTCAAGACGAAAGTACTGAACAGCGATGGCGGGATCAAGGACAAGTACGACAAGGTGATCTACGACATCCAAGGCATCAAGCTGTGGCTCGAGACCTTCCAAAAACGCATGGAAGGCCGCGTGACGGACGAAGAAGGCAAGCTGATCGACGACCTGATGGCCAAGATCGTGCAGGCCGAAGAGTTCCAGAGCACGCGCAAAGGCGATCCGGCACAGCAGAACGTACAGGACATGGTGGACATGATCAAGGGTCAGGACCTTGAGATCTGCCCGAAACTGCTCGCCGGTATCAGCGACTATCAGAGCGATCAACCCGGTGAGGTGCAGATGCGCCAGGTCACTGTCGAAGAGAACATCGACCGCCGTAACTACCAGGAGAGCGACAACATAGACTTCAAGGACGGCGACCTCGAGAGCAGCATCTATTACGCCCAGGGCGAAGAGCCCGAGACCGGTGGTATGTATGCGAACTCCGGGGAGGTTTCCTTCCAGGATTACCTGACGCTGATCAGCGACCACGCCCGTGTCTACAAAGGCGCGAGTTGGGCGGACCGCATCTACTGGGCGAACCCGGGCACGCGTCGCTATCTCGACGAACGCCAGAGCACGGCCACGATCGGTTTCCGTTGCGCGATGACGCGTGTAGGCAGCCCTGTCGGTCTCGGTGATGAAAAGCGCCGAAGCAAATTGACCAAGTAACCGGCGATCGTCAGAAGAACTTCGTTCGACAAGACCCCTCGGCGCGCCGGGGGGTCTTTCTTTTGGTGCGCATGATGACGACCGACAAGCTGCACGCCTCGTTCCTCCAGAGCACGGGCGCCTGCACGGATACCCGGCAACTGCTGTCCGGAGGCCTGTTCTTCGCGCTCAAGGGACCGAACTTCGACGCGAACGCCTTCGCTGCGAAAGCGCTTGAAGGTGGATGCGCCTTCGCCGTGGTGGACGACCCTTCTGTCGTCGCTGATGATCGGTTCCTGCTGGTACCCGATGTGTTGAAAGCGCTCCAGGATCTCGGTCGTCATCACCGACGGCATTTCAAGATCCCGGTGATCGCCATCACCGGCACGAACGGCAAGACCACCACGAAAGAATTGGTGCACGCGGTGCTCAACGCGGACCGACCAACGCTGGCGACAAGCGGGAACCTGAACAACCACATCGGCGTGCCGCTCACGTTGCTTCGTCTCAGCGACGATCACCGTGTCGCGATCATCGAGATGGGCGCGAACAAACCCGGCGACATCGCCGAGCTCTGCGCGATCGCGGAACCGACCCACGGACTCATCACCAACATCGGGCGCGCGCACCTGGAGGGCTTTGGCAGCTACGAAGGGGTGATCAGGACCAAGACCGAACTCTACGAGCACATCCGCACGACCAAGGGCACGCTCTTCGTGAACGCGGATGATCCGTTGCTGATGGAAAAGAGCTCGGGCATTCCGCGCGTGACCTACGGGTCGGCAGGGAAACCGGACCACTTTGGCACGGCCGATCCATCGTCAGGACCTTTCCTCAGCTGTCAATTCCACTTCCGGAACGACGCTTGGTCCGTGGACACCCGATTGATCGGCGCATACAACACCCCCAACGTCCTGGCCGCTGCCGCGATCGGCCTGCACTTCGAGGTGGGCCCGGAGGTGATCGTGGACGCGTTGTGCGCCTACGAACCCTCGAACAACCGCAGCCAGTTCACGGACACTGGGAAGAACCACGTGATCATGGACGCCTACAACGCGAACCCGAGCAGCATGCGCGCGGCGCTGGAGAATTTCGCGGTGATGACCTCCGACCGGCCGAAGCTCGCGCTGCTCGGCGGCATGAAAGAGTTGGGAGAATACGAGACACAGGAGCATCAAAACCTGGTGGACCTTGCGCGCGCACTCGGGATCGAGGCGATGCTCATCGGACCCGAGTTCGCAACGGTGGATGCGAAAGGGCTCAAGGTCTTCCCCGGCGCCGCAGAAGCACTGACCGCGTTGCAGAACGTGCCTGTCATCGGACAGACCATCCTGCTGAAAGGCTCTCGAGGAACGAAGCTGGAGACGCTTCAGCCCGCGCTCTAGGCTCCAAGCACGCTCCGCCCGATCACGATCCGCTGCACCTCGCTGGTGCCCTCATAGATCTGCGTGATCTTGGCGTCGCGCATCAGGCGCTCCACGTGGTACTCCTTCACGTAGCCGTAACCACCGTGGATCTGCACCGCCTCCACCGTATGACGCATCGCGACCTCAGAGGCGAAGAGCTTGGCCATGCTGCTGGCCTGTGCGTAGTCCAGGTGCTGGTCCTTCAGCCAGGCGGCTTTCAGGCAGAGCAGTCGCGCGGCCTCGATCTCCGTGGCCATATCGGCCAGCTTGAACTGGATCGCCTGGTGCTCGCTGATCGTCTTTCCGAAGGCCTTGCGCTCCTTGCTGTAGGCGAGCGCGAGTTCCATCGCGCCGCTGGCGATACCGAGGGCCTGTGAGGCGATGCCGATCCGGCCACCTGCCAGCGTCTTCATCGCGAACTTGAAACCGAAGCCATCCTCGCCGATGCGGTTGGCCTTGGGCACTTTCACGTCCTGGAACATCAGGGTGTGCGTGTCGCTGCCACGAATGCCGAGCTTGTCCTCCTTCGCACCGACGACGAAGCCGGGCATGCCCTTCTCGACGATCAGGCAGTTGATCCCGCGATGGCCCTTGGCCACATCGGTCTGTGCCATCACGAGGTACGTGCTGGCCGTGCCGCCGTTGGTGATCCAGTTCTTCGTTCCGTTCAAAAGGTAGTGATCGCCCATGTCGATCGCCGTGGTGCGCTGCGAGGTCGCATCGCTGCCTGCCTCCGGTTCGCTGAGGCAGAACGCCCCGATCTTCTCCCCTTTCGCCAGCGGCACGAGGTATTTGCGCTTCTGCTCCTCATTGGCGAACTGTTCGAGGCCCCAGCAAACCAGGCTGTTGTTCACGCTCATCACCACCGAACAGCTCGCATCGATCTTGCTGATCTCCTCCATGGCGAGCACATAGCTCACCGTGTCCATGCCACCGCCACCGTACTCGGGGCTCACCATCATGCCCAGGAACCCGAGTTCACCAAGTTGCTTGATCTCCGCAGCCGGGAACTTCTGTTCGCGGTCGCGCTCGATCACACCGGGTTTCAGCACGTTCTGCGCGAAATCCCGGGCGGCATCGCGCACGGCTTTCTGTTCCTCGGTGAGCTCAAAGCTGAAGCCGGTCTGGGTGGCGGTATCTTGCATGGGAAGGGCTGTGGTGCCAAATGTAGAAGGCCACTTGTGAAGAAACCAGCGCGACCGGTCATGGCGCAGGGCGGCGCTGGGACCAACTTCGCGCCATGCGTGTGATCGGCGTCATGAGCGGCAGTTCGTTGGACGGGATCGATCTGGCGCTGTGCGACTTTCGAGAGGAGAACGGGAAGGTCCAGCACGAAGTCTTGGCCTGCGAGAGTCTAGCCTTCCCGGAACCGCTCTTCGCCCGGCTACTGCACATCAGCACGTCCAGCGGGCTCACGCTGGCTGAGACCCACGTCCAACTCGGCCGGTTCATCGGAGGGTCGGTCCGCTCATTCCTTGAAGCGCACGTCCCGGCCGAACTGGTGGCATCGCACGGCCATACGGCCTTTCACCAACCGATCAAAGGCTTCACCACCCAGATAGGCTGCGGTGCCGCCATCGCGGCGCTATCCGGCCTGCCGGTCATCGTCGACTTCCGGAGCAAGGATGTGGCGCTCGGGGGGCAGGGCGCTCCATTGGTCCCCATCGGCGAGCGCGACCTGTTCACGGGTTTCGACGCCTACATCAACCTCGGCGGCATCGCGAACATCTCCATTCACCGCCAAGGGCAGGTCTCCGGAACAGACCTCTGCTTCTGCAACCAGCCGCTGAACTACCTCGCCGGCCTGGTTGGCCGTTCGTACGACGCGGATGGTGCGATCGCGCGTTCCGGGAAGGTGAATGAAGGACTGCTCGTTTGTCTGCGGGAGATGCCTTGCCTGTCGGGCAGCACACCCTTCACGCTCGGCCGCGAGCACTTCGAGCGGGATATGATGCCGTTGTTGAACGAAGAGCGCATCAGCATCCCGGACCGCCTGGCGACGACCGTTGAACATGTGACGATGCAACTCACGAAACACCTCAACACGGAGGGCGTCACGCGCTGTCTGGTCACCGGCGGAGGTGCATTCAACAGTTTCCTGCTGGGGCGCATGCGGGCAAGAACCAAGGCTGAACTCGTCCTACCGGACGAGCGCACCATCGCATTCAAAGAGGCCATCATTTTCGCCTATCTCGGCTGGCTGCGCTGGCATGGCCGGCCAAACGCGCTGGCCTCTGTGACCGGTTCCCGAAGCGACAGCGTGGGCGGCGCGCTGTATCTGCCCAATTAACACGGCTTGCATGATAACCCCAGGGGTATCAGAAGGCCCACCGGGAAGGCCCTTCTACTTTTGATCCGTCATGATGGGAACCAAGCCGCTGGAAGCCACCGGGATGCGGGATGCGCTGAAACGATTCGAGGAGAAGACACCGGAGATCGTTTTCGAATGGACGGACCAACCCACCGGCGCGCGGGGCTGGGTGGTGATCAACAGCTTGCGTGGCGGTGCGGCCGGTGGCGGCACACGGATGCGCAAGGGCCTTGATCGGCGCGAGGTGGAGAGCCTGGCGAAGACCATGGAGGTGAAGTTCACCGTGAGCGGCCCAGCGATCGGTGGCGCCAAGAGCGGCATCGACTTCGACCCGGCCGACCCGCGCAAGAGCGAGGTGCTCGATCGCTGGTTCAAGGCCGTGATCCCCTTGCTGAAGAACTATTACGGCACCGGCGGCGACCTGAACGTGGACGAGTTGCACGAGGTGATCCCCATCACCGAGCAATACGGCCTGTGGCATCCGCAGCAGGGCGTGGTGCGCGGACACCTCGCGAGCTCCCAAGGTGCGAGCGTGCGCGTGGTCGGCCAGTTGCGTACGGGCGTGTCCAAGCTCGTCGAGGACCCTCAGTTCACGCCTGTGATCGGGCGGTACGCCGTGGCGGACATGATCACGGGCTGGGGCGTGGCGGAAAGTGTTCGCCACCACTACCGCATTTACGGCGGCAAGGTGAGGGGTAAGCGTGTGGTGATGCAGGGCTGGGGCAACGTGGCGAGCGCTGCGGCCTACTATCTGGCCCAGCAGGGCGCGGCCATCGTCGGCATTATCGACCGGGTCGGCGGGCTGATCCAACCGAACGGCTTCACCGCTGAAGAAGTGAAGGACCTGTTCCTGAAGAAATCCGGCAACGCGTTGAAGGCCGCGGAGCTGGTACCGTTCGGCGAGGTGAACGAGAAGATCTGGGACCTCGGCGCGCAGGTCTTCCTGCCGTGCGCGGCCTCCCGGCTGGTCACCAAGGACCAGATCGACCGCTTGTGCAAGGCCGGATTGGAGACCATCGCCAGCGGGGCGAACGTGCCTTTCGCGGATCCCGAGATCTTCTACGGCCCCATCGCCGAATACGCCGATGAGCGCGTGAGCGTGATCCCCGACTTCATCGCCAACTGCGGCATGGCGCGCGTGTTCGCCTATTGCATGCAGGACGGCGCGGCGCTCACGGACCAGGCCATCTTCGGCGACGTGAGCGACACGATGGCCCGCGCCTTGGACAAGACCTACCTCCGCAACCAGGGCCGCACGCACCTCACCCGTACCGCCTTCGAGATCGCGCTCGAACAACTCACCTGAAAATTTCCGGAGGCTCTCCGGCGTTGAACAGAAACAACCACTGCTGATGCACTTCCCAGTTCTGGCACAGATCACCAACACCGAACACCTGCGCGATTCGCTCGCACAGGCCGCCGCGGCGGTCGCCACCACGCCCACGCAGGACCAGCTCACCGTATGGGACCTGATCAGCCTGGGCAGCTGGTGGATCATGGGACCGCTGGCCCTGATGAGCCTGGCCACCATCTACATCGTGATCGAGCGCATGATGGCGCTGGGCAAGGCCAACCGCGAAGACCGCGACTTCATCAACAAGATCCGCGACTACGTGCATGAGGGCAAGATCGACAGCGCCCGCAACCTCTGCGCGCAGAGCGCTTCGCCCAGCGCACGCATGGTAGAGAAGGGCCTCGCGCGCATGGGCAAGCCCGCCAAGGAGATCGAGAGCGCGATGGAGAGCGCGGGCCGCATCGAGCTCACGCGCCTGGAGAAGGGATCATCCGTCCTTCGGCTCGTCGCACGGCTAGCGCCGATGTTTGGCTTCATCGGTACGATCATGGGCGTGATCAAGATCTTCTACGACATCTCGCTCACGGACAACATCAGCATCGCCGTCATCAGCTCGGGTCTCTACCAGAAGATGGTGACCAGCGCCGGCGGTCTGGTGGTGGGCATCGTGGCCTTCGCCGGCTACCACCTCGTTCACAGCATGGTGGAGCGTGTCACCGACAAGATGGAGCGCACGAGCCTGGCATTCATGGACCTGCTGCAGGAACCCACCAAATAGGCCGCCATGAACCTGCGCCGCAAACAGACGGAGGACGCCGAGGTGAGCACGGAGTCGCTGAACGACATCATGTTCTTCCTGCTGCTGTTCTTCCTCATCATCAGCACGCTGGCGAACCCGAACGTGATCAAGCTGATGCTGCCGAAGAGCGCGAACAACGAGCAGCTCCAGAAGCAGCAGGTGAACCTCGGCGTGACGAAGGACAAGCAGTACTCGATCAACAAGAAGCCCGTGCCGTTCGATCAGCTCGAGGCGGCCATCCAGGCGGAGGTCGCCGGGTTGGACCAGCCGACGGTGGTCCTGAACTTCGACCGGGAACTGAGTGTACAGGACCTCGTGGACGTGATGCAGATCGGCACGAAGATCAAGGTGAAGATGGTGCTGGCCACGCAGAAACAGGGCTGAGTCCGCAGAGCAACATCAATGCGTCCGCAGATGACGCAGATGTCACAGATAGACCGGGAAACGCAGGCTGGAACAAGATGACCGCGGTAGCGCACGAGAACGAAGGGCAACGCAAAGGCATCGCCATGGGCGTGTCCATTGCCGCGCACGCGTTGCTGATCCTGTTCTTCATCCTCTACAAGATCATCACGCCGATACCGCCGTTCCCGGAGAAGGAAGGAGGTGGCGCAGGTTATGAACTAGCGCTCGGCTTCAGTGAACTGGGCATGGGCGACAACCCGGAAGTAACGGACCCGAGCACTCCCGCAGCGCAGCAGGAAAGCGCTCCGCCGCCGGAAGAACCGGCCGAGGTGCTGACCAGCGACGTGGACGAGAACGATGTGACCACGCCGCCGAAAAAAGACGACAAGCCGAAGACCGACAAGCCGAAGGAGAAGCCCAAGCCCACGGCGGAAGAGATCGCCCGCGAGAAACAGCGGAAGATCGATGAACTGATGGGCAACAAGGGCAATGGCTCCGGTGGTCAGGGCGCGAGCACGACGCCCGGTGACGCCGGCGGTGCGAACGGCAGCCCGACGGGCAACGGCCAGGGCAATGGCACCGGCTCCTACAAAGGCGATGGCTGGAGCGTGGATCTCGCCGGTCGTACCATCAAGCGCAAGCCGACGATCAATGACAAGCCGAGCGTGGCGGGCAAGGTGGTGATGGACATCTGGGTGGATGCCGATGGCAAGGTGGTGCGGGTGAGCCAGAACACCGGGAAGAGCACCACGCTCGACCAGACGCTGGTCACCATCGCGAAGCGAGCGGCGCTGGAGAGTTCCTTCTATCCGGACCCGAAAGCGGTCGGTGAGAAGAAGGGGACCATGACCTTCGTCTTCGTACTCGAGTGAGCACGCCGTACGAGCGCACGCTGGAGTACCTCTACGCGCGGCTTCCGATGTTCTCGCGCATCGGCGGCGCGGCCTACAAGGCGGACCTGAGCAACACGCACGCGTTGATGCGCCTGCTCGATCATCCCGAACGCGGGTTGAAGTGCGTGCACATGGCGGGCACGAATGGCAAAGGCAGCACCTGTTCGCTCATCGCCAGCGTGCTGCAGGAGGCGGGATACAAGACAGGCCTCCACACGTCCCCTCACCTGAAGGACTTCCGCGAGCGCTTCCGCATCAACGGCGAGATGGTGGCCGAGGAAACGGTCACGGAATTCGTGGATCGTTACCGCGCGTCGTTCGAGCCGATCGCACCGTCGTTCTTCGAGTGGGGCGTAGCCTTCGCGCTGTGGTGGTTCCGTGAACAACAGGTGGACATAGCCGTGATCGAGACCGGCATGGGGGGACGGTTGGACAGCACGAACGTCGTGACCCCGGAGGTGAGCGTGATCACGAACATCGGCTGGGACCACATGCAGTTCCTCGGCGATTCACTCGAAGAGATCGCGGCGGAAAAGGCGGGCATCATCAAGCCCGGTGTTCCCGTTGTACTCGGTGAAGGCAGCGCATCGATCACGCCGGTGATACAGAAGATCGCGGCGGAACGCGGGGCGGATGTGGTCCTGGCCGAGGGCGGCCCCGGCGCGCTGGTTCCTTGCGGTCTGGTCGGTGAACATCAGGAACGGAACAAGCGAACGGCCTTCGCGACGCTCGATATCCTCAACGAGCGCGGTTGGAGGATGGACAACCACGCCATCACGCAAGGCTTCATCAACGTGCTGCACAACACGGGGCTGCGTGGTCGATGGGAAGTGCTTTCCAAGAACCCGCTCACCATCGCTGATGTGGCCCACAACGTGGATGGCGTCAGCGCC
Organism: uncultured Chryseobacterium sp.; assembly: GCA_964649165.1. Lineage (GTDB taxonomy): Bacteria > Bacteroidota > Bacteroidia > Flavobacteriales_F > PHOS-HE28 > PHOS-HE28. The sequence goes on from CAZYPC010000125.1 coordinate 11,178, forward strand.
GTGCTGCGCATGTTAGAGCAACAACCGCACGACCGGCTTCACGTCGTTCTGGGGATGGTCGCGGACAAGGACATCGACCGCGTTCTGGCGATGCTGCCGGAGGAGGCCGCGTATTACTTCTGCAAAGCGGACATCCCGCGCGGTCTGGATACTGCCCTGCTTCAGCAGCAGGCCGGTTCTCACGGGCTGAACGGCAGCGTTCATGGCAACGTGCGGTCGGCGCTTCAAGCCGCTCAGGGCCAGGCCGGACCGCAGGACCTCGTACTGGTCACGGGCAGCGTCTTCGTGGTGGCCGAAGCGCTTTGAAACGAAGGGCTATATTCGCGGCCCGTTCGCAGGAACGGTCGTTCTTTCACCTGGAGGCATAGCTCAGCTGGTTCAGAGCATCTGCCTTACAAGCAGAGGGTCGCTGGTTCGAATCCGGCTGCCTCCACGTCCGCCGCCGTCGGCGAATTTTGACAACCTGGGATCTTAGCTCAGCTGGTTCAGAGCGCATGCTTCACACGCATGAGGTCACTGGTTCGAATCCAGTAGGTCCCACAGAGAAG
>CAZYPC010000126.1:0-11454 GCA_964649165.1 uncultured Chryseobacterium sp.
GGCAAGCCCCGGGTTGCCGATGCGGACGTTGCGGGCGTCGCTGAACATGATGAAGGGCATGATCTGCCAGAAACGCGGCCGGTCGATCTTGCGCGAGAAGTTCACCTGCAGTTCGCGCAGGGAGCCGGGCCAGCGGTGCACCAGGTACACCGCGGGGAACAACGCCTTCAACAGGTCCTGCCCGCCATCGGGGTACTTGTAGCTGAACACCTGGTCCTTGCCGATCAGCTCCGTCTCGAACCAGGTCTGCTCGAACCGCAGCCCGGCCTGCAGGCTCCAGCGCTCGGTGAGCGTGCGCGTCCAGTTCACGTAGGCCGCGTTGATCAGGTCGGTGATGCGGTAGTCGTTCGTGAGCGCACTGTCGAGCTCGCCCGCGGGCGCCTGTGGCGTCGTCAACAGCACGTCCAGCCAGGTGCGGTCCCACTTCAGGTTGCTCTTCACCCCGTACTCCAGCTTGCTGCGTTCGCTCAGCGGATCCACCAGGTCGAACTGGAAGGTCCATTGGTCGTAGTACGATCCGCCCAGGTTGTCCTGGATGCGCGGCGTGGTGGTGTCCGGGCCGCCGTCGGCGTCGAAGCGTCGGAGGTCGAAGCGCGAGTCGCTGTCCCGGTCCCAGCGGTTGTAGGTGAGGTCCACCGACCATTCCTTGCCCTCCTTGGGGCCCTTATGCCGGAAGGCCAATTGCGAGGTCAGGCTCCGTGTATCGCTCTCCGAGTCGTTCACCTGCGTGCCATACGAGCTCACCTGCCCGGTCGCCGTGCGGTTCTCGAAGGCCTGGCGCTCCCGCCCCGACATGTCGTGGAAACGAACGCCTTGTGACACCGACAGCACGCTCCGGTTGCTCACCTGCACATCCACACCGAAGCGACCACCGAACATGCGCCGCCCGGACCGGCTGTCCGTGTCCTGTTCGAACGTGCCCGTGGGCAGGCCCTGCGCCAGGTCGGTGCGGAGCGTGAGCCCGTCGGTGACGTTGGTGCCGTCGTTGTAGTTGGCGCTGAGGTTGAATCCCCAGCGGCCTTCGCGCAGGTTGATATTACCCCCGGCCTGGTACCGGTCGTTCGTGCCCACACCGGCCTGCAGCTGTCCGCTGTAGCCGGGCTTGGTGCTCTTCTTCAGCACCACGTTGATGATGCCGCCCGTGCTGTTGGCATCGAAGATCACCGAGGGGTTGGTGATCACCTCCACGCGTTCGATCTCCTCGGCCGGGATCTGTTCCAGGGTGAGCGAGGAGGGGCGTCCGTCCACCAGGATCTGCGGGCGGGCCCCGCGCATCTCCACGTTGCCCTCCACGTCCACGCTCAGGCCTGGAACGTTCTTCATCACGTCCACGCCCGAACCGCCTCGGGCCGCGAGGTCCTTGTCCACGTTGAACACCCTCCGGTCCACGAGCATTTGCATCGGGCTCTTCTCGCGCACCACCGTGGCCTCCTGCAACACGCCGGCATCCGCCTGCAGCTCCAGGTCACCCAGGTCCACCTCCGGTCGCTCACGGGTCACCTCCACGGCCTGTTCGATGGTCGTGTAGCCCAGGAAGCTCACCTGCAGGCGATAGCGCCCGCCCGGCACCGGCTCCAGCAGGAAATCCCCGTTGCCGCGCACCATGGCCCCGGTGATCACACTGTCGCGCGCACCGGCGAACAGGGTCACCGTGGCGAACTCGGCCCCCTTGCCGCTGGCCGCATCGAGCACCTTCCCGTAGATGCGGCCGTTCACCGGCCGGCCGCCACCGCCGGGGCGCTGGGCCATCAGCACCGTGAGCGGTGTGATGACGGACAACAGGAGCAGGGCCCGAAGGGGGGGAAGGCACATGGGGGCAAAGCTACCGGGATGCCCGCTGGCGGCCGAGCGCGGGCCTGCGCCCCCCGGTCGAGATCAACATCTTTTCACAGGGACCCGGGGGGCAGGAACGAAAGAGCCCCGCCGAAGCGGGGCTCCTTGGATGGAATGGGGATGGATCACTCCTCGTCGCGGCGGTAGGAGCGCTCGCCACGGTCGCGGAACCCGCCGCGGTCGTTGCGGTAGCCGCCACGGTCGCCACCACCTCCTCCACGGAAGGGGCGGTCGCCCTCCGGACGGGGGCGGGCCTCGTTCACCACGAGGTCACGGCCGTGGAAATTCTTGCCGTTGGTGGCCTCGATGGCCTGACGGCCGGCGTTGTCATCGGACATCTCCACGAAGCCGAAGCCGCGGCTCCGGTTGGTGGCCTTGTCCATGATGATCTTGGCCGAGGTGACCTCGCCGTAAGGCTCGAAGAGCTCACGGAGGTCCTGGTCCTTCACAGAGTAAGGGACGTTGGCGACGTAAATGTTCATGCGTTCTACTGACGTGTTTGGTTGGTCTTTGCCTGTGCCGCAGTGGTCTCGCCAAAGCACACTTCGGCCGTTGGGCGGCACGAAAGTAGGCAGAAGTCCGATCCCGGCAAGCACCCCCTGCCCGGCAGGCCTTTCCCATCAGGCCTTCCACAGCCCCCGCCCATCGATCGGCGCCGGGGGCCTGCGCACCGGAGCAACCACCTTCGACGCAGGCCCGGCCTGGCCCGCCCCAACGCCATGGCCGAGGGGGCTCCCCGTTCGCCCCTGCCGGTCATCGGCCCACCGGTCCGTCCCAACTCGTGCGGCCCCGCTGCCGGGCAACGTGCAGTTTCGGGCCGTGGACCGTGTCATCGACCCCCGGCCGGCCCGGCGGAAACGCGCGATCGCGCTCGGCGGCACCGCCGTGGCGATCCTCGTCGCCCTGGCCTTGTGGAGCAGCTCGTTCGCCACGAGCCGGGTCCGCGTGGAGGCCGCCAAGGTCAGCATCGGCACCGTGGAACGCGGCCTGTTCAAGGAGTTCATCCCCGTCACCGGCACGGTGCAGCCCATCCAGACGGTCTTCCTCGACGCGCTCGAAGGAGGCACCGTGAAGCACCGGTTCGTCGAGGACGGCACGCACGTGAAGGCGGGCGATCCCATCATCGAGCTCAGCAATCCGCAGCTGCACATGGACGCCATCAACCGGGAGGCCCAGCTCCTGGACCAGCAGAACAACCTGCGCAACACCCGTCTGGCGATGGACCAGCAGACCACCCGCCTGCGCGATGAACTGCTGAACCTCGACAAGGACCTGAAGCGGCTCGAGCGCGACCAGCATGTCAACGACCGGCTGCTGCGGGATTCGCTGCTCGCGCACAACACCTACATGGCCGATCGGGAGAACCTGGAGTACATGCGGGAGAAGCGGAAGCTCGTGGCCGACAACGTGCGCTCCGACTCGCTCTTCCGGCTCACCCAGCTCGGCTCCATCACCGGCAACCTCGAGCTCATCCAGCAGAACCTGCGCTTCCTGCGCGACAACCTGCAGAACCTGGTGATCAGGGCGCCGATCGATGGGCAGCTCAGCGGGTTGAACGTGGAGCTGGGCCAGACCAGGCAGCGCGGCGAACGCATCGCCCAGATCGATGTGCTGGAGAGCTTCAAGGTGCGCGCGCGCATCCCCGAGCACTACGTCAGCCGGATCGGCATCGGACTGCTGGGCACCTTCACCCACGCCGGCCGGGAGCATGCCATCGAGGTCTTCAAGGTGTATCCCGAGGTGAGCAACGGTGAGTTCGATGTCGACCTGCGCTTCGTGGGGGAGAAGCCCGCCGTGCGTCGCGGCCAGACCTTCCAGGTGCGGCTGCAATTGAGCGAGGACATGCAGGCCGTGCTCCTGCCGCGCGGGCCCTTCTTCCAGGACACGGGCGGTGGCTGGGTCTACGTGGTGGACGCGGGAGGCACGGCCACCAAACGCGACGTGAAGCTCGGCCGCCAGAACCCCGATGTGTACGAAGTGCTGGACGGCCTTCAACCCGGCGAACGGGTGGTGACGAGCCGCTATTCGCCATTCAACGACGCGGATGAACTGCTGATCGAATAGCTCAACCGAAGGCCTGCGCACGCCGCGTGTTACGCGTTGCGTGTCCCGGTCCCCACAACACGAACACGCAACACGCCACATCATGAGCTTGCTCCAGACCACCCACCTCTCCAAGGTCTACCGCACGGACACCGTGGAGACCACCGCCCTCCACGACGTGAGCATCGCCATCGCCCAGGGCGAGTTCGTGGCCATCATGGGTCCGAGCGGCTGTGGGAAGTCCACCCTCTTGAACATCCTGGGCCTGCTCGACGGACCCAGCAGCGGGGCCTACCTGGTGAACGGTGAGGACGTGAGCGGCTACAACGAGCGCCGACGGGCGGAGGTGCGCAAGAGCACGATCGGCTTCGTGTTCCAGAGCTTCAACCTGATCGACGAGCTCACCGTGGCCGAGAACATCGAGCTTCCGCTCATCTACACGGACCTGGGCAAGGCCGAACGCAAGCAACGCGTGCAGGCCGCCATGGAACGCATGAACATCGCGCACCGCGCGAAGCACTTCCCTCAGCAGCTGAGCGGTGGCCAGCAGCAGCGTGTCGCCATCGCACGCGCCGTGGTCAACGCCCCCAAGCTCATCCTGGCCGACGAGCCCACCGGCAACCTGGACAGCGCGATGGGCGAGGAGGTGATGGCCTTGCTCACCGAGCTCAACCGGGCCGGCACCACCATCATCATCGTCACGCACAGCCTGCGCGATGCGGGCTACGCCCAGCGGACCATCAAGCTGCTCGATGGGAAGGTGGTGGAGGGCAACGTGCCGGCCCAGGCGCTGCTGTGATCCACCTCCCATGTTCAGCAACTACCTCCTGACCGCCTGGCGCTCGCTCAAGCGCGACAAGCTCTTCGCGGCGCTCAACGTCCTCGGGCTCGCCATCGGCGTGGTCGCTTGCATGCTCATCTACATCTACGTGCAGGATGAGCTCAGCTTCGATGCGCACCATGCCAGGAGCGACCGCACCTACCGGATCCAGTCGCACTTCAACTTCGGCGACCAGAGCGATGATTTCGGCCTGACCCAGTTCGCCATGGTGCCCACGCTGCTGCAGGAGTACCCGGAGATCGAGAGCGGCAGCTGGCTCTATGTGCTGAACAAATGCAGCTTCACGTACAACGGGCAGAGCTTCATCGAGGACGACGGCTACTACGCCGACACCGCCTTCTTCCGCACGTTCGACTATCGCTGGTTGCGCGGCGGGCCGCACGCGTTGGACGAACCGGACAACCTGGTGATCACCCGGCGCCTGGCCAACGCGATGTTCGGCGGCGAGGAACCGATGGGGAAGCTGGTGGAGCGCAACGGCCGTACGCTGAAGGTGGCGGGGGTCATCGACGAAGGGGCGTACAACACGCACATCGTACCGGGTTGCTTCCTCAGCCTGTTGGGCATGCCGCCGCAAGCCAAGGAGCAATTGATGGATGGCTGGGGGCAGGTGAGCAGCTACGGCTATCTGGTGCTGGCCCCTGGCAGCACGGCGGAGAGCTTCCAGCCGAAGATGGATGCCTTCATGAAGAAGCACATCCTGCCTTACTGGCAACAGGATGCGGGCTTCAAGGGCACCATGCGCTTCAACCTGGAGCCGCTGCGTGATGTCCACTTCAACAACGACCTTATCTACGACACTCCGAAGAAGGGCAACCGTGCGTACGTCACCCTGCTCAGCATCGTGGCGCTGCTCATCCTCGGCATCGCGTGCATCAACTACATCAACATGAGCACGGCGGATGCGACCCGTCGCGCCAAGGAGGTGGCCCTGCGGAAGGTGAGCGGTGCGCAGCGGGGTCAGCTGGTGGTGCAGTTCATCGGGGGCAGCGTGCTCATCGCCGTACTGGGCATCGTGGTGGCCCTGGTGCTGCTGAAGCTCGCCCTGCCGGTGTTCAACGACCTCAGCGGGAAGGAGATCGGCATGGGGCGGGTGCTCAGTGGCGGCTTCACGGGTCTGCTCGCGCTCATCGTGCTGCTCATCGGCGTGCTGGCGGGCAGCTATCCGGCCTTTTTCCTGTCGCGCTTCGCACCGCAACTGCTGTTGAAGGAGGGCGTGGCCGGTGCGGGCAAGCAGCGGGTGAGGAAGGTGCTCATGGCCGCGCAGTTCGCCATCGCGCTGTTCATGGTGGTGGGCACCCTGGCCGTGTTCGCCCAGCTGCATTGGCTGCGCACCAATGACATGGGCCTGCGCAAGGAGAACGTGCTGCTGGTGAAGATGCCCTCCCCCCATCCGGAGGACACGCTCAAGTGGGATGCGCTGCGACCGATGAAGACCGAGCTCATGCGCGAGAGCTTCGTCACGGCCGCATCGTTCGCCGACAACACCCCGGGCGGTGGCACGCAGCGCTGGGTGCTGCGCGCGAAGGGTCCGCAGGGCAACATCGACAAGCCCCTGCCCGCCATGAGCTGCGACGCGGACTATCCTGAACTGATCGGCATGACGTTCACCCAAGGCCGCACCTTCGACCCGGAGATCCCCACGGACCAGGACGGCAGCATCATCGTCAACGAGGCCCTGGTGAAGGCCTTCGGCTGGACCGATCCGTTGAGCGAGAAGCTCTACGTGCCCGGCGACAGCATCGACCAGGAACTGCGCATCATCGGCGTGGTGAAGGACTTCCACTATGCGAGCCTGCATACGCCGATCGAACCCATCGCCATCTTCCAGGGCCATCCGCGCTATGGGGTGAACAACCTGCTCCTGCGTCTGGCCCCGGGCGATGTGCGGAGCCAGTTGAAGGCCCTCGAAGGCCGGTTCAAGGCCCTGCAGCCGAACGCCCAGTGGGACGCGACCTTCCTCGACACCCGCATCGCCGAGCTCTACGAGGCCGAGGACAAGCTCTTCCGGGTGTTCTCGGCCTTCGCCGTCCTGGCCATCCTGCTCACCGTGATGGGGCTCTATGGCCTGGCCTACTTCACCGCGCGGCAGCGCACGCGCGAGATCGGCATCCGTCGGGTGATGGGTGCGCCGGTGCTGGACATCGTCCGGCGCCTGAACACGGAGTTCGTCCTGCTGCTGGGGCTGGCGCTTCTCGTGGCGTTCCCGCTGGCGTTCTATGCGATCGGTCGCTGGCTGGAGACCTTCGCCTACCACACGCACGTCTCCCCATTGCTGTTCGCCGGTGCCCTGCTCATCACCCTGGTGGTCACCGTGAGCACGGTCACGGTACAGGCCTACCGCGCGGCGGTGGCCGATCCGGTGAAGGCGCTGCGGTACGAGTGAGCGGTCCCAACCGCCCGTCACCGCACCAACGCCAGCGCACGCGTTCCATCGCCCGATCCGGCGAAGCGGGCAACTTGCATCACCCCTTGTTGCCATGCTGAAGAACCTCCTCCTCACGGGCTTCCGCAACCTCTGGAAGCAGAAGCTCTACACGCTGATCAACCTGCTGGGACTGGCCACGGGGCTCGCCTGCTTCGTGCTCATCGGGTTGTACGTGCGGCACCAACGGAGCTTCGACCGCTTCGTGCCGCAGGCGGAGCGCGTGTACCGGGTGGTGGGCGAGATCGAGATGGAGGGCCAGGGCGAGCACAGCAGCAGCATGGTCTTCGGCCTCGGCCCCACCCTGTACCATGACCATCCGGAGCTGATCGAACGCTACTGCCGCTGGTTCGATTTCCAGGACCCGCAGCACACGCTGAAGGTCGGTGACAGTCTGAGCACGGACAAGATGTTCACCGAGAGCGGCCTCTATCTGGTGGACAGCACCGTGTTCGAGCTCTTCGGCTATCCGTTGATCCAGGGCGATCCGAGGACCGCGCTCAGCAAGCCGGGCAGCATCGTGCTCTCGCAGGAACTGGCGAAGAAGTACTTCGGCGATGCCGATCCGATGGGCCGGATGATGAAGTGGGACAACGCGATGGACGTGCAGGTGACGGGCATCCTTGGCGAGATCCCGCAGAACTCGCACATCGCGTTCACGGGACTGGTCTCGTTCTACACCATCACGCAGTTCTGGCGCAACATCGAGAAGAACAACTGGGTATGGAACCCTTGCTGGACCTATGTGCGGCTGAAGGAGGGCATTACCAAAGCGGAGGTGGACCGGATCTTTCCGGACTTCATCCAGAAGTACTACCCGGACTTCTTGAAGGACCAGATCGGCCATGAACTGCAGCCGCTGACGGACATCCACCTCACCAGCAAGCTCGACTTCGAGATGCGGCAGAACGGCGATGCGGGCACGGTGAACATCCTCTGGGCCATCGGCTTCTTCATCCTGGTGCTCGCTGGCGTCAACTTCATGAACCTGGCCACGGCGCGCAGCGCCTACCGGGCTCGTGAAGTGGGCGTGCGCAAGGCCGCCGGTGCCACGCGCGCCCAGCTCATCGGCCAGTTCCTCCTGGAGAGCGTGCTCATGAGCGTGCTCGCCGCGCTGATCGCCCTCGCGCTCATCCACCTGCTGATGCCCGCCTTCAACGCGCTGGCCGGCGGGACGATGGCGCTGCCGGCGTTGGTCACGCCCGGGCTCTTCGGCATCGCGGTGCTGGTGGGTCTGCTGAGCGGTATCTACCCGGCCTTCTTCCTCTCCTCGTTCCGGCCGGCCACGGTGCTGAAGGGCAACAGTGGCGGCACCGCCCGCGGGCAGGCATTGCGCAAGGCCCTGGTGGTGGTGCAGTTCGCCATCGCGCTGGTGCTCATCATCGGCACCGTGTTCGTGCAGCGGCAGCATGAGCACCTGCGCAGCGTCGACCTGGGCTTCACCAAGGAGCAGGTGATCCTGATCCCCGTCCGTGCACCGATGTACGACGTGTACACGGCCGTCTTCCCCGAACTGAAGAAGATCAGCGGTGTGAAGGCCGTGAGCTGGGCCAACGACATCCTCGGCAAGAAGCACAACACGCACGAGTTCAACTGGGGCACCATGGAGCAGGGCAAGTGGACCTACCTGCCCGCGCTCTATGTGAACCCCGAGTTCCAGCAGGCCATGGACATCGAACTGCTCGCCGGGCGCTGGTTCTCGCGTGACTTCCCCGGCGACGATTCGCTCAGCGTGGTGATCAACGAGACCTTCGCGCGCCAGTTGCATCCGGAGGATCCCGCCAAGGCCGTGGGCGACCGCATGGACACGCCGCACGGGGAGGAGCGTGTGGTGGGCGTGGCGCGCGACTTCGCCTTCGACCCGCTCTTCAAGGCCGTGCAACCCTTCGTGTTCGACATGACCACGGACATCGGGCAATGGCTGCGCTACATCTACATCCGCACCGAGGCCGGCGATCCCACGCCCGTGATCGAAACCGCGCGCAAGGAATGGAACGCCCGCACCACGCAGTTCCCGTTCGAGTACCAGTTCCTTGACGATCAGTTGGACATGCAGTACGAGGGACAGGGACGTCTCGCGCAGCTGGTCGGCATCTTCTCGCTGCTCGCGGTCTTCATCGCTTGCCTGGGCCTCTTCGCCCTCGCCAGCTGGACCGCCGAGAAGCGCACGCGCGAGATCGGTATCCGCAAGGTGATGGGCGCGGACACATGGCGGATCACCTGGGTGGTCACCCGAGGCTTTCTGCTGCTGGTGCTCATCGGTGCGCTCGTGGCCGTGCCGCTCGCATGGTTCGGCGTGGGCCGCTGGCTGGAGAACTTCGCGTTCCGCACACCTATCGAGCCCCTGGTGTTCATCGGCGCGGGGCTGGTCGTCCTGCTGATCGCCACCTTCACCGTGAGTTTCCGGGCGATCCGGGCGGCACAGACGGATCCGGTGAAGGCGCTTCGTCACGAATGAGCCCCGGATACGCATGGACCGTCGCCACTTCCTCGCTACGACCGGTCTCGGTCTTCCGCTCATCGGCCGCGGCGCACTTGGCGCGCAGGACCCGATGAAACCCGCCCAGCCCGCGCAAGTGCCGCCGGAGCTGGTGAAGGAGTTCGTGCGTGCGGGTCACAACGACCTGCAGGAGGTGCAGCGCATGCTCAAGGAGCACCCCGGTCTGCTGAACGCGGGCTGGGATGTGGGCGGTGGTGACTTTGAGACAGCGCTGGAAGGCGCCGGCCATGTGGGCGACCGCGGGATCGCGGAGTACCTCATCGGCCAGGGGGCACGTGCGAACATCTTCGTGCTCACCATGCTCGGGCATACGGCGGTGGTGAAAGGGCTGCTTGGTGCGTATCCACATCTCCTTCGCTCGAAAGGCCCCCATGGGCTCACACTAGTGCATCACGCGACCCGTGGCGGAGAGCCCGCACGGGAGCTCCTGGAGCATATCCAGGGGCTCGGTCTCACGGAAATGAAGTTCACCCTGCCCTGAAGGCGATATCCTGCCCTCACTTCCTCCGAGCGGCCGTCTTCTTCTTCGGGAAGTAGAACTCGCTCTTGATGCCGGCGGCCTTCATCAGGTCCAGGCCGTATTGCCGAAGCGTCTCGATCACGGGGATGGCCTGTTCGCCCAAGGGGGTGAGCGCGTACTCGGTACGCGGTGGCACTTCCGCGTACACCTTGCGGGTGATGAGGCCGTGCTGCTCCAGTTCCCGCAGGGCCGCTGCCAGTTGCCTGTCGCTGATGTGCGCCATGCTCTTCTTCAGCTCGCTGAAGCGCTGCTTGTCCTTCTTCAGCCGGTAAAGGATCGGGCTCTTCCAGGTACCGCCGATGTGCGCCATCGCGAACTCCAGCGGGTTGTAGTACACGTGGCCGTCGTGGGTGAAGTCGGGCATGGCGATCGATGATCAGAAGAGGGGGTGGTCAGAACATCGTACAGGCGTTCCGGTGGCGAAGCTCGCTAAAGTGCAGCAACGGCGCATACTAACCAAAGTGTGTGTACCGCACGGAGGCGTGTTAGCTGCTGAAGCAGGCAGTACAGGCAAGCAGTTTTGTCCCGCGATCGGTGAGCACTTCACCCTTCACCCTTCACCCTTCACACCTCACACTTCCACCTATGAGCGCAGCACTCAACCTCATCGACCCCGCGAAGCCCAAGCGCATCGCTCTCATCGCCGCCAACGCCTCCACCAGCAAGCAGACCGGCTGGCCCATCGGCTTCTGGTGGGCTGAGCTCACACACCCCTACTGGGAGTTCGTGGAGAAAGGTTACCAAGTGGACATCTACAGCCCCGATGGCGGCGACCTGATGGCCGACGGCTTCAGCGACCCCGAGCACGAGAGCGGCTACAGCGCGGCCGACATCCTGAGCCTCGGTTTCAAGAAGAGCCCCAAGCATGCCGAGCTGGTGAAGAACACAAGGCCCATGAGCGCGATCACCGTGGCCGACTACGATGCCGTCTTCCTCACCGGCGGGCAGAGCCCCATGTACACCTTCATCGACAACACCAGATTGCACCAGCTGGTGGTGGACTTCCACGAGGCGAAGAAGGTGGTGGGCATCGTGTGCCACGCCACGTGCATCCTGTTGAAGGCGAAGACCGCCGATGGCAAGTTGCTGGTGGACGGTAAGACCTGGACGGGCTTCGCCGATGCCGAGGAGCAGTTCGCGGACAACTTCGTGGGACAGCGCATCCAGCCCTTCTGGATCGAGACCGAAGCGAAGAAGCTGCCCAACACCAACTTCATCACCGGCGGCATGTTCAAGGCCTTCGCCGTGCGCGACGGCCGCCTGATCACCGGCCAGCAGCAGTTCAGCGGCGC
>CAZYPC010000127.1:0-11403 GCA_964649165.1 uncultured Chryseobacterium sp.
GGCGGCGTGTCTGTGTAGAGTTCGGTCGCTTCTGAAGGTCCGAACGCCTCCCCCGGAACGAGCGTGTAAGTGCCACCCGATCCCAAAGGCGGATCGATGAGGTCCACACTGCTGAAGTTGCCACCAGGCCGGCCATTGCCGTTGTTGAAGACGAGGATCGAACCGGCATGGGCATGACCTTCCGGCAGCCATGTAGCATTGTGCTGACCGAACAGTCGTTGGTCCGACATGCCGCCCCGGCCATAGGCGCGCGGATTTCCCCACCGGTACAACAAGTCCCCGCCTCTGCCGCTCTGCCCACCGGCATGTGTGGCCGCCTCGGCGGTGGTGGTGCTGTGATCGATGATCCAGATCTCATCAAAGCTGTGCGCGCTCAACAGGATCTGGTCCAGTTCCGGGTTGTAGGTCACGCCGTTCAGGTGTATCCAATCGGCACTGTTCGGGGGCCCCTGGAAAAAGTTGATGTCGAGCAGTTCCGGATGATCGCTGACCACCCCATGGTCCGGCAGGCCCGCATCGAAGTCCTGCACCAGGTGGTCCCAGGCACGCCAGCGCCACACGATCTGCCCTCCGCTCTCTCCGGAGGGTTGCAGTTCGATCACTTGCTCACTCCAAAGCCATGCGTTGGTCTCCGCAGGATCCTTGCCGCGCGCGACCGCAGTGGCACTGTCCAGGCGGTCCCATGCGAACAGCAGGATGTTGCCGTTGGGAAGCACGGTGAGGTCATGGTGCTGGCAGGCGGTGTCATTGCTCAGATCATAGCTCCAGATCAGGTCCCCGTTCCAATTGAAGCGTTCGAGGCGGCCACCGCGCCCTCCGGCATTGTAGATCAGGTTCTGGGCGTTCGCCGCTCGCAATAAGGTACCGTCCGGCCGCAGGTCGGCCGTGAGCCCCGCCTGGTAAGCGCTGGTCCATGAGTGCACCTCCCGGCCGCAACGGTCGATGAGGTAGGTCTTCGGGCTGGCGATGGGATCGAACAGCACATAGCCGTCGGCATGTGCGGGATCGTAGGTGAGCAGGCCCAGGGTCTGTGCGAACGATCCTCGGAGCGTTGAAAGCAGCACGAAGAAGAGGATGTTCCTTATCCGGATGCTGTGCATGGATGTGGTGCTGAACGTGGTGGCCTTACGACCGCAGCAACCGGTCGATGGTTTGTTACGAGGATGTCGTTGGCTCAAAATGTACGCTACGGACAGGAATGTCCGGCTCACACACCGCGACCAACGCTCCAGACTCGTCCACCGGTCAATAGCACAACTGATGGATGTCAGGTTCCAGCACCGGATGATGTGCGGTCTTTGCACGGTGAAGGTCCAGGAACTGACGCGCGTCACTTGTTACCACTGCGGCGATCCTTGTGGGGCAGAGCACCGCATCCACAGCGGCCACGATTTCTGCTGCCACGGTTGCGAAGTGGTCTATGATCTTCTTCAGGACAGCGGGCTATGTGATTACTACGCGTTGAGCGACAAGCCGGGCGTGAAGCAGCGGGCCAGTGTCGACGACCCACGCACCGAACTCTTCGAGTTGACGGAAGTGCGGGAACGACTGGTCGAGTTCTCCGAAGGGGGCATCACCCGCGTTCGGTTCCACGTCCCGCAGATGCACTGTAGCTCGTGCATCTGGCTGCTGGAGAACCTCGCCCGGTTGGATCGCGCCATCCTACGCTCTCGTGTGTCCTTTGCCACGAAGGAGTTGTCGGTGACCTTCCGCGAGGAGAAACTGCCCTTGCCCTCTCTCGTGCGGCTCTTGCGGCGCATCGGCTACGGGCCCCAGCTCACGGCGGGTATGAGCATCGGGAGGGCCACTGGCACCGTGCCGCGCATGATGTACGTGCGCCTCGGCGTGGCGGCTTTCATCTTCGGCAACACCATGCTGTTGAGCTTCCCGGAATACCTGGGCGCTGACACCGAGGCCGGGTTGAAGACGGGTTTCCAATGGCTGACCATCCTGTTCTCCGTGCCGGTGGTGTTCTTCCTCAGTACGGACTTCTTCGGCAGCGCGTGGGCGGGCATCCGCGCGCGCAACGTGAACATCGACCAGCCTATCGCTCTCGGTATTGTGGCCTTGTGGACCCGCAGCCTGTGGGATGTGATCATGGGGATCGGCCCCGGGTATTTCGACTCGCTCGCGGGCCTGCTCTTCTTCCTCCTCATCGGCCGCTGGTACCAGGCATACACCTATCGGGCCTTGCGCTTCGATCGCACGCTGGAGGACTTCCTTCCCCTCGTTGTGTTGCGCAAGCGCAAGGACAAGGAGGAAGCCGTGAAAGTCGCGGACCTTCAGCCGGGCGACATCATCATCGTGCGTGACCAGGAACTCGTTCCGGTGGACGCCAGGCTCGTGAACGGTACGGCGCACATCGACAACAGCTTCATCACGGGTGAACCGCTTCCCGTGCGCAAGGACCTGGGCGAGGCGATAAAAGCCGGGGGCCGACAGCGGGGTGCCGCCATCGAGGTTGAGGTGACCCGCACATTCGCTGACAGCCGGTTGAAACGGCTTTGGGCCGAGCAGGGTGGTGCGCATGCTCGTCCGGCCATGCCCCGCATGATCGACGGGGTCGCTCGCCGGTTCACCATCGCGGTGCTGCTGATCTCCGTGGGCGCGGCACTCTATTGGTGGGGCCATGATCCGGCGCAGGTGTGGCCGGTGGTCACCGCCGTGCTCATCGTGGCCTGTCCATGCGCGCTGGCGCTCAGCATGCCCTTCGCCTATGGCCACACGATCCGCTTCATGGGCAAGCAGGGCCTCTTCCTCCGCGATGCGGAGGTGGTGGAGCGTATGGCGCACATCGATACCGTGGTGTTCGATAAGACCGGCACCCTCACCGCACGAGAGGCGCACGAGGTGCTATGGCAAGGTGCGGCGCTGCGGGCAGAGGACCACGCGCTGATCCGGGCACTGGCGCGGAACAGCACGCATCCCCTGAGCACGGTATTGGCGCAATGGCTCAAATCCCCGGAAATGACCGTGGTCGAAGCGGAGGAGATCGCCGGGCGGGGCATCCACGGCCTGGTGGACCGCCATGCCGTGCGCATCGGATCGGCGGCGTTCTGCGGGAGCGAAGAAGCCCGCCGTGGCCACGGTGAGGCGCACGTGCATGTGACGATCGATGGGCTGCATCGCGGTCACTTCGCCATCCGCAAGCGCGCACGCAATGGCATCGGTGAGGCGGTGTCCGATCTGCGCAAGGGCATGCGCGTAGGCCTGCTCACCGGTGATGCCCAGGTGGACCCCGAACTCAACAGCGCGTTCCAGGGAGCACTGGTACGAACAGGATGTTCGCCATTGGACAAATCGCACATCGTGCGCGAAGAGCAACAGCTCGGCCGCCGTGTGCTCATGGTGGGCGACGGACTCAATGACGCCGGTGCATTGGCCCAGAGCGATGTGGGCATCACCGTGACGGAAACAAGCGCGGCACTGACCCCGGCGAGCGATGCGATCATGGATGCGAACGCCGTATCCGACCTCCCCCATTTCCTGCGGATGGCCCGGCGGTCCCGCAGGATCGTCATCGGTAGCCTCCTCATTTCCCTCTGCTACAACGTCACGGGCGTTTCCTTCGCGGTGAGTGGACAACTGACACCCTTGATCGCGGCGATCCTGATGCCGCTGAGTTCCGTAACTGTCGTGGGCTTCGTCACCTTGGCGGTCGCGGTGGCGGCCCGGCAGAACAACCGCGACTCCGCCGGATGAGCGCGCCGCGACGACCGTTGCGCCGGAACGCCGGTCTGCTGGCGCTGCTCGCCTTCCTGTCGGTCACCGCGCTCGGGGGTGGATCCGCACTGATCCTGAAGCCTGACGGCTCGCTGCTCGGCATGAACACCGGCGAACTCGCCACGAGCGTTTTCGCGGACTTCCGATGGCCCGGTGTGATCCTCTTCCTGTTGTTCGGTATCGGTGGCGCGATGGCCCTCGTCGGCGTCGTCCGGCGTTGGACGATCGCCGGTCGCCTGGCGTTGGCGATCGGCTCCGCGCAGGTGGTCTGGATCCTGGCCCAGACGGTAATGATCGAGGAACTTTCCCTCCTGCAGCCCCTGCTCCTGCTGGTAGGCATGGGGATCGCCTGGTTCGGAGCACGACTGAACGGCCACGCGCGCCCCACTGCACGCTGACCGGGTACGAGGGGGGCTGGAACAACACGGATCGATCGTCCCGACAACCGGGTCCATAGGATCGGATCGTTCTGGTATCCCTCCCTGGTGCAGGGCGGATGTCGCACGTTGCGTCGGCCGCGGAATGATAAGCGTCATGGCGGAGCTCGGTCCCGCAGCGCGACTTTCGGGGCATTCGATACCTGGAACCATGGAGATCAAGCGCGTCAGCATCCACGAGATCACCCCGGAGCAGTTCTACGAAGAGCACTGGAAGCCGGGGCTCCCCCTCGTCTTCAAGAACGCGAGCGATGTATGGAAGGCCAAGGGCACCTTCACCCCGGACTGGTTCCGGAAGAACTTCGGCACGAAGCGCAAGGTGATCGGCAGCGGTGTGCTTCCCGATGGCCGGGTGGTGGACCGGAAGGAACGGAGCTTGAACGAGCTGCTCGATCTCATGGAAGGCAGGGTGCCCGGCGAAAAGCTACCCTATCCGTGCACGTTCGACCTGCGCCACGAATTCACGGAGCTGCTGCCGTACGTCACACCGATCAACCTCGGCTATGCGCAGCCGAACTGGCTGGAGAGCACCTGGTTCGGCCGTGGGAACTGGGGCAACCGCGTGGAACTGTTCCTGGGCGGACCGGGCGGCCAGTTCCCGTATATCCACCTGGACTACTATCACCTCAGTGCATGGGTCACCCAGCTCTATGGGCGCAAGGAATTCACGGTGTACCCGCGCGGGCAGGAGAAATACCTCTACCCGGACCCGAACAACACGTGGTTGAGCCTGATCGATGATCAGGAGAACCCTGACCTGGAGCGGTTCCCGCTGTACAAGCATGCCACTCCGATCCGATTCGTCATGGGCCCGGGGGAAACGCTATACATCCCAGTGGGTATCTGGCACACAGCGAAGAGCCTGGAGCCCACCCTCAGTGTGGCATTCGACCTGTTGAACAAGGAGAACTTCCCGCTTTTCTTGAAAGACGTTTGGGAGTTCAGAAAAGAGCGCCCCTTGAAAGCCGCTGCCGTGACCGGATACGCCGCGTTCGCCGGTATGATGTGCCGTATGGGTGACCTCTTCGGAGTGCACCGCGACCCGGCCCGGGGTTGAAAAAGGCACTACTCCTCCACGGTGAGCACCCGTTCGGAGATCCCGTTCCCTTGGAATTCGAGCACATACGGTCCAGCGGACGGTTTACGCCCCTGATCGCGGCGATCCTGATGCCGTTGAGCTCGGTGAGCGTGGTGGGCTTGGTGACCATCGCGGTGGGCCTGGCCGCGCGGCGGAATTGACCGGGGTCATTGACGCAGACGTGCCGCGTTCCCTGCTTCACATGGGCGATGGGGGCCATCCAGTTCCTTGATCGTCCGATCATGAACCCGTTACACCGTTCCATGCTCGTGAGCGCGCTCACGCTATTCCTCCCGTTCATCGCGACCGCCCAACCGGGAAGCAACGACCCTACGTTCAACCCGGGCGATATCGGCAACGGCCATGGTGATGGATTCCATCCGTACGACGCCTACACGGTGGGCGTACGAACGGACGGCCGCATGCTGATCGGTGGCGAGTTCCTTACTTACAACGGTAGCGGCCCGGCATACCTCGTACCGCTGGAGGCGAACGGCGCGCGGGACGCGGCATTCCAGCTCGGCACCGGACCGGATGGAGCCGTGAACAGCGTGGAGGTCCTCCCCGATGGCCGCTGGATGATCGCGGGAGGATTCCAGCACTACGATGGTTCACCAGCGGCGAACGTCGCCCGCTTGCTCGCGGATGGCGCGCTCGATCCGGACTTCATGGCCGCACCCGGAGCCGACGTCTTCGTATCGCGTGCCGCCGTACGGGCCGATGGCAAGGTGGTCCTGGCGGGTGTGCGCTACCTCAACCCGGACACCTTTATCTGCTGGGTCGGTCGCTTGAACGCGGATGGCACGCCGGATGCGACCTTCACGGTCGCAGCGTTCGACACCACCGACGGGAACATCATCCGCGACCTCGCGATCGCCCCGGGCGGGGACATCCTCCTTGGCGGGCACTTCAACCGCTACGGCGGGACCGCCCGCTCGAACGTACTCCGCTTGAATGAAGATGGAAGCTTGGATACGGCGTTCGACCCGGGCACCGGCTTCAATGGCGATGTGTGGAAGCTCGCCTTGCGTCCGGATGGACGACTACTGGTAGCGGGCTTCTTCACAACGGTACAAAGCGCCACACACCGGGGCCTCGTCCAGTTGTTGCCCGATGGCACCGTGGACGGCACGTTCGCCATCGGCGAAGGCTTCACACTTCCTTCACAACCCTTCACCGATGCGCAGCTCTTCAGCTTGCTGCTACGCCCGGACGGCAAGGTGTACGTCGGGGGGTGGTATGATGCACTTGATGGCCTCCCCCAGCGTGGCCTCGTGCGGTTGAACACGGACGGCAGCAAGGACGGCGCCTTCGATGTGGGAGCGGGATGCCCGCGTTACATCCAGACCATGGCCCAGCTCACCGGTGATCGCCTGCTGATCGCCGGAACGTTCGAGGAGTATGACCGCATCGGCACAGGCAATATCGCGCGCCTGCTCCCGGACGGTGGGTTCGACACCACGTTCAACCCATGCACGGGCTTCAGCATCTTCACGACCGGTCAGTTGAACGGGTACAGCCATTTCGGTACCGGCGTGAGCGGATTCAGTCCGCTACCGGATGGCGGCGTGATCGCTCATGGACTCTTCGGTGCATACAACGGCACACCCCGTGCCCGCCTGGCGCGGATCGGTGCGGACGGGGCGCTCGCTGTCGGCTTCGATCCCGGAACGGGCCCCTTCAACGATGGTGCCGAGACCTCGGTGAACGCCACAGCCATCCTTCCCGATGGCCGGGTGATCGTAGGCGGCGCCTTCTCCTCGTTCAGTGGTATCGGTTGCGGCAACATCACACGCCTCCAGCCGGATGGAGCCGTGGATCCCGGCTTTGACGCCGGCACCGGCTTCAATGGACCGGTGCTGCATCTGCTGCGCCAGCCTGATGGCCGCATCCTGGTGAGCGGGATGTTCTCCACCTGCAACGGCACCGCGCGGCCCGGCCTTGCGCGTTTGCTCGCGGATGGCGCGGTGGACGCTTCGTTCGTTCCGCCATCGGTGCCGATGGGCCCGCTGGTGCTGCAGCCCGATGGGCGCGTGATCGCGGCCGGGCAGGTGCGCTTGGAGAGCTCCGGCGCGCTGGACCTCACGTGGTCCGTAGGCGATGGCTTCAGCGGCGGAGCGGTGAACTGCGCGCTAGTACAGCCGGACGGGAAGCTGCTGGTGGGCGGTGGCTTCACCGTGGTGGATGGCTTTGCGCGAGGTGGCGTCGTCCGGTTGGATCCGACAGGAGCGGTCGATCCCGGTTTCGACCCTGGCGAAGGATCCTCGAATCCCGGTCTGCCCGGCGAGGTGTACGCCCTAGCGCTCCAAGCGGATGGGCGCGTGCTCGTCGGCGGCCGCTTCACCGGGTTCGATGGGGTGGCTAGGAACAATATCGCACGTCTGCTGGCCAACGGCGAACTGGACCTGTCCTTCGACCCCGGAACGGGTTTCACCACCGGTGATCCCAGTGGCGACAGCTTCCCGGGGATCCTGGCCCTCGGTCTGCAGCCGGACGGGCGCCTGCTCGCCGGCGGCATGTTCACGCAGTACAATGGGATCGGTCGCAACCGGATCGCACGCGTCATCACCGCAGGGAGCACCTGCATCCCCTCCCAGCTCACCACCACCGGCGATCCCGTGATCAGCTGCGGCGCGGTGAACCTGAAGCTGAACGGCACAAGCACCATAGCGGCCACTGAAGTGCCCGGCGCCGACCGGTACCGGTTCCGCTTCACCAACATCACCGGCCAGCCGGCTTATTCCCGCAACATCGCCTGGCCTGACAGAAGCTTCACGCTCACGAAGTGGTCCACCAACCCGCTGAAGGCGGGCCGCACCTACAACGTGGTGGTGCGCGCCAGCTTCGACAACGGCGCCACCTGGTGTGACTGGGGACCCTCCTGCACGGTGAAGGTCAGCTGGACGCCGCTGATGGCCGGCATGGACGCGCGCGACATGGATGCCGCATGGCGGGATGCCGCAGAACTGCTCATCCGACCCAATCCGACGAACGGCGATAATATCCGCTTGATTTCGGGCGGTCTCGATCCGGAACTCACAACGATAACGCTCGACATCACCGACCTCTTCGGCAAGCGCGTGATGAGCGCCACGCTCCCTATCAACGACGGCGAGTTGAACTCCGTGCTTTCCTTGAACAGCGACCTGTCCAACGGCATGTATATCGCACACGTAACCACTGGGAGCGATATCCTGTTCGGGCGCTTCACACTTGAGCGATGATGCGACCCCAACAGTGATCCCAGGCCGGTGTCCGGTGTCACATAGCGCCTTGTCGTCTTACTGGCCCTGAACTCCCTTACCATGCTCGGCGGTGGTGGCGCGTCGAACCTTCGGCCCAACGGCGGCCTTTCCGCCATGAACATCGACATGCTTGCCACGGACCTGTTCGGCGACTTCCGTTCTGGCGGCAGGGTCCAACGCAGCCCGGAAAGGAATGACAGCGGTGCGGCACGAGCGATTGACATCCGTCAATTGTCCGCCCCCTGGGCTGAGGTACCTTCACATCAAAAGGTACCGTCATCATGGCACACATCCTGCTCCCCACCGACCTGAGCGACCAGTCACTGAGAACCGCCCTGTTCGCGGTGGATCTCTTCGGCACGAAGGGCAACACCTACACGTTGGTCCATGCCTTCATGGCCATCGGCTTGGCGGACCCCATGGTCCCTGCGATGCTGCCTGATCTGCAGAAGGTCCACGACGAGGGGCTCGAAGCGTTCGAGCAGCGTTTACGAGCCAGTTGCGACCTGTCCGGCGCTCAGGTGCGGCGTTTGGTGGCCTTCGGTCCATTGGCGGCCACGATCCATGAACTCGCCAAAGAACAGGATGTGGACCTCGTGGTCATGGCCTCCTCCAGCGGGCACTCATCATCCCTCTTCGGCAGCAATACCACAGGAGTGATCCAGGGCGCACAGGTGCCCGTACTGGAGATCCCGGCGGAAACACGGTCGCTCGACTTCCAGAGGCTCCTCTTCGCTGACGACCGGTCCACCATCGAACGCCACTCGCTCGACATCCTGGCCTCCATCGCCCGGCTTACCGGTGGCGAAGTGGTCATCGTGCATGTGGCCACGGGCCGCCCGGCGGGCAAGCTCGTGGACAACACGGCCCTGTTCGACGAGGTGTTCGCGGGCATCCGCCACCGGAGCATCATGGTGGAGCACGACGATGTGGAGGAAGCGCTCTTCAACATCGCTGAACGCGAACATGCGGACCTTATCGCCTTGCTGCATCGCCATTCCGGATTCTGGGACAGCTTGCGGCATGGCAGCACGACGAAGGCGGTGGCGCTGAACAGCACCATCCCCGTGCTCGCCTTGGAACAATGAACGCAAGAAGGAAAGGACCGCTTACCAACGAACACGGAACATGGCTGACCGGGGCTTGCGCAGCGCGTTGATGGGCGACGCTTCCTCCGAGGAGATCGCGCGCCTGTTGCGTCAGGGCGCGACCATTGTGGACATCCGATCGGCCGAGGAATATGCGCAAGGGCACGTACCCGGAGCTGTGCACATCCCCCTGCCGGAACTGTTATTCAGCCTGTCCTCCATCCCCAAAGACCGGCCGGTGGTGACGTGCAATGCGGAGGACGCGTTGAGCGCTACCGCAGCGGAGATCCTGGGTGCCCACGGATTCAGGGCATACGACGGTGGCGGCTGGACCAACGTGGCGAAGCTCATGGACAAGAAGTGACGCATACCACGCCATCGCGCGCAAGCACGGACCCACGCATCCAAAAGACCAACGACATGAGCTCCGGAAAATTCCACGTACGCCAGGATGCGAAGGGTGGATTCCGCTTCCACCTTGTTGCGGCGAACGGTGAGGAGATCCTGGGCAGCGAGGGCTACACCGCACACGCCAGTTGCCTGAAGGGTATCGAAAGTGTGAAGCACCATGCATCGGACCCGGACAACTACGAGCGGACCATTTCCGCGAGCGGCCGCTATCACTTCAACCTGAGGGCCAGGAACGGCGAGGTGATCGGCACCAGCCAGTCGTATGGAAGCAGCGAGGCCATGGAGAAAGGCATCGGTGCGATCATGCGCATCGCGCCCGAAGCGGCTGTCACCGCGCCGTGATCCGCTCCATCATGGCGCGGTCTTCTCCGCTTCCTTCTTCTTCTCCTTGAAGTACCTCCGGAACAACCAGTTGCGCTGGAGCGCGCGCAGGTCCTCGTTCAATGTGGATGTACTGGTGTCCAGATTGGCGATCACCCGTTTCACATCGCCGGCGAGCATGGTATCGCGGGTGAGGGCGAACGCGAGCCCATCCCTGCGATCGAGGCCTTCGGAGAACCGGCCGATGCGATCCGTGACGAGCGCGAGCGAATCGGTGACGTGCTGCAGGTTGCCCATGAGCCTCCGCACCTGGCGCTCCGTTATGCTGTCGGCCGTGAGCACCCCCAAGGCACCCTGGCCATTCTGAAGGTCCCGTACCACACCGTTCACGCGCTCGGTCAACTCACGGGCATTCGTGGCGGCCGCCCGTACCTCC
The DNA here is from genome assembly GCA_964649165.1 of uncultured Chryseobacterium sp. GTDB lineage: Bacteria > Bacteroidota > Bacteroidia > Flavobacteriales_F > PHOS-HE28 > PHOS-HE28. The sequence continues at coordinate 10,740 of CAZYPC010000127.1, forward strand.
TGGACGGAAGAGCGCACATCCTTCACCAGATCGCTGTCGCTCAACAAGGCGATCAGCCCTTGATCGCTGTTCAACCGCCGCGCCAGTTCGCGCAGGTCCGTGGTGATGGCCACCACATTGTCGTTGGAGCGGCTGAGCGACCGCAGCATCGCATCCGTATCGAGCGCGGGTGCGCTCCGGATCACAGCACCGTCCGTCAGTGGGACACCAGGCCCCTCGCCCGGTTCGATGTTCACGAGCTTGTTGCCCATGAGACCGTCGGAAGCGATGCGTGCCAAGGCGTTCGAGCGGATGTGGGCCGCCGCGTCGGTCCGCACCATCATGCTCACCTCCACCGTCGTGTCATTGATGATGGTGATGCGCTTCACCGTGCCGACATCGATGCCCGCATACCGCACATTGTTCCCTGTGCGAAGGCCGCTCACCTCCGGAAAGCGCGCGGCGACCTCCAACGTACTGCTGAACATGTCGCGCTTGCTGCCCAGCATGTACAGGCCCAGCACGAGGATGGCCGTGCCGACCAGGACGAAGATGCCGAGCTTCAGTGTGCTGCCCCGTTCTGATGCCATCACATGAAGATGAAGAATTGTTCCACGAGGGGATCGGTCATCGCACGTAGCCGATCATAGCTGCCCTCCGCATGGTTGCGCCCATCGATGAGCAC
>CAZYPC010000128.1:0-7877 GCA_964649165.1 uncultured Chryseobacterium sp.
TATCGGTGATGAGCACGAGGTCCGGAGCCCCGAGGCGCGCGTAGCGTTGGGCACCCGCGTGCGGATCGACCAGCACCGTAAGGCCGTGCCAGAGGAGCGCCAGGGCCGAGTGGTGGATGGGGCGCACGGTGACCTCGGTGTTCCGACCGCCGGGTAGGCCTTGCTGTGTGGAAGTCACGGGTTCTTGTGCGATGACTGAACAGAAGGACCAGGCGCCAAAGGCCAGAAGCAAGTGGTTGCGCATGCCCGAAGGTAAGTCGATGAGGTCAGGAGACAGATCGCCAGGGCTGCCGCCCATGCGCTGCGGTGAAAAGATCCTCTGGATCGCTCCGCGCCGCGCACCGCTAAAGGCCCGCCCGCTGCGGCGCGGAGCGATCTATGGTTTTACGATCCCCCACTTCATCGCGAAAAGCACCAAGCCGGTCTTGCTCTTGATGCCGAACTTCTCCACCAGGCTCTCGCGGTAACCGTCCACGGTGCGGCGGTGTACGTTCATCTTGTCGGCGATCTGCTCGTAGGTGTACTCCTCGGGAGCACATACAAGCAACAGGAAATCCATCTCGCGTGGAGTGATCGCGGCCAGGACCTTCTCCTGTTGCTTCTCCTGCGGGGTCTTCAACTGCTGCTTGTCTACGAGCGTCTCGTGCAGTTCGTCGCTGTGGTAGTAGCCCGTGAGCATGAGCGAATCGAGTGCCACCTTCAACACGGCGGGCCGAGCATTCTTGAGCAGGAAGCCCCGCGCACCCGCACGCACGGCGCGCACCATCACGTCATCACTCGCGTCGAAGGTGAGGGCCAGGGGCCGGATGCCCGGCGCATTGTTCTTGAGCCAGGCGATCGTCTCGAATCCATCCATCACCGGCATGAAGAGGTCCACGATGGCGATGGCCGGCTCCTCGTTGCCGCTCAGCGCGCGCATGAACTCGCGCCCGTTGGCCGCCTCCATCACCACGTTGTAGCCACCCACGCCGTTCACCATCGCGGCGATACCGCTGCGCACCAGGTGGTGGTCGTCGATGAGGGCTACGCTATGCGCCATGGGGGTGTCGGGTGATGCGCCAGGTAGTGCCCTGGCCGGGTGCGGTGTGAAGTTCGGCGCGGAACCCGATCATTTCGCAACGCCTGCGGATATTCACGGTACCGCTACCGCTTTTCATGGCCCCCTCCGAAAAGCCGCTCCCGTTGTCCGTGATGGTCAAGGTGGGCGTTGCTCCATCGTGCAGGGAAACGTCGATGGTATCCGCACGTGAATGCTTCAAGGCATTATTCACCGCCTCCTGGAAGACCCGGAAGAGAATGGTCTTGGCATCAGGCGACAGGTCTGGCGGTTCGCCGGTGAGCTGCAGGTGTACGCGGGCCAAACCCATGCGTTCGATGCGTTCAGCCTCGGCGGTCACGGCCTCCGTGAATGTGCGGTTCTCCCACATGTCGCTGTTCAGCGAGCGGCCCATGCGGCGCACTTCTTCGATGCTGACCTCCAGCGTGTTTACCGCCTCGTGGATGCGTTGCTTCTTGCAGTCGTCCTCCAACTCGGCGTAGAGGCCCATCTGTACCACGGTGAGGAGCTGGCCGAGGTTGTCGTGCAACTCTCTGCCGACTTCCTGCAGGGTTTGGCGCTGGGCTTCGCGTTCGGCATCCATGACTTCGCGGTCGTGGTTCAGTTTCACTTCGGCGAGCTCGGCGCGGTGGCGGATTCGCCGTTGCTGGTTCAAGATGAGCAGCAAGACGACCAAACCGATGAACAGAGCAATGGTCAAAGTGACCACAACCACCGTCAATATCAATGAACTCTCAGTCATGAACGCCGACAAGTGCTTGTGCAGGCAATGCCCAGCCGAACACCACGATCAGTGCTCCATAATGCATGAAGAAGAGCAGGTCGTTGATCTCGTACATTCTTGATGCCAGCTCAACATCCAATCCGGTCAAGTAATCGATCAACCCGTTCAGCGGCAACGTGACGCCATGGAACGCGACGAAAGCGAGCGCTACCCAGAATTCGGCCGTGCGGTGGACCGGCCTGAGAATGGAATTCGACAACAGCACCAGGTAGGATGTGAAAAGTGCGGCGATGAACATCGAACTCATCACGGCAGAAATACCAAGGATCTGATCCTGGATCCCTTTGTCATGCATCTCCCACACCCAGATGGCGAAGTGCGCCAGAAAGATGGCTTTGATCCAAAGGCACAGGCGGTCCGAATGCGTCAGGGAGCGGATCACCAGCAGCGCGAGCGGCAACTGGAACCCCAGATACAAGTTGTACAGCCAAAGATTGTGCTCACCGTCTTGCATGATCAAGAAGGCCACCCCCTCCACGACGCTGGTGATCAAGACCATCAGGAACAACATACGCCATGCAACGCGTTGCTCTTTAGGAATGCGAAACCAGCAAAGAGCCGCCATGAACGGCAGCAGGGGTTTGATGTCCGTATAGCCGATCGTATTCAGGCCCGAGTGATTTGCTGCTCAATGTGGTTTCGCGCACAAGCGACTGATGTCGTTGTATTTGAACTTCTTGCAGCGTGGGGGACAGGGAGTGCCCAAGTCAGCCGCCCTCATTTCAAACATGTTGTTGTGAGGGAGTTTGTCCAAAAGAGCCTGATGACCGTTGCGCAAGTGCGCGAGCAGGTGATGTCGGACACCGAAGCACTTCCCCGAAGCATCTTTCACGCTCTCTGCAAAACAGGTGATGACCAGCGTGGTGGTCGGGGTTATCCGCTGCACATTGTGCAGTCCCATTTCTCTCAGCACATATTCATACGGCATCGTGTAGGCCTCTACATCGGCATCAGCCTTCTTTACCAGATTCCACATCCCCGGTCCTGCTCGGCGATGCTTCACATGGTCGAAGTAGGCTTTGCCTTCCTTGCCTTGCCAATCCGCTAGTGTGGTCGTAGCCAATGTTCCATCGGCCTTCACACGGTAGAACGCCTGGCAATCATCCGCCTCATAGTGCAGTGAATCCTTGTTATACGTCATTGCGGCTCGACAAATACCCACTTGGTATTGTCGTTTGGCCGTGTCATAGCCATGGTAGAAAATCACACCTCTTATTTGGTCTTTCGTTACCTGCATGTTCTTGAACACCGAATCGAAATCGTGCCAATCGATCTCCACGGCAATACTGTCGAACTCTTCCACCCCGGATCCTTTGTTAGCCCCGAACATGATGTTGAAGCTATCCCGAGCGGTACTGAACACGTCTAGGCCCGGATTCGGTTCCAGTAAGTCCTCTTCCTTGTTCAGCCCGTTAACGCGGTTGGAGAAGAACCACCGCAAGGCCCCCGGTGTCATGCTGTCCATCAGCAGGCCATTCTCTTTCAGTGTCGGAAAGACATCCGGTGTGTCCACGACGAGAGTCGTGCCTACATGATGTTCCTGGACTGTATCTGCTGTCCCTTCTCCGCAACCAACAACGAAGACCGCGATGGCTCCGTATGTGCCGAAGAAAGCGACGCGCAAAGCAATGCTCTTCGTTCGTTTATGCGTCGATCCAACACTGGCTGACGAAAGGTTGCATGATCTGAAATTGTTCTCCATGTGCTTCGAATGTGATGATTCTCCTTTGGTCGATATGGTCAGTGACAAGGTATGCCATACGGGGGGAAGAATGCCTTCTTACATCGTGGCGGGCATGGCGTCCCCAGATCAACCCCGCTTTCTGTGAAGACACCAACGGACTGTTGCATTCTATCCAAGATATCGTCCCCTGCCGTGTCGAGAGCTACCGCGCAAAGGTGATGTCGGTAGTCGATCTCTCCATGAACGATCGTTTGAATGTTAGGCTCCGCGATGCAATAGAAGCGGATGTACTCGGTCCCCGCGTTATCCGCTATCATCTTGGCCAAACCCCTGTCCCATTGAAGTATGAAGCCATCCGTGTCCATGTCCTTTTGTATGTGTCGGAAGGAGGTGGCTGCCCCGGTTTCCATGCGTCTGACTTCTGTGTTGATCCAATAGTCCTTTCCATCCTGCCAATTTCCCAGCAGGGTATCATCATCCACATCACCACTTCCTGAAACGGTGTAGAACGGTCCATGCTCAATGACGTCCCAAACCAATGTATCCGTGGTCGGTTTCAACTCGACCATCTGTAGTCCGAACGTGAACTCAAACACACCGCCGGAGCTTTTCAATCCGTAGTGGACTTTCAACCCGCGCTCAGATCCACCTGCGACCGTTGGTCCTTCCACCAGATTGGTCAGCTTCCCCTTCAAGACCTTCATGGTCGGTTGTGCGATACTACCCGAGCCTGCTCTGAAATGTAGCCTGAACTTGTCCCTCCCGCAATCCACGAGTCGCACTGGGGGATTATTAATGTCCAACGGATCCTTGGCTTGAGCAACCCTATTCAGCTCGCCGATAGACTTCCGGTCCAACAACCAGATGTTGTTCCGCAAAATGTCGTAAACGGTCTTCTGATAAAGGCTGGTATCCAATGGACTACCTATGTTGATGTCCGGCCATGTCATGGTCTTGCTGGTATCTACTTGGGCAGTGGTCCATTGGACAAGACCTAACAGTACCGTGGTAATCAGGACATGGCGGAAGGGGCTCCGCGTCGCGGGTCGTGTACGACAGTTCTGGATCATGGTGGTGGCGGCTTGAGTTCAAACGCAAATCAATCGTAGGAGACCACACCGCTGCAGCGTCATTCTCACGTCCCTCGCTCTGTGATAAAGTCCCTACTACTATCTTCCACAGCCTTTGAGCTTTGCGTCCAACCATCATGAACATGCTCACCACCAACCAACCCTCTCGCTGCCTTGTTTATGCGCTTGTTGCTTGCATACTGCTCATGTGGAAATCCGCGAGCGCGGGTTCCGAAACCATGTACTACCGCTTCAAAACCACATTGCCGCTCCAGAAATGCGACAACTTCGGCAGGCCGGTTGATGGCCAGGATGTACCGCCCGATGGAGCGAAGTTCACTATTACCGGGCACGACAGCGCGGACCAGCATTACATCATCCGTATCTGGAGCTACAGAAAAGGCCATCTGCTGACGCACAAGGGCAACAAGCACGAACGCGATTCTCTCCGCGTGCGCTTCAACTATCGCACCGTGACGATCAACAATAAGGGCAAGAATGAAGAGGTACCTGTTCGTCTCTACTACTTGTTGAAGAAAGCGGACCTGGAGATCTACGCTATGCCCCTCGCCCCGACCTGCTCACCGCTGGTCGGAGCGGCGGTGATGCCATTCAAACTCCGGCCACAGGACGGGGATGCCCGCGATGACCTGTCAATCGGCGCGGTCGGCGGCTGGAACTTCCATATCAACAGCGACCCGGAGCACTCCTTGGGCCTGGCCTTAGGCCTTGGCGTCGCTTCCGTGAACTACGATTCGCTGAACACCACCTTGCCAAATGGTATCACAGACCCGGTGATGAACTCAAAGCTCTCAGCAATCTCCCTTTCCGCCGGATTGCTCTACCAGTGGAAGCGGCTGCAGATTATGGCGGTCGTAGGCGTTGATAAGCTGCGTGGCCCTCAACGCAAGTACTGGGACTACGAGGGTCAATGCTGGCTCGGTTTCGGCATCGGCGTCTCAATCTTCAGCGCCGATGAAACCGTGAGCTCTGAAGGCAAGCAGGGAGGTGGCCTATGACACTGCTTTATGCCCAGATCACAACCCCATGAAAACTCAGATTTCCTCCATCGAGAACATTCAGCTCCAGCAGTTCGTGGCCACCAACCCAGAGCGCAGAACAAGCTGAAGGCCGATCCTGTTGGCACCGTGCAAGAGTTCACTTCAGTGCGCGACAGCAACGTTGGGATCTACCGCGTGGTGGTATCCTCGCTCGGCCTCGCCGTGCTTGGGATTATCACGGGCATAGTGGTGCTCATAATCCGCATGGATGGCTTGGAGGACAAGAACGTGCTCACGGTGTTGACCGCTTAGGGTCAGCAGCGCTCGGTGCGCTGGCGGGGTTGCCCGCGCCTTCGCCAAGGCAGGGATAATCACACCCCCACCTCATACAAGTCCCGCTCGTTCCTCCCGATGCCCGATACATGGAAGCCCCCGGCCTGCGGAATGTCCTCCAATAGGTCGAAAACCCCGCACTCTTTCGGCAAGGGCGCGAAGACCAGCGTGAACGCATAGAGCTCCCCCGGCCGTACGGGCGACCATTGGGGCGCCGTGGCGATGCCGTCCGCATAGAGCAGCTCGCTGCGGTGGCCGGTCTGGCGGCATACCAGGAAGGTGCTGCGCCAGATGCGGATCAGGTTGAAGGCCTGGCTTGCGAAGGAGCAGCGCACCGTGACCTGTCCGCGCTCATCGATGTGTGTGAGGAGCTCCGCCTTGAGGGCCGGCTCGATGGGCTCGACGGTCACCGGGGCCTCGGGGGCCTCGACCTCGGATGCTTGCGGGCGGCTGTTGTTCATCGCATCCGAATATAGGAGGTCGCCGCGTATGGTCAAGCCAGCCCTCCGCGCTATCGGGTCTTGCCACCCGGCTCCGCGAGCGCATCCACGTCCTCACAGGCTGTCCGCCGATGGCACAGATGACACAGATGGACCGCTGAAGCGGCGAACGCTCGAAGCGCCATCAGGCGCTATCTGTGTCATCTGTGCCATCGGTGGACGGCCGTTGTGCACATTTCCGCAGGACCAGCATCTGGTTGAGACCCGATCGCCCTGAGCGAGCGACCGAGTCCGGGGCCTTCGCCACCTTCGCCCCATGCTCCCCTGGATGACGGCCGAAGAGGCGATGCGCCTGGTGAAGACCGATGATCGTGTGTTCGTGCATGGCAGCGCCGCCACGCCGCTCACCTTGCTGCGCGCCTTGCTCGCCCGCCATGCCGAGGTGGAGCGCGTGGAGCTGGTGAGCATCAGCACGCTTGGGGCCCTGCCGTTCGAGAAGCCCGAGGTGCGGCGCGCCTTCTTCGTGAACAGCCTGTTCGTGAGCGAGAATGTACGCGATGTGGTGAACAGCCCGGACGGTGGATACGTGCCGGTCTTCCTGAGCGAGATCCCGCTGCTCTTCGAGCGCGGCATCCTCCCGCTCGATGCGGCCCTCGTACATGTAAGCCCACCGGATGCACACGGCTTCTGCACCCTCGGGGTCAGTGTAGACGTGGCACGCAGCGCGGTGCGCAGTGCGCGGGTCGTGATCGCGCAGGTGAACCCGCGCATGCCGCGCACGCACGGCGAAGGCCAGGTGCATGTGTCGCGCTTCGCCGCGTTGGTGGCCGTGGATGAGCCTTTACCCGAGGTGGACTATGCCACTCGCATCGGACCGGAGGAAGAGCGCATCGGGAAGCTCTGCGCCGGCCTTATCGAGGACCGCAGCACGCTGCAGCTGGGTATCGGCGCCATACCGGACGCCGTGCTGCGGGAACTCGAAGGACACAAGGACCTGGGCGTACACACGGAGATGTGCAGCGACGGCATCATCCGCCTGCTGGAGCGCGGGGTGATCACCAACCGCTACAAGCGCAAGTACAAGGACCGGGTGGTCACCGGTTTCGCCCTCGGTACGCGGGCCTTATATGAGCGCGTGCATGACAATCCGGAATTCGCCTTCCTGGACGCACAGTATGTGAACGCCGGGCACGTGATCCGCCAGAACCCGCGCACTGTGGCCGTGAACAGCGCCGTCGAGGTGGACCTCACCGGGCAGGTGTGCGCGGACAGCCTGGGCACAGTGCAATACAGCGGTGTGGGCGGTCAGATGGACTTCATGCGTGGTGCGGCGCTCAGCGAGGGGGGCAAACCCATCATCGCCATGCGCAGCACCACCGGTGGTGGTACCAGCAAGATCGTCCCGCTGTTGCGACCGGGCGCAGGCGTGGTCACCACACGCGCGCACGTGCACTTCGTCGTCACGGAACACGGTGTGGCCGAGCTGTACGGGAAGAACCTGCGCCAGC
>CAZYPC010000128.1:7977-11284 GCA_964649165.1 uncultured Chryseobacterium sp.
TTCGTCGTCACGGAACACGGTGTGGCCGAGCTGTACGGGAAGAACCTGCGCCAGCGCGCGGAAGCATTGACGGCGATCGCCCATCCCGAGAAACGCGAAGCGCTCGAACGGGCGACGTTCGAGCGCTTCGGTGCGAAGAGCCGGTAGCTCTTCCTCAGGGCAACTGCTCCAGTCGCACGTTGTTCGGTGTGGTGCTGCCTACGTTCACCAGGATGCGGTCACGGTCGTTACCGGTACCCGTGTAGAGGACCTGACCATCAAGGTTCGTGTCCTCGGCGTAGTAGCCGGATACGGTATTGTTGGGCGTGGTGCTGCCCACACGCACGAGGATCGGATCCCGATCATTGGCCGTGCCGGTGTACTTCACCTCCCGGTTGAAGCTCACGTCGCCGGTCCACAAAGCTTGTACGCTGCCCGTGGTGGTGCGCGCCGCAGTCCCGTAAACGGACGTGGACAGGGTGGTGAAGTCCACCAGGGTGGCGCTGCCGGTGAGGGCGACGGCCGCTGCGGTCATCACGCCGAGGTGGTTGCGGTGGCGCACGGCCACGTAATAGTTGCCGGGAGGCTGCACGAAGGAGACGGCCGAGGTGCCATCGAGCGCCACCACGTCACCATCGCGTTGGAGCAGCGCCGCGCAGCTGGCCACCACGGTGGCCGGCGTGGAGGAATTCCTGAGCTCAACGATCACCCAATCGACGATCGCGTTGTTCCCCGTGATGGCGAAGACACTGCCCGCCACCGTGCCGCCCGCACCGGGGGAACCTGTGAACGTATAGCCCAAGGCCGTGAACGGTTGCGTGTTGGGCAGCAGGGAGGCCGCGCGCAGCGCATCGCTCATCAGACCGGTGCCGGTGCTGTACGGACCTTCGAGGAAGACCTTCGCGCTCACCTGGGGTGTGCAGGCCGATCCGGTGGAGGTCGCGGCGGCGAGGGTCTGGTTGCACGTGGCGTTGGTATTGTGCCGCACCTGCACCACCACGCTCGTGCCGAAGCTGTAGCTCCCCACGGTATAGGTACCCGGTGTGCGCGTGCTGTTGAAGGTCTGTGCGGCCCCGTTCACGCTGGTGTACACGTCGTAGTTGGGCGCGCTGCCGTCCGCGCCAATGGTGACGTTGAGCGTGAAGTTGCCCGCACCACAATCATCGGTGACGCCCGTGGAGGCGGTCGGCGCCGTGCAACTCGTGGCCGGGAACGAGAACTTGAAGATGCGCGTGCTCCAGGCCGCCGCCGGATTGTACATCGCCGTACCGTAGAAGGACGTGCCATCCGATGGATCCACATCGAGCGAGCCATAGTCGCCGTAGCGGTTGCCACTGTTGCTGGCGGAACCCGCCACGATGCTCGTCTCGGCGAAGGTCATCTGGTTCAGCGGATCGTCCTTGTAGCGGCCTGTGTAGCGGATGCCGGGGTACACGTTGCCACCGGTGGTACCGGCGATGTTGTAGGACAGTCCGATGTCCCCGTTGTTGTTGATGGCGATGCTGCCCATCCAGCGATCGTTCGCATCGGGGGAATAGGTCCCTTGCTGGTAGATGCTCCACGCGTTCGCGATCCCCCCCGTCCTGTGCAGTTCATACCAGCGCATGGCGGCGCGGTCGGTGTTGTTCACATCCACCGCATGGGAGCACACGATGGCCTCGTAACCGAAGCCACCGAGGTTGCGGTAGCAAATGCGGTTCATGAGCACTTCGCGGATCGGGTCCATCGTCTGGCTGCCCGGTTGGTTGATGCAGTTCAGCGTGGTATAACCGCACAAGGACGAATCGAACACGTCGGTGGCAAGGGATGTGGGGCCGGTGATGGTGGAACTCGCCGGGGTAGCGGCGTTGTAATTGATCTTCCACAACTCGAGCCGGTCCACATCCGTGGTGATCGAGGTGGTCCACAGGTCATCGGCCATGCGCATGAACATGGCGGGCGCCCCGGCAGGGGGAGCCGTTCCGCCGCCGAAATGCACCGGTGTAGCGGCCTGGAAACCGATGGACTGCTGCGAAGCGATGGCGAACCGCACTGCGGTGCCCGCCGTACCCGCCAGCATGTTCGCGCGCGGCAGCGCATAGATGGCCGGCGTGTTCTCGTTCGTGGTCACCACGTAGCAATCGCTCCAGACGGCGTACTTCGGGTAGTCCGGGAAGTTGGTGGCCGTATAACTGTACGCGTACCAGGATCCCGTGGGGTTGGCCGTGGTGGAGACGGCTACGATCATCCGATTGCCGCTGGAGGAGAATTCCGTCATCACCCAGCGCTGCGCGAGGTCGTCCCATAGCACGATGGGATCGCCCAGGCCGCTGTACGAACTGATGCTCCCGATGGCGTTCACGAAATTGTCCAGGTACGTCTGCGCCCCGGGGTTCGCCAGGTTCTTGTCGTAGATGCGGAAGTACCCCCCGGATTGGCCATTGATCATCTGGATCACATGGGTGGTACCTACGGAAAGGCACGGGTCCGCCGGGCTCACGCTCGTGTTACCCATCCCGTTCACGGAGATGTCCACCGCGCGATCGAAACCGTGCAGCGGGGCGGCGGTCTGCAACGCCGGATCAGGGCCGTGGGGCAAGGCGTCCGGGTTCACGCCCGGATGGCCGCGCCGGCCTTCCATCTCCTCCTCGGCCTCTTCGTTCTCGCCGATCAGACCGCGGTTGTTCCGTACGCGCTCATCGCGGAACCGCGCGGTGCTGTCCCACAGCACGAAGGGTTGGATGGTGCCCAGGAATTCCACCGGGATCGTCCGCTCCACGGCTATCTGCCACTGGCCGTCCGCCAGTTGGCGGGCTTCCGGGGCGGCTGTTTGGGCTTCAAGTGCAGTGACAACGAGGGCTGCGAGGACGACAGGAAAGGTTCTCATGGTAGGCGCGGCGGGAAAGTGGTCCGCAAAAAAGGAGGCCGAAAGTAGAGGCATGCCCCCCCGTTGTCTAGGGCTCGGATCGACGGAACGGGCAACCCGGCCGGTGGACGCGCATTTCCGGCGATCGACCGAGGGGGGCCATGAACATCCGGGCGTTGTTTTCAAACCACGAAGAAGCATCGCCACCCGGGACCGGCGACTGATCTTTATCAGCTCATGGAGAATCTGTTGGAACGCGCCGTGCGGCTGGCGGCCAAGGTCCATAAGGGACAGGTGGACCGCTTCAACCAGCCCTATATCCTGCACGTACTGCGCGTGATGACGCGTGGCCGCGATACCGATGAGCAATTGCTCGGTGCCCTGCACGATGTGCTGGAGCGCTCCGAACTGACCTTGGATGACCTCTATGTGAAGGGTTTCCCGGAGCATGTGCTCACCGCCCTCACACACATCACCCGCGAC
>CAZYPC010000129.1:0-11234 GCA_964649165.1 uncultured Chryseobacterium sp.
TAATACCAGCCGGGGAGGCATCCGTGCGGACGGGTCTGCGTCATGGGTGGCCGATGCCGATCCAATTTACCCGGTAGCAGTTACTGGACGAGCCTGACCGAAATGCGTAACTTGCTCAACCTTATGCGGATCCCTTGTTCCATGATGCTGGCGCTTCTCTTGGCCGCCGTGCCTGGATCCGCACGCGCTCAAAGCCCGGCGGCCATGGGGCAGCTCCTGGCGCATCATCCAGCGGAGGAAGTGGAGGAGCTGCGGCAACAGGCCCGTTTCCGCTACGAAGGGGAATTGCTGTTCTATTCGACCTCCTTCCTGGTCGAAGAGGGCGGTTCTGAACGGGCTGCGACCGAAGAGGAGATCGCGACGATCGACCTGCACGCCTATGACGGGATCCGGATGGAAGAGCAACGGACAGGGGTACACGATCCGTTGCTGAACAAGCACGTCATCCTGCTCGGCCGCAGCGAATTCGAGCGTCTGGTGCTCCGGAGCCTGGAGATGGTCGACCGCGAGGCGTTCCTGGCATACAAGCGCGGGATACTGGAGCAACCCGCAACGAAAACCCGTTGAACCCATGAACAACGTGCGGTGGGTCGGGTCCATACTCGGCATCCTGGTTCTGCTGTCGGTGCCACGCCTGTATGCACAGACGTACACACATCCCACCTTGGGCGTGCAGAACACGTACACGGGCGCGTGCATGGTGACCACCTGCTCGGGAACCTACTACGACAGTGGTGGTGCAGCGGGCAACTATGCGGCGAGTACCAACAACATCTTCCGGACCTTCTGCCCGAACACTCCGGGCATGTGCATGCGCGCCACGTTCACGCAGTTCGCGATGAACGACACCTACTTGCTCTGCTTCGGGCCCAATAACTGCTGTGATTATCTGCAGATCCTGAACGGTCCCGTGCAGAACAGCCCAGCCATCTACAGCAACTGTACCACTTCGCCGGGTACGGTCACGGCGAGCAACCCGAGCGGCTGCCTCACGTTCCGGTTCGTTTCCGACGGCACGATCCAACTCGCGGGTTGGACCGCCACGCTCAGTTGCGTGCCCTGTGCCGGAGGGCCTACCGGGGGCACGAACAGCGACTGTGCCTTCGCCACCCCCGTCTGCAACGACGCACCACTATCCGATGCCTCTCCCGGCCCGGGTATCACAGCGGAGGGATGCTCTGGGTGTGTCACGTCGGAGAATTACACGAACTGGTATCGTATCCAGATCCAGACGAGCGGGACGCTGGCTTTCACCATCAACCCGAACAATAACGCGGACGATTTCGATCCGGTGGTCTTCGGTCCGAACGTGACGTGCGGCTCGCTCGGCGCACCCCAGCGCTGCTCGTACGCGATCAATGCGGGCAACGGCAATACGGGGCTCGGCAATGGAGCAGTGGACAATTCCGAGGATGTGCTCGGGGACCAGTGGGTGGCACCGATGAACGTGACCGCAGGCCAGACCTATTACGTGATGATCAACGGATGGTCGGCCACTTCCGGGTCGAACGGATTCCTGCTGGACTGGACCGGCACCGCCAGCCTGAATTGCGTGATCCTGCCCGTCGAGTTCAGTTCGTTGAATGCCGCATGTGAGGAGGGGCGGCCCACGCTGCGCTGGACCACCGCGAGCGAGCATGGGAACAGCGGGTTCTTCGTGCAGCGCAGTGCCGATGGTGCTGCCTGGCAGGACATTGGCTGGGTGAACGGTGCGGGGAACAGCGCACAGACATTGTCGTACGTCTTTACCGATCGTGCTCCGGTCTCCCAGCGCTTGGCCTTCTATCGCTTACGCCAGTTGGATATGGACGGCGTTGAGGAGTTGAGCGAAGTGGTGTATGTGAAGGATTGTGCCGGCGAGAGTGGTGGTATGCGTTTGGTGCCGAACCCCGCCGGGGATCAGGTGACCGCATACATCGATCTCGGACATGGTGTGGATGGCGAGGTCATGGTAGAGGTGCAGGACGCGGTCGGGCGCATGGTACAGCGTCGATCGATCCTCCTCGCTCCGGACCAGTCGTCCATCGTGCTGGATGTCTCCGGACTCTTCGGGGGCACGTATACGGTTGCGGTGAGCCATGCGTCTACCACTCGGGTGCTGCGCGCCCAACTGGTGAAGCGCTAGCTCGGATCCGCTGCTCACGGGACATCAGAGGCGCGTTCATCAAGGCTCGCATGGGGATGCCTGGTGACGACATGACCAATGAGCGATCTCGAGCGGGGCAAGGAAAGACCGGCTTCAAACCCATGTCGGAACTCGGAGAAGGATCGACCATTGATCTTTGGCACGTTGTCCACCCATGACTTCCGGAGCGGTGCGGACATGAGCATCGGCCTGCTATCGCTCGACCATGCACCACGGAGAGGGTGACCGCGAAACGCTGCGGCGGTCGGACCGATCTACACCGGTTCAACGTCCATAAGGCCTCTGCGCCTTGAGGCGGGCCTACAGGGCTATCGCCGCTCGAAGTGCAGTTTCCAGAAATGGAAGTCCGGGCTGTGCAGGTCGATCTTGAAGCCGGTGACCTTGTGGTCGGCATCGAACTCGAAGGTGATGTAACCGGCTTCGAGGAAGGGATCGGCGTGGTTCCACTTCCAGGTATCGTAGTGCCAGTGTTCGAGGCTTCCGGTGAAAAGCTCCTTCGCGTGCGGGAATGACAGCATGGGTGCGCCGTTGACCTCCTCGATGACGGCATCACCGTAGACCTTGTCCGTGTATGTGCCCTTGAGCGCGGACGCGGTCGTGGTGGGCTTGGTGCCTTTCGCGCGGGCATTCACGCGGTCGCTCACGCGCTTGGCGTCCTCGGCCTTGTTCGCCTCGGAATTCTTGATCATGCGGGCAGTGGGATCGGCCTTGCCATCACCGAGGAACATGTTCAGCACTTTCCCGGTGGCGGCGAATACGCTGCTGGTCTCGCCGTTGCCAAGGGCTATCACGGCGAGGTCCTTCTCCGGTACCACCGCATGATTGAGGATGAAGCCGGGCATGCCACCGCTGTGCGTGATGATCTTTACGCCATACTGGTCGTTGGTGAACCAGCCCATCGCCGTTCCGCTGTAGTGACGGCCGTTCGCCGCGCCCTCCGGCCCCACCTCGTTGCTCAGCTGGGGCGAAGTGATGGTCGTCCACGTCTCCTTCTTCAGGAAAGGTGCTCCCGAGACCTGTCCCTCATTCATCCACATAGCGTCCCACTTGGCGAGATCGGTCACTGTGCTCAGCACACCGCATGCGCCGTCCGCGCCTTTCAATGCTTGGTACGGCATGCTCTTCTGTGGCGCGGCTGGGTCCTGTCCCTTGCGCACGTGGGGCAGCGCCACGTCCGTCATCGAGGCGAGATCGGCGGTTTCCACACGGCTGCGGTCCATACCGAGCGGTTTGAAGATGCGCGCGGTGATGAACTGGTCCCAGGTCTGTCCGCTCACCGCTTCGATCACTTGTGCGGCGGCGATGAGCATCAGGTTGCTGTAGCCGAACTCGTTGCGGAACTCGTAAGTGAAGGGCTCGCGGGCGTGGCGGTCCAGGATCTCGCGCTGCGAAAAGTCGGAGCCGTACCACAGCAGGTCACCGTCGAAGGTGATCCATCCGCTGCGGTGGCACAACAGGTCGCGCACGAGGAAATGCTCGGTCACGTAGGGGTCGGGCGTGCTGAACCAGGGCAGGTGCTTTTTCACGGGGTCGTCGAACGAGAGCTTGCCCTCATCCACCAGCAGGCCGATGGCGCAGGCGGTGAAGGCCTTGCTGATGCTCGCGCAGTAGAATACCGAGTTGGGTGTGACGACATCGGCCTTGGCGAGGTCGAGTTTGCCATAGCCCTTGCTCCAGATGAGCGCACCATCCTTCACCACGCCAACGGCCAGGCCGGGCTGGTCAAAGGCTTTCACAGTGCGGGCGAGGTAGGCATCGAGGGAATCGAGGTCCGGTTGCGCGAAGGCCGTGGTGGTGAACGGGATCGCGATGAGCAGAGTGCGGAGGCGCATGTGCGGGAGGTTATTCGAGGCCGCGCGAAGGTGGTGAAGAGCGGCGGTATTCCTGCGGCGTAGTTTCACCGCCCGAACCCCGGATAACCATGCGCCGCATCATCCTCATCGCCGTGCTCGCCATCCTGCTCGTGCTGGGACTGGTCTTCTATTTCCGCTACTCATGGGTCTTCGGCGAAGGGGCGAAGAGCGGTGAGCTGAACTTCGTTGTGTACAAGGGCTGGGTCTGGAAGACCTACGAGGGCAAGCTCGTGCAGACCGGCCTGAAGGGGCAGGGCGTCTCCGTGCAGAGCAACGAGTTCCTTTTTTCCGTGGTGGACGAGAAGGTCGCGCGCGAACTGATGACCAACAGCGGCAAGGTCTTCAACCTGCATTATGTGGAGTACCAGGGCGCGTTGCCGTGGCGCGGCATGAGCGTGTTCGTGGTGGACAGCATCATCAGCATGAGCGCCGATATGGGCTCGGCTGGGCAGGTGGTGCCCTGACCGATCTATTCCGACCCTGCGCTCACCTCCACCTCCGACTTCTTCTCCTCGATCTTGGCGCCTTTCAGTTCCGTGGTGGCATCTATGCCGCCCAGCACCTCCAGGTTGATGCCGTCGCTCAGGCCGGTCTTCACGTAGGTCTTCTTCCAAGCCTCTTCGCCGGTGCCTCCGGGGTTCTTCACGAACACGAAGGCGCTGTCACCCTTGTTGTTGAAGGTGACGATGCTCTCGGGCACGGTGAGCACGCTGTCCCGGCGATCGAGCACGATATCCGCGTTGGCGCTGTAGCCGCTACGCAAGCTCTCGCCGTCCTTCAATTTCACGGCCGCTCGGATCTCGAACTGGATGGCCCCGTTCTCTTCCACACCCTTGGGTGCGATGTACTCCAGTTCCGCGTCCCACTTCGCGCTCTCGATCGCCCCGACGGTGAGCACCACGGGCATTTTCAGTTTGACCTTGCCCACTTCGCTCTCGTCCACCTTGCCCTGGAAGATCAGGTCGCCCATGTCGGCGACGGCGGCTATCGTGGTACCCTCGTTGAAGTTGTTCCGCTCGATCACGCTGTTGCCTTCCTTCACAGGCACATCGAGGATCATGCCGTCGATGGTGGAGCGGACCATGGTGTTGCCGGCACTCTTGTTGCTGATGCCATCGCGCACCACCTTCAGCGCTTCCTCGGCCGCAGCGAGCTCTTGCTTGGCGTTCTTGAGCGCGAGGTCATAACCCTGCATCTCGCTGGCGCTGATCACACCTTTGTCCGCGAGCGGTTTATTGCGGTCATAGGTGGTCTGTGCGTTCTGCGTTCCGATGTTGGCCGAATTCACGCGCTGCTCGGCGCTGCTCAGCTCCATCATGTTGGGCACGATCTGGATACGGGCCAGGGGCTGGTCCTTCTTCACCACGTCACCGGCCTCGATGAAGAGCTCTCGGATGATACCGCTGACCACGGGTTTGATGAGGATCTCCTTCCGCGGGACGATCTTGCCGTTGGCCACGGTCTTCTTGATCACGTTGTTCTTCTTCGCCTTCTCCGTGGAGAACGCGTCCGGTTCCGGGTTGCTCTTCTTGTAGAGGAACCACATGGTCCAGACGAAGAGGAGGCCGAGGCCGATGAAGAGGAGGTATTTGAGGATCTTTTTCATGGAAGCGGTTGACGGTTGTCCGTTGTCGGTTGCCCGGCTGCCGACGCACGAGCGGGAACGGATGGTTCTTGTTGGGCGGTGGACGGATCGTGGTTCGTGCCATGGTGCGTTGTGTTCTCCCGCTGTTTTTCAAGCGTACCGGACAACCGACAACGGACAACCGACCACATCATCATTCTGCTCTCAATGCATCCACTGCTTTTATCGCCAGGGCACGGCGCGCCGGCAGGTAGCCCGCCAGCAGGCCGCTGACGATGAGCACGGCGAAGGCCACCAGGGCCACGTTGATGTCCACCCCGGGGTTCCGGAAAAAATCGCTGCCGTCGCCAACGAGCGCACGTGTGGCTTCGAGCAGGCCCACGGCGGCCAACAGGCCGAAATACCCTGCGATAAGGATGAGGGTGAGCGCCTCCTGCATGATCTGGCCGGTGATGGCGCGTGGTGTGGCGCCGATGCTGCGCCGTATTCCTATCTCCTTGGTGCGTTCCTTGATGCTGATGAGCATGATGTTGCCGATGCCGATGACACCTGCGACGAGGGAGCAGATGCCCACGAACCAGCTGACACCCGCGATCACGATGAAGAGCATGTTCATCATGTTGTACATCTCCTGCAGATTGAAGCTGCCGAAGGCGCTCTCATCGGAGGGGTCCACGCGGTGACGCCGGGCCATCAACAGCTTCACTTCCTTCTCGATGCGAGCGACCTCCTCGCCCGGCTTGGCCACGATGTTGAACCAATGCACCGTATTGAGGCTGTTGAAGGCCTTCTGGAACGTGGTGAAGGGCACGTAGATCTTGGCGTCCGGATTGTCTCCCATCTGCGCGCTCCCCTTCTTGGCCATCGTGCCCACCACCATGAAGTATACTCCGTTGATGCGGAGGTATTTACCCATGGGATCTTCTTTTTCGAAGAGCAATTTCACCACCTCCTTTCCGATGACGCAGATCTTGCGCTCCTCCTCGAGGTCGCGGTGGTTCAGGAAACGGCCGCGCGGCACAAGGACGGCCTCCACCTGCAACACCTCGGGTTCTGCGCCATAGATGGAGAACGCGGCGGTCTTGCTCTTGTAGTTCACGTTGTTCCCGCCCTGCCAGCCCCCAAGCTGTAGCTCCGGACTGCACAGGTCCAATCCTTCCACCTGCTCGCGTATGATCCGCGTGTCCTCGTTGTCGAAGTGGAACCGCCGTCCTTGCTGGAAGCCGCCGTACGGCTTCGTTGTTGGCATCGTCCAGATGAAGGCGCAGTTGCTGGCGAAACCATCGAAGCCGCCCATCACGGCATGCTTCAGGCCGTTGCCCATGCCCAGCATCACCACGAGCATGAAGATGCCCCAGGCTACCCCGAGCATGGTGAGGAAGCTGCGCAGCTTGTTGCGCCGCAGCGTCGTCATCACCTCGTTCCAGCGGTCCTTGTCGAACATGGGTCAGTGGGGGCTCATTCGTCGCGCAAGGCTTCGATGGGTCTGATCGCCGCAGCGCGCCGGGCCGGGAAGTATCCTGCGAGCGCACCGGCCACGAGCATGGCCAGCAGCGAATACATGGCGGTGGTGAACTCCACGGTCGGGTTGCGGAAGAACTCACCACCGGGGACCACGGCGGCCAGCCCTTCGATGGACAGTACGCCGAGCGCCAGCCCGAAGTAGCCGAAGACCAGCGTGACGAACACGGCTTCGAGCAGGATCTGCGTGATCACGTTCGAAGGGGTCGCGCCCATCGCCTTGCGTATGCCGATCTCCTTGGTGCGGTCCTTCACCACGATGAGCATGATGTTCCCGATGCCCACGATGCCGGCCACCAGGCTGCCGATACCGATCACGACGATGAAGGCGTTGATGAAACCGAAGACCATGTTGAACTGCCCTACGTTCTCCACGTTGTTGTTCGTCCAGAGGGCGCGTTCGTCCGTGGGATCGAAGTTGTGTCTGCGGGCGATCGTATTGACGGCGCGCTGTTCAGCCATGGCGGCACCTGCAGCACTGGCATCGCTGAAGCTGAACATGATCTCGTCCACGTCGCGCTGTCCATTGAACACTTGTTGTGCTGCGCTGAGCGGCATGAAGACCGGGCTCCGGTTCATCATCCCATGCCGGCCTGCGTTGTCGAACTCATAGAGACCGACGACCTGGAACGGCACACCGTTGAGATTCACCCATTGGTTCAGCGCGTCCTCGTCCTCGAACAGTTCCTTCCGACAATCCTCCGCGATCACGATCACCTTCCGCTCTTGCTGCTCATCCACCTCGTTGATGAAACGGCCCTTGAGGATGATCTGCTTCTGGAGCGCCTGATGTTCACTCACCACGCCGTTCACGGTGTAGCTCCCATACTTCGCCCCGCGCTGGAGTTTCGTGTTACCACGCCACACCCAATAGAGCCCGGCGATGTTGACCAGTCCCGGGATGTTCTGCCGCAGTGCCTCCACGTCATCCTCGTCCAGTTGGATGCGGCGGTTGCTGGGCAGACCGTTCCAAGGTTTGCTTGTTTCGCCTCCCTCGATATTGATGCTGTTCTCGGCCGTGTTCCGGAAGTTGTAAGCGAAGCCACCCTTCAGCCCGGCACCGAGCCCGAGCAGGAGGATGAGCATGAAGATGCCCCAGAACACGGCGAAGCCCGTAAGCACGGTGCGCAGCTTGTTCTTGCTGATGCTCTGGAGGATCTCGCCCCAGGTCTCCCTATCGAACATTGGGTCGGGAGTTTGGCTGTCCGGCCAGCGTTGTCGGTTGTCGGTTGTCCGTTGTCAGTCTGCTGACGCGGACCGTGACCGTATGCGGGTTAAGCGCACGTTCCCGGTCATGCCGGACAACGGACAACCGGCAACCGACAACCGCGAGCAGTTCAGTGAACATCGGCGTGTAGCGTTGCGGGGTCCATGTATGCGTTCTCGATGAGGCCGTCCTTCAGGTAGATCACCCGCTGGCTGGCAGCGGCCACGGCGCGTTCGTGGGTCACGATCACCACGGTCATCCCCAGGTCGCGGTTCACGCGCTTGAGCAGTTCCATCACCTCGTGACTGGTCGTGCTGTCCAGCGCGCCGGTCGGTTCGTCCGCGAGGATGATCTTCGGGCTGCTCACCAGCGCGCGCGCGATGGCCACGCGCTGCTTCTGGCCACCGCTCAGTTCGTTGGGCATGTGTGTGGCCCAGTCCTTCAGGCCCACGCTTTCGAGCATGGCCAGTGCCTGTTCGTTCCGTTTGCGTCGCGGCATCCCCTGGTAGTAGAGCGGCAAGGCCACGTTCTCCAAGGCGTTCTTGAAGCTGATGAGGTTGAAGCTCTGGAAGATGAACCCGATGTACTTGCTGCGCAGGCCCGCGTTCTCCGCTTCGCCCTGGTCCTTGATGAGCATGCCATCCAGCACGTATTCACCGCTGTCGTACGTGTCCAGTATGCCGATGATGTTCAGCAGCGTGCTTTTGCCGGAGCCGCTCTGTCCCATGATGCTTACCAGTTCGCCCTTGCCGATGTGCAGGTCGATGCCCTTGAGCACCTGCAGGACGTTCGCCCCTGTGCGGTAGGCTTTGCGGATGGACTTCAGTTCGAGCATCGGTGCCGAAAGTACCGGAGGCATTGTGCCCAACGGTTGGCCTTACACGAACGGTTCAGCCCCGGGGAGGAGCGGGAGGACAAGAGAACCGGGGATCGACCCAACCCCGGACCTTCAACGTGGGTCCACGTCACTCCTGCGCCGGAACACCAGATCGAGGAACGTCCGGTCCACATGGATCTCCTGGAGCTTTCCCTCTTGATAGACATAGCGGTTCTCCGCGCCGTTGGGAAAGGTGAGATGGTAGGTGCCAGGGGACGAGGAGCGGATGGCGCACGGCTCGAGGACGCTCTCTACGAAAATGTGTTCCTGGCCCACCGGTTCTTCAAAGTACATCCGGGCCGTGGTCCAAGAAGGCGCCTGCTCGCGGTGGAAGCCTCCTTTGGGATGGACGTAACACAAGTGCCCATCGCCTTCCGGGACCATGTTGCTGGAATCGCGCACCGAACCGTTCACATGCACGCTCGCCCGGCAGGAGCGAAGGACACCGGTATCGTATTCCGTCACCACGGCCGTGTTCACCACCTGCTTCCACACCAGGTCAAGGGTGGAGAAGGAGGTCATCACGTAGAGCGTGCGATCGCCCACGCCGCTGCAGGAAGCCGCAATGCTTCCCACGACATCATCGCCCTTCAGGATGTCGAACGTGGTCCGCTGCGTTTGTGCCGACCCGCTGCCTGCACTGGATAGCAGGGCCAGGAAGCAGAAGGAGCGGGCCGCGTACCAGCGTGCATTTCCCATCGAGGGGAAAAGTAGACCTGGCGCTCGCCGACTTCAAGCCTCGACCGCTGTCTGGCGTCAAACGATGTCCCAAACCGACCGCTTCTTGTGCGGAGGTAGAGTGAGAGCGATCAGGGCTCCGGATCCCGCGAAGGGGACAACGGTGAGCAGGGCGACCCAGAGCGGCCAGCCCGCGTCGCGTGCGCGCTGTACCGCGTTCCGCACGAGCGAGACGAAGAAAAGAAAAGTGGTCAGGCAGATGATGAACGGCACCTGGTGTTCCATCCAAGGAGCCACTAGATGGAACGGGTTCAGCCAACTCAGGGGCCAGCACCAGTCCTGTGCGAGGTCCGGCCGCAGGTGGATCACTTGCAGGTCGATGGCGGTCTTACCCGCCGCAAGAAGGAGGATGTTCCGGATGAATAGTGTGCGGGACGTGCAGCCGTCGCAATGCATCACTTGTCTGAAGGTGTTCATGGCTTGTGGGTTTGTGCGCCGGGCCTGATGAGGTCGTCCAGCGCTGATCCGATCTTCTCATGATGGAACCTGAAACCGAGTTCCAGCGCGCGGGCCGGTATCACGCGCCGGCTCTTCAGCACCAGTTCTGTTTCGGTGCGCAGGAAGAAGGCACCGATGGTGAGCATCCATTCGGGCACGTTGAACGCGATGAACGGCTTGAGGCGTTCGCGGAGCGCGCGCATGAGTTCCTTCTCCGGCAATGGATCGGGCGCGGCCAGGTTGATCAAGCCATCGGCTCCCGGGTTGTCGATGAGCCATTGGAAGAACGCGGACACATCCGACTCATGCACCCAGCTCACATACTGTCGGCCGCTGGCATGGTGTCCACCGAGCCCGAAGCGGGTGAGCTGCGCGAATCGCGGGAACGCCCCGCCATGGCCACAGAACACCATCGCGCATCGTACGGCGACCTGTCGCACGCCATCACGCCGATGGGCGAAGAATGCCTTCTCCCACGCGAGCACCACGTGCGGTGAGAAGCCGCTGCCGAGCTCGCCCGTGGCCTCATCCATCGGCCGGTCCTCCGCGTGGCGATAGACGGTCGCGCTGCTCATGTTGATCCACAGGCGTGGTGGGTTGTTGCAGGTCTTTATGGCCTCGCCCAGCGCGTGCGTCGCATCCACGCGGCTGTGGAGGATGAGCGCCTTGTTCCGGTCGGTGTACCGGCAGTCCACACTGCGCCCTGCAAGGTTGATGACCGCATCGGCACCGTCGAACTCCTTGGACCAGTCACCGATGCTCCGACCGTCCCAACCGATCAAACGGGCCTGCGGGTGCTGCTTCCGTTCCGGCTTGCGGGTGAGCACGACCACTTCGTCACCTCGTTCCGCGAAATGTTGTTGCAGGAT
>CAZYPC010000130.1:0-11225 GCA_964649165.1 uncultured Chryseobacterium sp.
AACAACGTGCCGAGAAGTGCCTGAAAGTGCCGGACCCCGGATACTTTCGCCGCCGATCCGCACGCATGAGAGTGTATGCTGAACCTGCTCGGGGAATTCGATTGTCGGCTGGACGCCAAGGGAAGGCTCGTCCTTCCTGCTCTTCTGCGCAAGCAGTTGGGCAAGGAGGCGGACAGCGGCTTCGTGATGAACCGGGATGTTCACGCCCCCTGCCTGGTGCTCTACCCCGCTTCGGTGTGGGAGAAGACCAGCGCACAGTTGCGCCGACTGAACCGCTTCGTGAAAGCGAACGCGGAATTCATCCGGCGCTTCACCGCAGGGGCCACACCCGTGGCGCTGGACCCGACCGGTCGGATGCTGTTGCCGTACGCGTTGATGAAGGAGGCCCGCATGGGCAACGACATCAAGCTGATCGGCGCGGACGACCGCATCGAGGTCTGGAGTGCCAAGGCATACGCCGACATGCGCAGCGAGTCCGTGGATATGAGCACCCTGTCCGAACAGGTGATGGGCGCGTTGGGGAATGAAGACGGGAAGTGAGTACCACGAACCCGTTCTTTTACAAGACTGTGTCGATGCCTTGAGGATCCGCGAAGGCGGCATCTATGTGGATGTCACCTTCGGCGGTGGTGGTCACAGCAGGGCGATACTCGGAACGCTGGATGTCCGTGGTTCGCTAATCGCCTTCGATCGTGACCGCGATGCCTGGAAGAACGCACCGAAGGATGATCGCTTCACGCTCGTCCGCGCTGACTTCCGCTGGCTGAAGAACCACCTGCGCTTCCTGAAGAAGCTGCCGATCGACGGACTGCTCGCCGACCTCGGCGTGAGCAGCCACCAGTTCGATACCGGTGCGCGCGGATTCAGCTTCCGCTTCGATGGTCCGCTCGATATGCGCATGGACCATCGCGCGAAGAAGAGCGCCGCCGACGTGGTGAACAGCTACGACGACGCCCGGCTCGCGGAACTGCTCCGCACCTATGGCGAAGTGGACAACGCGATGCGCGTGGCGAAGGCGATCACCTCGGCCAGAGCGACGAGGCGCATCTCCACCACGCAGGATCTGCTCGCTGCGCTGAAGCCGGTAACGCCCAGACATGGCGAGAGCACCTTCCTCGCGCAAGTGTTCCAGGCGTTGCGGATCGCGGTGAACGATGAGCTGGGATCGCTGGAAGCACTGCTGAAGCAGAGCGCCGATGTGATCAGGCCCGGCGGGCGGCTGGTGGTGATGAGCTACCACTCGTTGGAAGACCGGATGGTGAAGAACTGGATGCGCAGCGGCGACTTCAGCGGGGAAGAGAAGAAGGACCTGTACGGGAACCGCATACGCCCGTTCGAACCGGATAGCAACAAGGCAGCACAGCCGAACATCGACGAGATCGCAAGGAATCCGCGCGCACGCAGCGCGCGGTTGAGGATAGCCACCAGACTGTGAACAAGCTGAGAGAGAAGAAAGACGAGCCTGCTCCGGACCCCGGAATTTCATCCGGGGCCACGAAGAAGTCCGCCAGCAAGCCCGCCCGCCTCCCGCGCGCATTGATCGGCGTGCTGAACGGCAGTTTCCTGACGAAGGAGGCCGTGCTGGGCAACATGCGCTTCATCCTCTTCTGCGCGGGGCTGATGCTCGCCTACATCGCTTACGGCTACTGGACCGAACGCACCGTGCGCGACCTCGATCGCACCAATGCCGAACTGAAGGAGATGCGCAGCGAGTACCTCACCGTGCGCAGTCACCTGGAGCAAGCACAACAGCAGAGCCACGTGGCCGGTGACATCCAGTCGCTCGGCCTGAAGGAGAGCAAGACGCCGCCGATGCGGATCACGGTGGAGGAGGACCAACTCGAAAAGCGGGGCACGGAATGATGTCGCCAGAAAAAGCCCTCCGTCTGCGCGTCGGTCTCGTTTACGGTTCTCTCGTCGTCTTCGCCATCGCCATCGCTGTGCGGATGTTCACCATCCAGATCGGTGAAGGCGACAAATGGCGCGAGATGGCCCAGAACGTGGCCACCGCCGTGCGCACCGTGCAGCCGGACCGCGGGCACATCTACAGCGACGACGGCCGATTGCTCGCGACCAGTGTACCCGAGTATGAGGTCCACATGGACATGAAGGCGGACGGGCTTTCGGAGAAAATGTTCTTCGCGGGTGTCGATTCACTGGCGCTCGGCCTCAGCGCGCTCTTCAACGACCGCACCGCCGCCGAGTACAAGCGCTCGCTGCTGGACGCGCACGCACGCGGCGAACGCTACTTCCTGGTGAAGCGGAAAGTGGACCACGAGCAGATGCTGCTCCTGCAGCAACTGCCCATCTACCGCGAAGGCAAACTGAAGAGCGGCCTGATCGCCGTGAAGAAGTATGAGCGCAAGCAGTGGTTCGGCCGCCTCGCCCGCCGCAGCATCGGCGATGTGCCCACCGACAGCGGCAACTACGGCATGGAGAAAGGCTTCGAGGCCTACCTGCACGGCACCGAAGGCAATCGCCTGGAGCGGCGACTGGTCGGCGGCGCGTGGATGCCGGTGGATGACGGCGAGGGCCAGGACCCGATCGCGGGCAGCGACATCCATACGACGATCGACATCAACCTGCAGGACGTGGCGGACGCCGCGCTCGAAACGCAACTGAAGAAGAACGGTGCGCACCACGGCTGCGTGGTGGTGATGGAAACGAAGACGGGCTATATCAAGGCCATCAGCAACCTGGCGCTGGTGAAGGACAGCACGTACGCGGAGACCGAGAACTACGCGGTGGGTCACGCGACGGAGCCGGGCAGCACGTTCAAGACCGCGAGCCTGATCGTCGGCCTGGAAGATGGGCTGATGAAACCCACCGACCAGTGGGATACGCACTGCGGCGAAGTGCGCTACAGCGGCAAGCCCCTCCCCGATTCGCACCGCAAGTGCGGCGTGCTCACCCTCAGCCGCGCGCTCGAGGTCAGCAGCAACACGGTGATCTCGCAGGCGGTGATGAAGGGCTACCAGAAACAGCCCGAGAAGTTCATCAGTGGCCTGCGCCGCATGGGCCTGGGCGCGCCGCTCGGTGTCCGCATCCCCGGTGAAGCGATGCCGATCCTGTACGGGCCGGACAACAAGAAGATGTGGAGCAAGCTGAGCCTGCCGTGGAACAGCGTGGGCTACGGCCTCACCATCACGCCGCTGCAGACGCTCACCTTCTACAACGCCATCGCGAACAACGGCCGCATGATGCAGCCGCAATTCGTCTCGAGCGTTTCGCGCGGCGGGAAAGAGACGGAGCGCTTCGAGCCGGTGGCGTTGAACGAGAAGATCGCGAGCGATCCCGTGTTGCGCGAGATCCGCAAAATGCTCGAAGGCGTGGTGGACAGCGGTACGGCGACGAACCTGAAGAGCGCGCACTTCCGCATCGCCGGCAAGACCGGCACCGCGCAGATCGCCAGCGGCAACGCGGGCTACAAAGTGAACGGCGTGAGCTACCAGGCATCGTTCGTGGGCTACTTCCCCGCTGAAGCGCCGCGCTACACGTGTATCGTGGTGGTGAGTTCGCCGAGCCAGAAAGGCTACTACGGCAACGTGGTGGCCGGTCCCATTTTCACGGAGATCGCGAACAAGCTGTACGGCAACCGCCTGGACATGCAGGACGCGAAACAGCTCGCGCTGCTGGACAGCATCCGTCGCGCCGCGGGCCCGCGCACACCGACCACGTTCGCGGGCAACTCACGCGATCTGCTCGCCGCCGCACAAGCGTTGAACGTTCCGGTGAAAGTCGAGGGCGAGGGCGAGTGGATGAGCACGCAGGCCACCGACAGCACCGTCGTGGCGAAACCGCGCAACATCCCGGGTGACGCCGTGGGGATGGTGCCCAACGTGCTCGGCATGGGCCTGAAGGACGCACTCTACATCCTGGAGAACCGCGGCCTCAAAGTGCGCATCATCGGGAGTGGAGCGGTGAAACGGCAATCGCTGCAGCCGGGCTCGAAGTGCTTCAACGGATCATCCATCACGCTGGAGCTGACATGAGGCTGCTGAAGGACATCCTCTACAAAGCGCGCCTTGAGCAGGTCGTCGGCAGCACCAACGCGGCCATTGAGCACGTGACCTTCGACAGCCGGGCCGTGAAACCCTTCACCGCCTTCGTCGCCATCAAGGGCACGAAGAGCGACGGGCACGACTTCATCCCGAAGGCGCTGGACCTCGGTGCTAGCGCGATCATCTGCGAAAAGCTGCCGCATGAATTAAAGGACGGCGTCACCTATGTGCGGGTGGCGGACAGCCAGCATGCCCTCGCCATTCTGGCCAACAATTTCTACGACCAGCCGAGCCGCGACCTGAAGCTCATCGGCATCACAGGCACCAATGGAAAGACGAGCACGGCCACGCTGCTCTACAAGCTCTTCCGTTCGCTCGGCCACAAGTGCGGGCTGATCAGCACCGTGGAGATCCGCGTCGGTAACAAGACCATCGACGCCACGCACACCACGCCCGATGCGGTGCGCCTGAACGAACTGCTGCGCACCATGGTGGATGAGGGCATCACGCACTGCTTCATGGAGGTGAGCAGCCACAGCGTGGTGCAGGAGCGTATCACCGGGCTGCATTTCACGGTCGGGGCCTTCACCAACATCACGCACGACCACCTCGACTACCACGGCACGTTCGCCGAGTACATCAAGGCCAAGAAGCGCTTTTTCGACCAGCTGGATGCCGACGCGCACGCACTCACCAACGCCGATGATCCGAACGGCGCGGTTATGCTGCAGAACACCAAGGCGCACAAACACAGTTACGCCGTGCGCAACATGGCGGACCATCGCGCGCGTATCATCGAGAACGCCCTCACGGGGCTGCACCTCAACATCGATGGGCACGATGTGTACACGCGCTTGATCGGCGAATTCAACGCGAGCAACCTGCTGGCCGTTTACGGCACCGCCATTCTGCTCGGTGAGCAACCGATCAACATCCTTACCGCACTCAGCGACCTGGAGCCGCCACGCGGGAGGTTCCAGATCATCAGAGGCACGGGCATCCCTGCCCGTGAAGACGTCTCCACCGGCAAGGATGCCGGTGGCCCGGCCGGTATCATCGGCATCGTTGACTACGCGCACACGCCGGACGCGCTGAAAAATGTACTCGCAACGATCAACGACACGTGCAGCGATGAGCAGCGCGTGATCACAGTGGTCGGCTGCGGCGGTGATCGCGACCGCACCAAGCGTCCCATCATGGCGCGGATCGCGGCGGAGATGAGCCACCAGGTGGTGCTTACCAGCGACAATCCGCGCAGCGAGGACCCGAACACGATCATCCACGAGATGCGTGTCGGACTCAACAGCGGCGACCTGTCACGCGTGTTCGTGAACGCCGACCGCAAGGAGGCCATCCGGATGGCCGTCGGCCTCGCGCGCCCGGGCGATGTGGTGCTCGTGGCCGGCAAGGGGCACGAGACCTACCAGGAGATCGCCGGCGTGAAGCACCCCTTCGATGATGCGGCGGTGCTGAAGGAAACCCTTGAACTGATGCACAAGTAGCCATGCTCTACCATCTGTTCAAGGCGCTCGACTTCTCGATCCCAGGCAGCGGCGCGTTCAACTACATCACGTTCCGCGCGGGCATGGCGCTGTTCGTGTCGCTCATCATCACGTTGTGGTTCGGTGGCGGCATCATCAAGATGCTGCGCCGCATGCAGGTGGGTGAGACCGTGCGCGACCTCGGCCTCGAAGGCCAGATGCAGAAGCAGGGTACCCCGACCATGGGCGGCCTCATGATCATCGCCGGCATCGTGATCCCCACGCTGCTCTTCGCACGGCTCAACAACGTGTACATCCTGCTGCTGCTCGCCAGCGTGCTCTGGCTCGGCACCATCGGCTTCATCGACGACTACATCAAGGTCTTCAAGAAGGACAAGCGCGGGCTCGCCGGCACCAGCAAGATCATCGGCCAGATCGGTATCGGACTGGTCGTGGGGCTCACGGTCTACTTCCACCCTGCCATCCGCACGAAGGTGGAGATCCCCGAAGTGCTCGCGCAGCAATTCGACGACAGCGAGATCACACGCTACCAGGACAAACAGGGCGAGAACCACTTCCTGCTGGACCGCAAATCACCTAGCACGACCATCCCCTTCGTCAAGAACAACGAGTTCAACTACTCTTCCATCCTCGGCGTATTCGGGCGCGACGCGCGGAAGTACACCTGGATCGTGTACGTGCTCGCCGTGATCTTCATCATCACCGCGGTGAGCAACGGTGCCAACATCACCGACGGCATCGACGGACTGGCGGCGGGGACCAGCGCCATCATCGTGCTCGCGCTCGGCATCCTCACGTACATCGGTGGCAACATCATGTTCAGCCAGTACCTGGACGTGATGTACATCCCCGGCATCGGGGAGCTGGTGGTCTTCATCGGCGCGATGCTCGGCGCCTGCATCGGCTTCCTCTGGTACAACACCTACCCCGCCCAGGTCTTCATGGGCGACACCGGCAGCCTGATGCTGGGCGGTACGATCGCCACGCTGGCGATCCTCGTGCGCAAGGAGCTCATGATCCCGGTGCTCTGCGGCATCTTCCTCGTGGAGAACCTCAGCGTGATGCTGCAGGTCTCGTATTTCAAGTACACGAAGCGGAAGTACGGTGAAGGTCGCAGGATCTTCAAGATGAGCCCGCTCCACCACCACTACCAGAAGAGCGGCTACCACGAGAGCAAGATCGTAGCGCGCTTCTGGATCGTCGGCGTGATGCTCGCCGTGCTCACCCTCGTAACACTGAAACTGCGGTGAGCGAGCTGGTGATACTCGGTGCCCAGGAAAGCGGAACAGGCGCGGCGCTGCTCGCGAAGAAGCGCCGCGTGCCCGTGTTCGTCAGCGACGCCGGGAAGATCAAGGAGGACTACAAGAAGGTGCTGATCGAACACGACATCGAATTCGAGGAAGGCGGTCACAGCGCCAACCGTGTGCTCGGTGCGGGCGAGATCGTGAAGAGCCCTGGTATCCCGGACACCGCAGCGCTCGTGCGTGCCGCAACGGAGAAGGGCATTCCGGTGATCAGCGAGATCGAGTTCGCGAGCCGCTACACCAACGCGACCATTGTCGGCATCACCGGCAGCAACGGCAAGACAACGACCACGCTGCTCACCGGCCACATCCTGAAGAAGGCCGGCCTCGACGTGGCCGTTGGCGGCAATGTGGGCACCTCGTTCGCCGGACTTGTCGCTGAAAGAGACTTCCCTCTGTACGTGCTGGAGCTCTCCAGCTTCCAACTGGACGGCATCCGCGACTTCCGACCGCACGTCGCGGTCCTCACCAACATCACGCCGGACCATCTGGACCGATACCAGTACCAGATGAGCAACTACGTGGCGAGCAAGTTCCGCATCGCCATGAACCAGCGCGGGACGGACCATTTCATCCACTGCGCCGACGATCCGGAGACAGCGAAAGGCCTTGGCCTGCACACGGTAAAAGCGCGCCGATGGCCATTCTCCATCGATTCCACCCAGCCGCTCGGCGGCTTCATGAAAGACAAGACGATCCACCTCACGACCGACAACCAACACCCGTTCAGCATGAGCATCCTCGAACTCGCACTCCAGGGCCGACACAATGTGTACAACAGCATGGCCGCCGGCATCGCGGCCCGCGTGCTCGAAGTGCGCAACGAGACCATCCGCGAAAGCCTCAGCGACTTCCAGAACGTGGAGCACCGCCTGGAGCGCGTTGGAACGGTGAATGGCGTGGAGTTCATCAACGACAGCAAGGCCACCAACGTGAACAGCGCGTGGTTCGCCCTGGAAAGCATGGAGAAGCCCGTGATCTGGATCGCCGGTGGTACGGACAAGGGCAACGACTACAGCACGCTCACCGACCTGGTGAAGCAGAAGGTGAAGGCCATCGTGTGCCTGGGCAAGGACAACACGAAGATCCACGAAGCGTTCGGCGGCATCGTGCCCACCATCGTGGATACCGATAGCGCGGCATTGGCGGTGCAGCACAGCTATGACCTGTCCGAGCCGGGCTACGTGGTGCTCCTCTCCCCCGCCTGCGCATCGTTCGACCTTTTCGAGAACTACGAGGACCGTGGTCGTCGCTTCAAGGCGGCGGTGCGCAGCCTCTGAGACAGCAACGAAAAGCCAGGGCGACGTGAACGTCGCCCCAACGCATGGACCAGGACAACTTCCACAGACTTCTCGGCAAGACAGCGGCCGCACGGCTGGTGCAGGCGCGCAACCAACAATTGAGCGAGCGCCAGAGCGCGCCGCACAGCCTGGAACTCGTCGGCACCGTGAGCGGTGTGGACTACATCAACGACAGCGCCAGCACCTTCCTCGATGCGACGCTCCAGGCCATGTCGGCCATCGACAAGCCGGTCGTGTGGATCGCCGGGACATTGCCCGCGCAGATCGCTGAATGGCACATCCAGGAGTTCCTGCGCGAACGGGTCGCGGCCCTGGTGCTCTATGGCAGGTCGAGCGGTCGTGGCATTGAGGCCTTGAAGCCGTTCACAGAGCATATGTACACGGCGGAGGAGCTCCGCACGGCGGTCTTCGTGGCGCGTGAACTCGCACGCGCGGGTGAGGCCGTCCTCTTCTCCCCAGCTTGCCCGAGCGACGGGACGCATGCGAACGTCGAGGAGCGCGGCGTTGAATTCAAGAAAGCGGTCGCCGATCTGTGACAAGAACATGAAGACCCTGTTCACCACCCACCTGAAAGGCGACCGCACGATCTGGATGGTCGCGCTGATCCTCGGCATGGTGAGCCTGCTCGCCGTGTACAGCGCCTGCAGCTGGATGGTGTGGCGGCATGACGGTGGCACGTTGCGCGTGCTGTTCAAACACGGGATGATGCTGGCCGCCGGCGGCTTCATCATGTATGTGGCCAGCAAGGTGAAGTACACGATGTTCTCGCGACTCGCACAGATCGCGTTGCCGGTCACGATAGGGCTGCTGGCTCTTACACTCATCATCGGATCGAGCGTGAACGGCGCTTCTCGCTGGCTGGCGATACCCGGCCTGGGCATCACGTTCCAAACGAGCGATCTGGCGCGTGTGGTGATCATGGTCTACCTGGCACGGATCCTCGGCCGCAAACGCGAAGAACCCTGGACACTGAAGGAGGTCTTCCTCAGCATCGGTTTACCCATCGCCGCCGTGTGCGGGCTTATCCTGCCCGCGAACTTTTCCACCGCTGCGTTGCTCGGCATGACTTGTCTAGTGGTGCTCTTCATCGGTCAGGTACCCATGAAGCACATCGGCATCATGGCCGGGCTGGGCGTGCTCGCGTTCGTATTGCTCCTGTTGCTCGCGAAGACCTGGCCCGAGTTGCTGCCGCGCGTGGCGACGTGGGAGAAGCGCATCGAGAACTGGGGCGCCGCTGATCACGACGGCGCGATGACCGCTGAGGAACGCGACGCGAACTACCAGACGAACAACGCCAAGATCGCCATCGTGAGCGGTGGCTTCCTGCCGAACGGTCCCGGCACCGGCACCTCGCGCAACTTCATGCCGCACCCGGAGAGCGACATGATCTATGCCTTCATCATCGAGGAATACGGCTCGATCATTGGTGGGCTTGGTCTATTGCTGCTCTACCTGATCCTGCTCTTCCGTGCGATGAAGATCTCGGACAAAGTGGAGAAGACCTTCGGCAAGTTGGCGGCCATTGGACTAGCGCTCGGCCTCGTGCTACAGGCTCTAGTGAACATGGCGGTGGCCGTGAACCTGGTGCCCGTGACCGGTCAACCGCTGCCGCTGGTGAGCATGGGCGGCACCAGCATGTGGTTCACCTGCCTGGCGCTCGGGATCATCATCAGCGTGAGCCGGAGCTACGAGCCGGATGAGCCTGTGATCAAAGAGAAGCGTCCCCGCACGACCGAAGCCGATGAGCCAGACGTCGCGATCGCTTAGGATCATGATCTCCGGCGGCGGAACGGGGGGCCACATCTTCCCCGCCGTCGCCATCGCTAACGCCGTGAAGGAGCGCGAGCCGGGAACGGAATTCCTTTTCGTCGGCGCCGAGGGCAAAATGGAAATGGAAAAAGTGCCCGCCGCCGGGTACAAGATCGAAGGCCTGCCCATCCGTGGCTTCCAGCGTACCGCCTTGTGGAAGAACATCGGACTGCCCTGGCGCTTGCTGAAAAGCATGTGGAAGGCACGCAGCCTCGTGCGCACGTTCAAGCCGGATGTGGCCGTGGGCGTGGGCGGTTATGCGAGCGGTCCAACGCTCGCCGCCGCGCAGCGCATGAAGGTGCACACACTGATACAGGAGCAGAACAGTTTCCCAGGGAAGACCAACATCTACCTCGCCAAGCGCGTGGACCGCATCTGTGTGGCCTATGAGGGCATGGAGAAGTTCTTCCCCCGTGAGAAGATCCTGCTCACGGGCAATCCTGTGCGGCAAGAGGTCGTTCGCCTCAACGGGAAAGGACCACGCGGGTTGGAGCATTTCGGACTGCGCGAAGGCGGCCCGATCGTGTTCGTCACCGGCGGAAGTCTCGGGGCACGCGGGATCAATCGTGGCATCGAGGCTGCTCTACCGCTGCTGAAGGAGAAGGGCATCCAGCTCATCTGGCAGACGGGCACGCCTTACTTCAAGCAGGCGCAGGAAGTCGTGAACAAACTCGGTTATGCGGACTGCAAGGTGCACGAGTTCGTGAGCAAGATGGACTACGCGTACGCCATCGCCGATCTCGTCGTCGCGCGGGCCGGCGCGATCAGCGTGAGTGAATTGCAACTGGTGCAACTGCCTGCGATCCTCGTTCCACTGCCCACTGCGGCTGAAGACCATCAGACGATGAACGCACGCGCTCTCACCGATCGCGGTGCGGCCGTGCTGGTGAAGGATGATGATGCCGTACCGGCGCTCGGAAAGGAGATCGTCCGGCTGATCGAACATGAGGACGAACTGATGAAGCTGCGCACCGCCATCGCGGGCCTTGGCCAGCAGAACGCGGCGGAGGCGATCGCGGCGGAGGTGATCCGGCTGGCACGGGCGTGATGGAACGCTGATGACGCTGATCGAATGATGACCGCAGATGGAGGGGATGAACGGGATGAACGCAGATAAGAAA
Organism: uncultured Chryseobacterium sp.; assembly: GCA_964649165.1. Classification (GTDB taxonomy): domain Bacteria; phylum Bacteroidota; class Bacteroidia; order Flavobacteriales_F; family PHOS-HE28; genus PHOS-HE28. The sequence continues at coordinate 11,039 of CAZYPC010000130.1, forward strand.
ATGAGGACGGCCCGCCAGTGCATTCATCGGCGTCCATCTGCGTTCATCTATGGAAAGCTGATGACGCTGATCCGGCTGAGAACAGCAGATGGAACAGATGAACGGGATGAACGCGGATAGAATGATATTGATCGCTCGCACCCGCATTCATCCGCGTCCATCGGCGTCCATCCGCGTTCATCTGCGG
>CAZYPC010000131.1:0-9931 GCA_964649165.1 uncultured Chryseobacterium sp.
ATCGGCCACCCATGACGCAGACCCGTCCGCACGGATGCCTCCCCGGCTGGTATTAATGACGCGGAACCGTTCCTTGCGGTGGCCCAAGCCCTCCCATCACGCCGCGATCCGGAACCCACAAAGGCCGGCGATACCATCTTAGCGGGCCCTCCCAAGGGTCCGCCATCCTGATCTCCATGCACCTCTTCTATTCTCCAATGGTTCTGACCGGGGAGTTCGAACTCCCGGAAGAGGAAGCACATCATGCCAGGTCCGTGCTTCGTCTTTCCATCGGCGTGACGATCGGCCTGTTGGACGGCAAGGGGACCATGGCCGAAGCGGAGATCGTCGCAGTGGACAAGCGTCAAGTGTTGGTCTCCGTCGTGTCCACGAAACTGGCCCATCCCGAACGCCGGGCACCCATCCACCTGGCCGTGGCACCCACCAAGCAGATCGAACGCTTCGAATGGCTGCTGGAGAAATGCACGGAGATCGGCGTGGACCGCATAACGCCCTTGGCCACGGAGCGCACCGAACGCGATCGTTTCCGCCACGATCGCCTTGAAAGGATCATGGTCGGGGCGATGAAACAATCGCAACGGGCGTGGCTTCCACGGCTGGATGAGATGACCACGATCAACGGCCTGATCGATCAGGGGATCCCTGCCCAGCGCTGGTTCGGTCGATGCGAGGGCGAACGACATCCCCTCACCCGCATCTATCGAACCGCCGAGCAGGTTCTCCTGCTCATCGGCCCCGAAGGCGACTTCACACCAGAAGAAGCGGACCGGTTGCTCGCCCAAGGCTTCGGGGCCGTCAGCCTCGGCGAAGCCCGACTGCGAACGGAGACCGCTGCCGTAACCGCTTGTGCCTACATGAACATGGCCCAACAGGTGTGAACATCGCCCAGCTTCCCTGAACCACATCCGATCTTCGCCGCATGAGATCCAGGATCGCAGCGCTGCTCGTCATGGCCATTTGGGTGAACGCTCATATGAGCACATGGGCTCAAGGAACCTTCCAACTCGCCGTACTGAAGTACAACGGAGGAGGTGACTGGTACGCCAATCCCACCGCCGTACCCAACCTTGTGAAGTTCTGCAACACCAACATCGCCACGAACATCGGGCTGGAGGTCCCGAACGTGGAGGTCGGCAGTCCGGACATCTTCTCCTTTCCCTGGCTCGATATCACCGGCCACGGCAACATCGTCTTCAGCGCGCAGGAAGCGCAGAACCTTCGCAACTACCTCGTCGGTGGCGGCTTCCTGCACATCAGCGATAACTATGGGCTGGACAAGTTCATCCGGCCGGCGATGAAGACCGTGTTCCCTGAGCTGGAGTTCGCCGAGCTGCCGTTCGCGCATCCGGTGTACCACCAGAAGTATGACTTCCCGCGTGGGCTTCCCAAAGTCCATGAGCATGATGGCAAGGCCCCGCAGGGTTTCGGCCTCATCTGGGAAGGAAGGCTCGTGTGCTTCTATGACTTCGAGTGTGACCTCGGCGACGGTTGGGAGGACGCCGGTGTACACAACGACAGCGAGGAGAACCGGAGAAAGGCACTGCAGATGGGAGCCAACCTGGTGCAATACGTCTTTTCCGGGAACGAGTAGTTCGATAGGCCGGCCCGCGCGCCCGGAGAACCACCCTACCCTCGCGATGGATCGTGGCCGTGCGCGCGGTCACCGGCCGGGCTATGGCACCTGCTCCGCGCGTGTATTGTTCGGTGTGGTGCTCCCCACGTTCACCAGGATGGGATCGCGGTCATTCTGCGAGCCGGTGTACTTCACCGTACCGTCCATGTTCACGTCGCGCGTGCTGTACTGACCTGTGAGGATGTTGTTCGGGGTCGTGCTACCCACGGACACGAGAATGGGATCACGGTCGTTGGTCGTGCCGGTGTATTTGATCTGGTGGTTGCCGGTGACATCCCCGGCCCAGAGCACTTGCACCGCACCGATGGTCTTGCGCGCGTTGGTGCCGAAGGTGGGTGTGACCGCTGAGGTGAAGTCGACCTCGGCCGCAGCTGCGGAAAGCGCGATCGGAGCCGCGGTCATCACACCCAAGTGGTTGCGGTGGCGGACCACCAGGTAATAGTTGCCCGGCAACGCATCGAACTGGATGAAGTCATCTCCCGTAGTGGGGTCGATCAGGTAGCCGTTGGGTTGGACCAGGGCATGACGAACGGCTACCAGCGAAGATGCGTTCGTCCCATCGCGCAGTTCGGCGCGCACCCAGTCGACGGCTCCTACGTTCGTGATGGTGGTGAGCGTCGTGGTCTCGCCCCCCCCGCCGCCTGCTTGTGGATAGCCCAAGGCCGTGTAAGGCTCAGAGAGCGGGATGAGACCAGCGACACGCAACTGATCGTTCATCTGTTGTGTCCCCGTGTTCCAGGCACCTTCCAGCAAGGCAAGCGTCTGCACGCTCGCGCGAACGCTCACGGTGCCCTTGCGGGCGTAGCCGTCCCCGGTACCGCCGCTGAAGATCCCGGCCGTGCTGAAAACCTGTGCGAACCCGGTGCGCGCATAACCATCGCCCTGCCCCCCGGAAAAGATCCCGGCCGTGCTCTGCGTTTGGGAGAAAGCGCTCAGCACATATCCGTCACCATCGCCACCCGAAAAGATCCCAGCGGTGCTGACCAGCTGCGAAAAGCCACTGCGTGCATAGCCATCGCCAGCTCCTCCCTGAAAAATGGCATTGCTCTGTGCCAGTACCGACGAAGCGACCAGAAGACCTGCCAGGGCAAGCGTGAGGTTCATGCTATCGGGGATCTTCCTTTCCGTGTTCGCGATGCGGTTCATGGCAAACGGCATAGGCGGATCCCACCGTCGGAAGACACGGAACCCGGTTGGTTCGGCAATAACCTGCTCGACACTCGCAGTCTGTTGGTGACAGGTGATGAGGAATTGCTGAAGCCCGATCCGCGCATGGCGATGGGGCTTCCGGTGGACGGCCATCCGGCCACGTCCGCAAGGCCAGCGGCGGTAAGCGCACCGTCTCCCTGACCCCCTGTGAACGTGCGGGCCGCAACGCTACCGACACTGATCGTCATCTCGTCCAGGTTGCCGGAGAGTTCCATCGCGCCGTAGTACCCGGCACCCGAGGCCTGCCGGTCCGGGGAGACCAGACTGCCTGCAAAGACCCCCGTGCGGGCAGGTCGGCCAGGGATGATGAATCCCTGGATGTTGGCATTCCCTTCGGTGCCGATGGCGTTCACCGTTTCATTCGACGCGCCTGCGTTGGTGACCGTGTACTGTGCGCCCCGTATGCTGGTCGTGCCCCAGGCAAATTCGTTCGCCACGACAGGCCGGTTGCCACGGCAGGCCTTCTCGTACTCCAGCTCGCTCATCGGTCGCAGCGCCGTCCAATCAGCGTATGCCAGCAGATCGGCCAGCGAGATCATTCCGCAACCGCGTTCCGGCGTGGTGGTCACATACAGCTCAGGTGCCGTACCCGTGTCATCGATCGTGGACCCGCTCACACCGGTGAACGGCGACATGCCCGCGAACCGCGCTGTTGCCTGAGCGGCCGTCAGCATGTTCAGGAAATCCACGTACTGCCCTTGCGTGCATTCATACTTCATCATGTAGAACGCGTTGAAACCCTTGGGGTATGCCGCCGGCAATGTGACGGTGGTCGTGTAGTTGAAATCGTCATTGTTGCCGCCGCCGGTGGTCACATTGTTGTGGTTGCTCAGGTTGGTCGCGGCGGTCCCACCCAGGCTCAGCGCGGCTTCGGAGGCGATCGTGAAGGCACCTCCCGTATTGCCGGCTTCGAATTGGCGCTCGATCCCGGTGGATGTCCCATCGCCCACCACGAAAGCACCCTGTGGAACGAGCACCATCTCGATCGCCAGCACGCGCACCTCGATGAGGTCGTTATCCGCCACGCCATTGGCGCCGTAATTCCACTTCAACTGAACACCCGTGCTGCTGAAGTTGCCAATGCCGTCCGTATTGCGGCGTATGAACGCGCCCTTCAGATCGCTCGCCGGAGCCAACGGTCCCACATGCCCGCCTCCGCTCAGCGTGGCGTGCCGCCAGGTGGGGTCCAGGCCGGCCCTGAACTTGATGAAAACCCAGGCCGCGTCGTGGTTCGCCTCGGCCGAGCTCGTTCGCCAGCTGTTCTCCCAGCTGATGTCGAATTGCACCTGCCATGTATCGCTCGCCGGCACTTGTCCGGTAAGGGTCACGTTGCTGATGGAGACGTTGTTCGCCAGAAGCGTGCCCGGCAGGATGCCGGCCGCTATGACCGCTCGAAGGAAGATGGACCGCATGATCGGGGATTGAAGGTGTTTGATGCCGCAAACCTCCCCTCCGCGCGAACGCCCCTCAATGGACGGATCGCGGCCTCACTTGTACCGATCGCGGATGGTGGTGCGGAACTCGACGGGCGACACGCCCTCCAGCTTCTTGAACCACCGGGTGAAATACGCGGGGTCCTTCATGCCGATGGTGTAGCCGGATTCCTTCACACTCTTCGTGCTGTGCAGCAGCAGCCGCTTGGCCTCCAGCAGCAGCCGCGCATCGATCACGGCGCTGGCGGTGGTACCCGACCGTGCACGCACCACGTCGTTCAGGTGGCCCGGCGTTACGCGCAGCTTGTCCGCGTAGTCGCGCACCTGATCGAACTCCAGGTAGTGCTTGTCCACCAGCGCGCGGAACCGTTGCACCAGATCGCTCTGCACGGCATCACGGGCGTTCTCGTCCGGCATGCGTTCACGCCACCAGCGTGCGCACTTGGCGAGCATTATGCCGAGGTATCCTTCCTGCACGTGCATCTGCGCATCGCCGTCGCCGCGCTCATTCTCGAGCATGGCAGCCAGCTCGTTCAGGATCGAAAGCTTGTGCGCATCCAGCGGCAGACCCGGGGTGTGATCCATGCCATGGAACACCGCTTGCGCGTCCTGCCGTCGCATGGAGTCGCTCAGCGTGCTCGGCGCGAACATCACTACGAAGCCCTCCATGTCCCCGCTGCGCACCAGGTGGTGCACCTGCCCGCCACGGACCACATGCACACAAGGCGTGGACGCCATGTGCGGTTGCAGATCGATCATGTGCGTGCCCGTTCCGCTCGCGAAGACGAACAACTCGTTGTAATCATGACGGTGGACGCTGTTGCGCACGTCGCCTTCGGTCCGTTCGATACGCTCGAAAGAGATGGGCCGCCCATGCTCGTGCTCCAGGGTGTGGGTGGGGATCTCGGGCTCCATCGGTCAACTGTTCAGCGCTCACGAAGTTGACCCGTTGCCGCCGGAAGACCAAGTCCACCGGTCGGATCCACCACTACTGGGTAGGGAGACCGGTCGGGCCGGTTGCCCCTTCTCGGGCGTTGGGTCGGATGCAGCAAACACTGTGCGGCGGATGAGGACATCGGCCAACAGCATGGGTGGCCTGACAACAAACAACGGACATCCGACAACTGTACCCTGTCAAACGCTACTTGTTCAGCTTCACCACGTGCTTGCGCGAGCGCATGTTCAGCAGTTCCACGCCGAAGCTGAAGGCCATGGCGAAGTACGCATAACCCTTCGGGATCTCCTTGCCATGCACCGGGTGCAGGCCCTCGAAGAACAGCATGAAGCCCACCAGGATCAGGAAGGAGAGCGCGAGCATCTTCAGCGCCGGGTGCTTCTCGATGAAGGAGCTGATGCCGTTGGCGAAGAAGAACATCACGATCATGGCGATCACCACGGCGATGATCATGATCTCCACATGGTCGGCGATGCCGATGGCGGTGACGATGCTGTCGAAGGAGAAGACCATGTCCACCAGCAGGATCTGTAAGATGAGCGCGCTGAAGGCCTTGGCCGCGTTCGCCGGTTCGGGGTGCTCCTCGCCACTCTCCAGTTTCTCGTGTACCTCCTTCACCGATTTGTACATCAGGAAAAGGCCGCCCGCGAGCATGATCAGGTTGTGCAGGTTGAAGCCGTAGCCGAGAACTGAGAAGAGTTCCTTCTCCCCGTGCTTCAGCAGCCAGCCCAGGCTGATCAAAAGCAACGACCGCACACCGATGCCGCCGATCATCCAGATGCGACGGGCCCTCAACCTGCGCTCCTCCGGGATGCGACCAAGGATGAGGCTCACGAAAATGACGTTGTCGATGCCGAGGACGATCTCCAGTGCGGCGAGGGTGAGCAGGCTGACCAGTGCGTCGGCCGTGAGCAGGTGTTCCATGGATTGCGGCAACGAAGAAACGGGTTGCGCGTCTACCTTCGGAATGAAATCCACGCGCCATGAGAACATTGATCACCCTCTCGCTGGGCGGATGCGCTTCCATCGCGAGCGCGCAATTGGTCAATGGGAGTTTTGAGGATGGATGGAACAACTGGATACCAGCTCCGTTCGCAACGGCCATTTCGCTGGACGCCGCGCCGGACCAGGGCAGCTCGTGCTTGGAGTTGGCGAGTGCCCAGTGGTCCCCATCCACGGTCTTCCAAGCCCTTCCGGATCTATCCCAGGGTGAGGTGATCCGCTTTGGTGGCTGGGTCAAAGAGGTGAATAGCTGGTACCTGGAGCCTCCTCGCGTGGGGATCTGCATTTGTAACAGTGCCTCCATCACTGTGCCTCTTGAAACATCGCTCACATGGACCGGGCCGGAATGGGCCTATCTGGAGGACACCATTCAACTCACTACGCCACTTCCTCCTGGTCATTTCTACGGACTGTTCGTTTCCGGTACGCTTACGCCTGCGAGCACGATCCTGTACACCCGTTTCGATGGCCTCTTTGCGGAACCGATGATCGTTATGAATGCGGTCGCTCTGCCAGGTGCGCAGGGCGTCGCGGCTTTTCCCAACCCCGCCACGGATAAACTCTGGATCGACCTACCCGAATCCCCTCTCTCGATCACCGCGATCGACGCCTGTGGCCGCACGCACGACCTGAAGAACTTCACCCACCGCGAGCGGACATCGGAATTGGATGTGGATGCGCTCCCGCCCGGTATTTGCTTGCTTCGCGTTACGACCGCCCCGGGCACGCATACCGTGCGGTTCGTGAAAGCATGAAGCACGCCTACGCCTCTCTCGCGTTCCTTCTTCCCACGATCGCCAACGCCCAACTGGTCAACGGCAGCTTCGAGAACGAAGAAGGCTGGGACCTCACAGGCTGGGTGTCCTCCTGCAACAACGCCTTCTTCGGGATCGGGCATCCGGACCATGGCACGTGGTCCACGTCCGTACCGCACGGAGAAACGAACGGTTCCTGCTACGCGAGCAACATCGTGCAATTCGTTCCCGCTATACAGGACGGGAGCACATGGACATTGGACGGGTGGTTGCACAATATGCTCACCGGCTTTTCTGACCCGTACATCGGTATGGGCATGGGTATCAAGCACGAGGATGGCTGGTGGGAGTACTTCACCAGCGCGCAGATGAACACGGGCAATTGGACGCACCTCACGGTTACGAATTCCTTTTCCATCGCACCCGGCGATACCGCCTTCGTGATCCTTAGCGGAGGCCTGGTCAGTGGAGGGGGATCGCCCTCGTGGGCGGAATTCGATGGCATGGTGCTGACTGACCTTTCCACCGGTATCGCGGCCCCACCTGCCGACTCGCCGGCCTTCTTCCCCAACCCCGCACGTGATAAAATGTGGGTGGACATGCCTGAGCGCCCTCAACGCGCTTGCGTGATCGACGCGGCCGGTCGTGAACGAGCCATTGGAACGTTCCATCACAATGGCGTTTCACTGGAAGTGGATGTGAGCAGCATCCAGCCCGGTCCATACGTCATGCTGTTGAGGTCGGACACCGGCTTTCGGCTTGTCCGCTTCGTCAAAGCATGAACCCATGAAACATCTCTCCGCAGCGCTCGGTCTCATCATCGCATCGAGCGGCAACGCCCAGCTCATCAACGGAAGCTTCGAGGACAACGGCGCTTTCAGCCTCCAAGGCTGGGAGTGGGGCTGCAACGAACCGCAACCGGTCGCGGATGTGCCCGCCGGCGGTGGCCAATGGTCGGCCTGGAAAGAGCCCGGGCACGCGAAGGGCTGTTTCCCCGCCTTCCTCATCCAGCGCATCGCGGACGTGCAGTACGGTATACCCTACCAGTTGAGCGGATGGGTGAAATGCCCGCAGGACGACTTCCAGCTTTGTTTGGGCGCGAGCCTCGCCTTCGGCGTCATCAACAACGGGAACATCGTACCCGCCGCGTTCACCACGAGCAATGACACGGGCTGGACCTTTCTGAGCGCGAACCATGTTTTCGATCCGGGCATCGGTGATACAGCCATCGTGATCCTGAGCGCCGGCTTCATCGGCGGTCCCATGAACCCGTTACCCGCCGGATTCGACCAGATCTCGCTCGACCTGTCGCAAGGTCTCGATGAACAACAACGGGTGATCGTGAGCCACTACCCGGATCCGGTGACCGATATCCTGTATGTCGGTCTCGCCGTGGGGCGCATCCTTTCGATCGACCTGCTGGATGAGGCCGGACGCCTTGTGCTCACCACTGCCGGAGGAACGGGAACGCGCCAGGTCCCGGTCGCCGCATTGCCTGCGGGCAAGTACATCGGTCGGGTGTTCACGGAACAGGGTGTTCAGCGGTTCCCGTTCGTCAAGCGCTGAGCGCTAGACGTAGCAAGCGCGACACCTCCTCCGCCCGCGTGAGCACCATGATGTGCGCCCCGCCACGTACCACGTGATCCACGGGAAAGCGCATCGGCGTAACGCGGTCGTTGTCCCCATGGATCCGCACGATGGGACCCTTCCACGGTGAACCCTTCCAGCGCAGGATCGCGCCCGTACCGATACGGATCTTAGTAGCGGTCTCCGCACGAGCCATTTCCCATAGGAGCAGGTCGGCCGCCCGATCACGCTGACCAAGGATCCGCTTCGCCGGCCAGGTGGCCCACATGGTGAAATGCGTGATCCCCCGGTACAACTGGAGCACCGATCCCGCACGGGCCAGCATCGACCATTCGCCGGGTCCTGTCCACGACGATATCAGCACGACCTTCACCGGGCTTGTTGTCACCGCGAGTTCCTGTGCGACCATGCCGCCCATGCTCACCCCGACAAGGATATGCGGCTCATCGGCGTTCACCTGAACGCTCAGGTCGCGCGCGATGGAGGCCAGCGAACACCCAGGCTTGAATTCCGGCCAATCCATCTTCACCACATCCAAGCCCGTCAGGTCCATGCGATCGAACAGCCGATGATCGCAGCCTATCCCAGGGAGCAGGTACACTTTCATTTATCGGAGATCAACTGTACGGAAGGGCGGATCCGCAGGCCGGCGCAAGTTATCCGGTGAGGTCGCCGGGATCGGAGCTGGTCAAGGTCCGTATATGACCGTCCGGAAGCAGACCACTACTAGTGGGTATTGTTACGGCCTGTGGATCGACGCTGCTTTGTACCACGATACCGACGCAGACACCCATCACCTCAAAACGCCATCACTATGAAAACCCTGAGCCCCTTCCAACTGATGCTGTTGGCCTTCTTGTTCTTCAGCCTTACCGCCTGCACCAAAGAGGAACTCGTACAGCCCGATCTGACCAAGTCCGCTGTACAGGTCGAGCAGGACGAAGTAGACCCCGTGTGCGTATTCCCTCTGGCGCCAGCGGACCAGCAGGTGACCACTGCGGCCGTATCGGAGTGATCCGGATTGCCGGACCCGGTCAGCGGCTCGGCTGCTCCCACGACGTCACGAACGTCAGGGCGCTTTCCATCAGATCGTGCATCACGACGTCTTCCTTGACGAACGGAACGCGCTTGCGGAATGAGGCGTGCAACCCCTCCAGGATCCGTGAACTCTTAGCCGGCCGGCGGAAGTCGAGCGCTTGGGCCGCGTTGAGCAGTTCGATGGCGAGGACGCGTTCGACATCCTGCACCACGGCCCAGGTCTTCAGCGCTGCGGCAGCTCCCATGCTCACATGGTCCTCCTGGCCGTTGCTGCTGTCGATGGTATCCACGCTGTTGGGCATGCACCGCTGCTTATTGG
>CAZYPC010000131.1:10031-11154 GCA_964649165.1 uncultured Chryseobacterium sp.
TTGGCCTTCAGCGTGAGCAGCGAAGCATAGGCGTTCATGAACTGCGTGCCGTTCAGCAGCGCGAGGCCTTCCTTCGGGCCCAGTTCCAGCGGCGACCATCCGTACTTTTTCAACGCCTGCGCGGAGGGCATGCGCTTTCCGGCGATCGTCACTTCACCCAGGCCGAGCAAGGGCAGGCAGAGATGCGCGAGCGGTGCAAGATCACCGGATGCACCGAGCGAACCGCGCTCATACACGACGGGCAGCACATCCGCATTGTACATGTCGATGAGGCGCTGCACGGTGGCCGGAGCGACCGCGCTGTGACCGAAGGCCATGTTCTGCACCTTCAGCACGAGCATGGCGCGCACGATGTCCTCCGGCACGGGATCACCACTGCCGCAGGCGTGGCTCATCACCAGGTTCTTCTGCAGTTGTGCGAGGTCCTTCTTGTCGATGCGTGTATCGGCCAGCGAGCCGAAGCCGGTGTTCACGCCGTAGATGGGCGCATCGCTGCTCTTCAGTCGATCACGCAAGTAGGCATGGCTCCGCTTCACGGCGGCACCGGCTTCCTTGCTGAGCGCGATGGGACTGCGCGTGCTGAGAATGTGCGCGAGTTCGGCGAGTTCGAGGCCGACGGTGCCGATGGCGTGGGACTTCATCCGTTGTTGATGCGTTCAATGACCTGTTCCAAGCTGAGCGACTCACCCTTCTCCCCTGCTCCCATACGCTTCAGCGTGACCTTGCCTTCCTTCATCTCCGTCTCACCGACGATGGCGACATACGGGATGGCCTTCTTCTCCGCGTATATGAATTGCTTGGGCAGCTTCACTGCATCCGGGTATAGTTCAGCGGCTATGCCGGCCTCCCTGACCTGCCGCAACAGCTTCAAACAGTGCATCGCTTCCGTCTCGCCGAAGTTGGCGAAGAGCAGTTTCGTGCTCGCACCCAGGTCCGCCGGGAACTTGTTCGTCTCCAGCAGCACGTCATAGATGCGGTCCGCACCGAAGCTGATTCCCACGCCGCTCATGCCCTTCAGGCCGAAGACGCCGGTGAGGTCGTCGTAGCGGCCGCCGCCGCAGATGCTGCCGGGCATGGTTCCTTCCGCGCTCTTCACCTCGAAGATGGCACCGGTGTAGTAGTC
>CAZYPC010000132.1:0-10941 GCA_964649165.1 uncultured Chryseobacterium sp.
TCGGCCACCTTGCTGTTGCGGATGTCGGTGACGTTCTCCTTGAAGGTGGCGCCCATCACGAGCACGCGCGCTTCCGCGGGGTTCGCGCCGGCGGAGATGATCTTCTTCACCGTCTGCTTGGCCACGTACCCGCCCATGCTGTCGTTCACGAAGCGGCCCGCGTCGATGATCTGCGCGTGGTAGCCCAACTCCTTCGCCTTGTAGACGAGGTAGTACGGATCCACGCCGATGCAGTGCCCGCCGACCAGTCCCGGCTGGAACTTGAGGAAGTTCCATTTGGTGCCCGCCGCCTCCAGCACATCGAAGGTGTTGATGCCGACGCGATTGAAGATGATGGAGAGCTCGTTGATCAGTGCGATGTTCACGTCGCGCTGCGTGTTCTCGATGATCTTGGCCGCTTCAGCGACCTTGATGCTGGCAGCGCGGTGAACGCCAGCCTGTACGACAAGCTCATACACCTTGGCGATGGTCTCGGCGCTCTCGGGGTCGCAGCCGCTGCTCACCTTCACGATCTTCGCGAGGGTATGCTCCTTGTCGCCCGGATTGATCCGTTCCGGCGAGTAGCCCACCTTGAAATCGGTGATGTACTTCAGGCTGCTGAGCTGTTCGAGAAGCGGCACACAATCCTCCTCCGTGCAGCCCGGGTAGACGGTGCTCTCGTACACGACATGGTCGCCTTTCTTCAGCACCTGCCCCACGGTGCGCGTGGCGCCCAGCAGCGGCTTCAGGTCGGGGATGTTCTGGTCGTCGATCGGCGTGGGCACGGCCACGATGAAGAACTCCACATCCCTCAGGTCGTTGATGTCGGCCGTGAAATGGATGTCGCAGCCCTTGAAGGCTTCGGCGTCCAGTTCATTGCTCGGGTCCTCGCCGCGGCGCATCATGTCCACGCGCTTCTGGTTGATGTCGAAGCCCACGACCTTGATGCGGCGCGCGAACTCCAGCGCGATGGGCAGGCCCACGTAGCCCAGGCCGATCACGGCGAGCTTCGCGTCCTTCTTGACGAGGCGATCGTACAGGTTGCTCATATCTCATTCCCGCCAGTGGTGCGGGCTCAGTTCTTCAGTTTGTAGATGCGTTCGATGATCTCGACCACCTTCAGGCCTTCCAGCGCGTTGGTGGTGAGCGTGGTGCGACCCTTCAAGGTATCCACCACGTTCTCGATGATGTAGCTGTGGTTGTTCGCGCTGCCCTTGTAAGCGCCGTAGTCGTTGGCCGGGTTGGTCGGCGCGAGCTCGGGCATCACGTAGTCCTTGATGTGGCAGACTTCCACCTGGTCCATGTACTGCCCGCCGATCTTCACGCTGCCCTTCGAGCCGATCACCGTCAGGCTGCTCTCAAGGTTCTTGTCCCACACGCTGGTGCTGTAGTTGATGCACCCCATACCGCCGTTCACGAAGCGGAAGGTGACCAGCCCGCTGTCCTCGAAGTCTGTGAGGCCAGCGTGATTGAAGTCCGCGAAGCGTGCCTGGATCTCCGTGATGTCGCCGAACAACCAGTACATGATGTCGATGAAGTGGCTGAACTGCGTGAAGAGCGTGCCACCGTCGAGCGAGTTGGTGCCTTTCCAGCCGCCCTTCTTGTAGTAGCGCTCGTCCCGGTTCCAGTAGCAGTTCACCTGCACCAGGAAGATGTCACCGAGGCGCTTCTGGTCGATCACGCTTTTGATCCACTGGCTGGGCGGGGAGTAGCGGTTCTGCATCACGCCGAACACGGTGCGATGCATCTGCAGTGCCTTGTACAGCACCTCTTCGCATTCGGCTTTGCTCAAGCCCATCGGCTTCTCGCAGACCACATGCTTGCGTGCTTCCAGCGCCATCAGGCTCTGCCTGGCGTGCAGCCCGTTCGGAGTGCAGACGTTCACCACGTCGATATCCGGAAGGTCCTTCAGCATCGCTTCCATGTCCGTGAAGACCGGCACGCCGAACTGGTCCGCCTTCGTTTCCCCGGTCGGTCGCGGGTCGCACACGGCCACCAGCTCGGCCTCCGGGTGGCGCTTCACCATTTCCGCGTGCCGCTTGCCGATATGGCCGCAGCCTACGACGCCGAACTTGATCTTCCCGGTCATGCGATGCGCTCCACTTTTCCGCCGGCGAGGCGATAACGCTGTCCGCTTTCCGGACAGGTCGCCTCACCGTTCGCGTCGAACTTCAGCTTGTGCCCGAACTCGCTCATCCAACCTGTTTGACGAGCAGGGTTGCCTACGACCAGGGCGTAGTCGGGTACTTCCTTCGTGACCACCGCCCCGGCGCCGATGAAGGCGAAACGGCCGATGTCGTGCCCGCAGACGATGGTTGCGTTCGCGCCGATGGAAGCCCCGGTTTTCACGAGCGTGCGAAGGTACTCCCCCCTGCGGTTAACGGCGCTGCGCGGGTTGATGACGTTAGTGAAGACCATGCTCGGCCCCAAGAACACGTCATCCTCGCACTCTACGCCGGTGTAGATGCTCACGTTGTTCTGCACCTTCACGTTGCGCCCCAGTTTCACGTCCGGGCTGATCACCACGTTCTGGCCGATGTTGCAGTTCTCCCCCAGCACGCAGCCCGGCATGATGTGGCTGAAATGCCAGATGCGCGTGCCCTTGCCGATCGTGCAGCCCTCGTCGATGACGGCGGTGGGGTGGGCAGTGTAGTCCATGTGCTCATGTGCTCATGGGGTCATGGGCCCATGAGGGGGTGGGAAAAGGGGTGCGAATGTACCGCCCGCCCGGGTTAGCACTCCTGTTGACCGGTCAGACTGTTAGCGGTGCGCAGGGACTTAGGAGCCCCACACTAACCGTTGCGATGCTGTTGGATCTGCAGCGGACGGTTCCAGGCTGCCCGACAGTGCCAGAGTCTCTTTAACAGCGCTCAAAGTGGTCGGATCTGTTTTCCCATCGGTATTCCACTTTACCCCACCGTACCACTCCTTCGCATCCGCCAACGCCATCCCATATCGCTGGGCCACCATCTCCGGTGCGCTCTTTTTTTCCATCAGTCCGCGTGCTTGATCGCGCACTACTTTCATCAGGCGTTGTACGGCCTCTCCATGTTCCTCGAGCACCTCGTTGCGAGCCACCACAACGAAGCAGGGCCAGCTAGGCCGGTATTCATCCACCCGCAGCAGGGCTCCCGCATGCACATGGGACGCGGTGATGAACTTCTCCCACAGGAATACCGCTGGCGCCGGTTCCTGCAACCGCTTCACAGCACCGGGGAGGTCGTGTACAATGATGAAATCCTTCTCGGTCGGCTCCCAGTCGTGCTCCCTGGCATAGGCCAGCGACATCAAGTGGCTTCCGGAGTTGAAGCGGCTGATCGCGAAGGGAACGCCTTTGAGATCAGCGGTGGTCGGTAGCGCGGCGTGCGCTCCCACGTGCACGCCCCACGTGAGCGGTGTGTCCACGAAGGGCGAAACGATACGGCTCGGGTTCCCGCTGAGGATGTCCTTCACGGCACCCTCGGTAACGAGCACGGACAGATCGATCTCGCCTCTGCGCAGCAGCTCGCACATGGCTCCGGTCCCTTGCGGAACCGTGCGCCATTTCAGGTCGATCCTGGCGCGCACGAAGGCGCGGCGTTCGAGCGCCAGCTGCCAGGGAAGGTTAAAGGGCTCCGGTACGCCCGCGATACGGAGTGGGATCGGATCAAGCTCCAAGACTCAGATCATGAACGGCAAAGGTGCCGTTTGTGCGTGTGATAGCGATCCTTACCTTGTCCATGCATGCGATCGTTGTGCGTCATCGCTGTCCTTCTCTTCGGTGTGCCCGCCATGGCTCAGGATTGGTGCATGCCAGGGGCGACATGGGCCTACCACTTCGAGTGGCTGGGCGCCGAGTATGATGTGCAGTACGGTTTCTCGCACGACACGGTGATCGGTGGCCTCGATGCCAAGGTCGCTCATGGTCGCCGCTTCGGGGTCATGGGCGGGGGAGACCCGTTCGATCAGCATTGGTGGGAATACACCCGCATCGAGAACGACGTTGTTTACCACGGAGTGAGTTCAGGAGGTTGGGACACGCTCTACTGGTTCGGGGAGATCGGTGATCGGTGGTGGCCTCCAGGTGCATCGATGGACTGCCCACCCCATGGAATGCTCGAGATCGTGGACACCGGGCACGTGGCTTTCGGTGGGTTGTCGCTCCGGAAGTGGGAGGTTGTGACGCTGGACTCGCTGAGCCAAGCGATGATCGGACCATTTCCGCTCACGGAACGGATCGGTACCCTGCCTCGCTACCCCGAGGTCCACGCCTGCAACGCGATCATCGACTACTTCATCCCGAGTTTCATCTGCTACAGCGATAGCGAAATGATCGGCCTCGGGGCCGAGCCGTGCGTAGAGGGTGTCGGCGTTCCGCTGATCGAAGCCCCTGCTGCGGAGCTTCGCATAGCACCCAATCCTGCCCGAGGTTCAGCGCGTGTACTCCTTGATCAATTGAAGCCCGGAGCACGATTGCTGCTCTTTGATGTGCGAGGAAGGCTCGTTGAACAATGGAGCATGTACTCACCGGATCTGCGTCTTGACCTGTCGCGCTATGCACCGGGCCTGTACAATGTGCTGCTCCTTGCCCCTTCGGACCGCACGTTGCGGTCACGGGTGGTGATCGATTGACCCTTCCAAGGGATGCGCGTGCCCAACACGTTTCTCGCCTCGCTGGTTATCGCCATGACTTCCATCGGCTTCACGGCCGGGCTGCCGCAGCGCACAACTCCGCCCACGGATCTTACCGGCACGCGATGGGCGGCCAGCTACTATCACTATCACGAGGACTGGTACTTCGTGAGTCCTGATAGCGTTGAAGTATGCAGCGGTCAGTGGGGATGGAGCATGCCTGTCGATCCCACGCTGATCAGCCTGGACAGCCTGTACATCGGTTGCGGTGGTCGCATCGCCTACGAGCTGAAGGACTCGCTCCTGATCGTGCATGCCCTTTTCGAGACCAGCCTCGCCGACACGTTCACATGGCGCGGTGATGCCTTTGTCTCCAACTGGATGTACACATACGGCCATGTGGTATTGATGCCTTGGCCGGACATGAATTGCAGGTGGCACGATCCACCGGAAAAATCGCTGCGCGAGCGATGAACGCTCCCGTCGTCACTTACGCACGTACCCTTCGAAGGTGTTGTGGTCCTTCTCGTACAGTTCCTGTGGCGTGAGGCTCTTGAAATAGTCGTAGGTGATCTTCAGGCCTTGGGCGCGTGAGACTTTCGGCTCCCACTTCAGGAGTTTGCGGGCCTTGGTGATGTCCGGCTGGCGTTGCATGGGGTCGTCCTGAGGCAGCGGCTTGTACACCAGCTTCTGTCTGGTGCCGGTGAGCTTCACGATCTCCTGGGCGAACTGCTTGATGGTGATCTCCGCCGGGTTGCCGATGTTCACAGGGTCCGCACAATCGCTCTTCAGCAAGCGGTAGATACCTTCGATCAGGTCGTCCACATAGCAGAAGCTGCGCGTCTGGTTCCCCTTGCCGAAGATGGTGAGGTCCTCACCGCGCAATGCCTGACCGATGAACGCGGGCAGCACACGGCCGTCGTTCAGTCGCATGCGGGGGCCATAGGTGTTGAAGATGCGCACCATACGCGTCTCCAGGCCGTGATAGGTGTGGTAGGCCATCGTGATCGCCTCCTGGAAACGTTTGGCCTCGTCATACACGCCGCGTGGGCCGACGGTGTTCACATGGCCCCAATAATCCTCTGTTTGCGGATGCACCTGCGGATCGCCGTAGACCTCGCTGGTGCTGGCCACGAGGATACGCGCCTTCTTGGCCATTGCCAGGCCGAGCAGGTTGTGCGTGCCGAGCGAACTCACCTTCAGCGTCTGGATCGGGATCTTCAGGTAGTCGATGGGAGAGGCCGGGCTGGCGAAGTGCAGGATGTACTTCAGTTCGCCCGGCACATGCACGAAGGTGCTCACATCGTGGTGGTAGAACTCGAAGTCGCTGCGCTTGAACAGGTGCTCGATGTTCTTCAAGCGGCCCGTGATCAGGTTGTCCATCCCGATCACATGGTAGCCTTCTTTCAGGAAGCGGTCACAGAGGTGCGAGCCCAGGAAGCCGGCGGCCCCGGTGATGAGGACGCGCTCTTTCGCTTTCGGACCGTTCTTGCCGGCCTTCCTTGGTGCTGCGGTTTTCCCGCGGCTGCGGGATGATGACATCTTCTTGGCCATGTTCATTGTGGTATCGTGGCCGTAGCCTGGTCGACCCGATGGGTCGACGCTACGGAGGCGATGATCTATGCGTTGACGATGTTGCGTCCGATGCTGACGTACTTGAATCCCTTCGTCTGCATGGTCTCCAGGTCGTAGAGGTTGCGGCCGTCGAAGATCAGGGGTTCGCGCAATGCGGCTTTCACGCGGTCCATATCCGGTGTGCGGAACTCGGCCCATTCGGTACAGATGATCAGTGCATCCGCGCCCTTCAGCGCGTCGTACTCATCGGTCGCGTAGCGGATGGCGTCGCCCTTCAGCTTGCGCACGTTGTTGATGCCTTCCGGATCGAACGCGGCCACGGTGGCCCCGGCGGCCTTCAGCGCATCGATCATGAACAGCGCGGGAGCTTCGCGTATGTCGTCGGTATCCGGCTTGAAGGCCAGGCCCCACATGGCGAAGTGACGGCCCGCGAGGGATCCGCCGTAGTGCTTCTTGATCTTGGGCATCAATGCGGTCTTCTGCTCCTCGTTCACCAGCATGACGCTCTCGATGATCCGGAAGTCGTAGCCCGCCTCCTTGCCGCTCTTTGCCAGCGCCTGCACGTCCTTGGGGAAGCACGAGCCTCCGTAACCGATACCCGGGAACAGGAAGCGCTTGCCGATGCGCGTGTCACTGCCCATGCCGATGCGCACCTTGTCCACGTCGGCGCCTACGGCCTCGCAGAAATTCGCGATCTCGTTCATGAAGGTGATCTTGGCCGCGAGGAAGGCGTTCGCCGCGTACTTCGTCAGTTCCGCGCTGCGCTCATCCATGAAGATGATGGGGTTGCCCTGACGGACGAACGGCTTGTAGAGTTCGTCCATGAGCTTCATCGCCCGTTCGCTCGTAGTGCCGACCACCACGCGGTCAGGCTTCAGGAAATCGTCCACGGCGAAGCCTTCGCGCAGGAACTCCGGGTTGCTCACCACGTCGAAATCGACCTTGGCGTACTTCTTCACCTCGGCGGTGACCTTCTCCGCTGTGCCCACCGGCACGGTGCTCTTGTCCACGAGCACCTTGTAGTCCTTCATCAACTTGCCGATGTCACCGGCGGCCTTCAGCACGTAGCTCAGGTCGGCGCTGCCGTCCTCGCCCGGAGGTGTAGGCAATGCGAGAAAGACGATCTGCGCCTTTTCGAGTGCGTCGGCGAGCTTGGTGGTGAAATGCAGGCGGCCCTGTCGGATGTTGCGCTCGAAGAGGACGTCGAGGTGGGGCTCATAGATGGGCACCTTGCCGGCCTTCATCATGTTGACCTTCTCCTCGTTGATGTCTACGCATACCACGTGGTTCCCGGTCTCGGCGAAGCAGGTGCCGGTGACCAGTCCTACATAGCCTGTTCCTACTACTGCGATGTTCATTCGAATGCCGTTGTCGGTTTTCTGTTGTCGGTTACCTGTCGCACGATGCCCTCGCTACTTGGTGAAATAGCTCTTGACCGTGGAGGTGATGTGCGCGAGTTGGTCGTTGTCGAGTTCGGTGCTCATGGGCAGGCTCAGCACTTCGTGCGTGAGCTGTTCGGTCACGGGCAGCGAGTTTTCCGGGAAGCGGTCGGACCTGAAGGCGTTCTGCAGGTGGCACGGCACCGGATAGTAGATCATGGCAGGAACGCCGTTCGCTTCGAGATGCTTCTTGAGACCGTCCCGATGACCACCGGTCACGCGCAAGGTGTACTGGTGGAAGACGTGGGTGCTGTCCTTGGATCTCACCGGTGTGATGAGGTGGCGCATTCCGGCAAAGGCCGGATCATAGTGAGCGGCGACCTTGTTGCGGGCCGAAGCGTACGCGTCCAGGTGTTTCAATTTGATGCGGAGGATCGCTGCCTGCATCGCGTCCAGACGGCTGTTCACGCCGATCACCTCGTGGTAGTAGCGTACATCGCTGCCGTGGTTGCATACGCGGCGCATCTTCTTGGCCAGTTCCGCGTCGTTCGTGAACAGGGCACCCCCATCACCGTAGCAACCGAGGTTCTTGCTCGGAAAGAAACTGGTGGATGCGATGTGGCCGATGGTGCCGCTCTTTTTGCGAGAGCCATTGCTGAAGGTGTAGTCGGCCCCGATGGCCTGCGCGTTGTCCTCGATGACGTACAGCTTGTGCTTCGCAGCGATGGCCATGATCGCCTCCATGTCCGCGGTCTGGCCGAAGAGGTGGACAGGGACGATGGCCTTGGTCTTCGGCGTGATCTTCCGCTCGATGTCCGCCGGATCCAGGTTGAAGGTACCAGGCAGTACGTCGGCGAAGACAGGGGTAATGCCCAGGAGGGCGACCACCTCCACGGTGGCCACGAACGTGAACGAAGCGGTGATCACCTCATCCCCGGGCTTGAGCCCCAAGGCCATCATGGCGATCTGCAGGGCATCCGTACCGTTGGCGCAGCCGATCACGTGTTCGGCGCCGAGGTAGCCGGCCAGCTCCTTCTCGAACTCCTTCACCTCGGGGCCTCCGATGAAGCCGGCGGTGCCAAGAACACGCTGAAGCGCCGCATCGACCTCGGGCTTGATCTTCTGGTACTGGCCGACGAGGTCGACCATCTGGATGGGCTTCATGGCGCTGGCGGTTTCCATGGTTCGAAGCCGGCCTCCGCCATAAGGCTCGGGGCGGCCGGGGGGCGAAGATATCCGCCTCCGGAAGCACCCAACGTGAGGGCACAGGGGCAATTCTCAACGGCTTCCGCGCGTTGACCCATCCCTATTTTCGTCGGCTGATGCGTACCGCCTTCCACCTCGTTCTTCCGCTCGCGCTCGTGACGGCGGCCCCCTGTTACGCACAGCATGGCCTGCGGGATACGTCCATCGTGGTGGTCCCGATCACCCTCAGCTACGCCTACCAGATCCCGCAGGGCGACCTGTCGCTGCGCTTCGGCAACAACAGCAACATCGGCTTGAGCGGCGGAGTGAAGTTCAAGAGCAACTACTATCTCGGCGCTGAGGGCTCCTTCATCTTCGGTAACCGCATCAACGATGTGGGCATGCTCAGCCAGCTGATCACTGACAATGGCGACATCGTGGACCAGGACGGTCAGCCCGCCGCCGTGCTGCTGTACGAGCGTGGATACACCGTGATGTTGACCGCGGGCCGGTTGATGCCCATCGTGGGTCCGAATCCCAACAGCGGGCTCCTGCTGAAGGTGGGCGGGGGGTATATGCGCCACAAGGTGCGCGTGGAAACGCAGAACAATACGGTGCCCGCTCTCGAGGGCGAATACCTCAAAGGCTACGACCGCCTCACCGCAGGACCGGCCGGTCTGTTCTTCGTGGGTTACCAGCACCTGGGCAACAACCGCTTCATCAATTTCATGTTCGGCTTCGAAGTGATGATCGGCTTCACCCACCATTTGCGGCCTTACAACTTCGATAACGGCAAGACGGATGATGGCCAGCGGGTGGACGGCCTGAACGGCTTCCGCTTCGGTTGGACCCTGCCGCTGCATCGTAACGCCGACGACCGCGTCTTCTACCGCTGATGCCGGCGCTCTACTCCGTGAGCGTCGGCCTGTACCATTGGGCCGTTCGTTGTGCCGCGCTGTGGAACCCGAAGGCGAAAGCGTGGGTGAATGGACGGGCAGGTCTGTGGGACCGGCTCGACGCCAAGCGTGATGCCCTGCAGGGATGCCTGTGGATGCACTGTGCCAGTGTCGGCGAGTTCGAACAAGGAAGACCGGTGCTCGAGGCGATCAAGGCCAGCAAGCCGGAGATGCCCGTGCTGCTCACCTTTTTCAGCCCGAGCGGCTATGAGGCACGCAAGGACTACCCGCTCGCCACGCATGTGGACTACCTGCCGCCGGATTCGACATCGAACGCAAGACGCTTCGCGGAACTGGTCGCACCGCGCGCGAGCATTTTCGTGAAGTACGAGTTCTGGTACCACCATCTGCATGCGCTCAAGGCGAAGAGGGTGCCGACGTTCCTCATCAGCGCCATCTTCCGTGAAGGCCAGCCGTTCTTCAAATGGTATGGTGGCGCTTGGCGCAAGATGCTCGGTTGTTACGCGCGGATCTTCACCCAGGACGAGAACTCCAGTAGGCTCCTTGGCGGTATCGGTGTGGAGCATGTGACGGTTAGTGGGGACACACGGTTCGATCGCGTAGCAGCGATCGTGCAAGCGGGTGAGGAATTGCCGATCGCTCGGGCGATGGCGGAGGCTCATGGCCACATCCTGGTGTGCGGGAGCACCTGGCCGGCCGATGAACGTTTATTGCTCGATGGACTTCAGGTCGCGCGGGCGACGCCCAGGATCCTGATCGTCCCGCATGAATTGGACAAGGCACATCTGGACGCCATCGAACGGGATTTCCCCGAGCCGTTGTTCACGTGGAGCGCCTGCGACGACGACGCGACACCCGCTCAATTCTCCGAGCTCCGCACCCTGATGGTCGACCGGATGGGACTGCTCGCTCGCCTCTACCGGTATGCCGACATCGCCTATGTCGGTGGCGGCTTCGGAGATGGCATCCACAGTCTGCTTGAAGCCGCCGCTTGGGGAAAGCCGGTGATCTTCGGACCGAAGCACACCAAGTTCGCCGAAGCCCAGGGGTTGATCGATGCGGGTGGGGGCTTCGAGGTGCGCAACGCGGAGGAACTCCGCGATGTGCTCGATCGGTTGTTCGGTGATAAGGAGGCGATGGCCAGGGCGGCAAAGGCGGCGGGGAGCTATGTGCGCGAACGGGTGGGGGCGACTGAGCGAACGGTGGGGGAGGTGCTCGCGGGGTTGAACTAGATTCGGGGTGGCACAACTCCCGAACCACATGGCTCCGCATCGTATCTGCTGCTTTCTCTCCAC
>CAZYPC010000133.1:0-10913 GCA_964649165.1 uncultured Chryseobacterium sp.
TCGGCCCGTATGGGGTGAACCAGGAAGGCCCTGGTGACATGTATCCCAAGGGTGCCAACCTCATGCACATGATCCGCCACATCATCGGCGACAGCACCTTCAAGGCCATGATGCTGGAGATGAACAAGCGGTTCTATCACAAGGTGACGTCGAGCGCGGAGGTGGAGGACTTCATGATCAACTTCGACACGCGCACAAAGAACCTGTTGAACAGCAGCATCTTCGATCAGTACCTCCGGGTCACGCAGATACCCGCACTGTCGTGGGGAGTCAAGAACGGGATTCTGTGGATATGGTTCGAGAACTGCGAACCAGGGTTCACCATGCCTGTACGCATTCGTATCGATGGCCTGGAGAAGCTCGTGGACGTGGGTCCTGAACATCGGCCCTTGGACATCAGCAACAACCTCTCCGGGTCAGCAACGCTGGAGGTCGACCACAACTGGTATCTGAATTCCCGTAAAGCCGACAAGGCAGCCCTCCACAGGCTGCCCAAGGGCCTCGTAAGGGAATACTGACGCGGGGCTGAACAGCCCGTCATTCATGTCCCATCCGTAGGTTCGCAATTCTCCAGCCACTGGCTGGAGAATTGATCCGTACGCATGCCGAACATCGTCCGCACCAAGGATTACCACGCGTTCCTTGTGGAACTGAAAGCGCGCATCGAGCGCTCCCGCTTGGATGCGGCCCGTTCCGTGAACAAAGAGCTCATCGATCTCTACCGCGACATCGGCTCACGCATCCTCGAAAAACAGCGAACACTCGGCTGGGGCCGCGGCGTGATCGCATCGCTCTCCAACGACCTTCTGGCCGCCTTTCCCGGAGCCCAGGGATTCAGCCCGCAGAACCTCTGGCTCATGCGCCAGTTCGTACTGGAGTACAGGGATCTTCCAAAACTCCAGCCACTGGTTGGAGAATTGCCCTGGACACACAACGTGCTCGTGATGCAAAAGGTGAAACAGCCCGAAGCACGGGCCTTCTACCTGCGCTGCGCCGCCCACGCCGGCTGGAGCAAGAACATCCTCCTCAACCAGATCAAGGCGCGCGCCTGGCAGCGCTCCCTGAAAGCGGGCAAGTCCCACAACTTCAAGCTCGCCCTGCCCGCCAACATGGCCTCGCGGGCGGCCGATATGCTCAAGTCCTCTTACGATCTGGGCTTCCTCGGCACCAGCAAGGTGAAGGACGAGCGCGACCTGGAGAACAGGCTCATCGACCGCGTGCAGCGCTTCATCCTCGAACTCGGTTACGGCTTCTGCTTCATCTCGCGGCAGCAGCCCGTCAAAGTGGGCAAGAAGGAATACTCCGTGGACCTGCTCTTCTACCACCCCTTCCTCCATTGCCTGGTGGCCATCGACCTGAAGATCGGCGCCTTCGAACCCGAACACGCGGGCAAGATGGACTTCTACCTGAACGTCCTCAACGACAAAGAGCGTGGGCCCGCGGACACCCCCTCCATCGGCATCGTGCTCTGCGCGGAAAAAGACAGCCTCGTGGTCGAGTACTCCTTGAAGTCCAAAGCGCACCCCATCGGCGTGGCCAGCTACAACCTCACCGACAAATTGCCAAAGACCCTCGCGGGAAAGCTGCCCACGGCCCGGCAGCTTGAATCGGCCCTCCGACTGGAAGCACCGCCAGCAAACGGAAAGCGCGCTTGAACGAGCAATTCTCCAACAAGCTGTTGGAGAATTGGGCACATCTTGTGCGACCCATGAAACCCGCCCATATCGCGCTCCTCACCTCCGGCGGTGATGCTCCCGGAATGAACGCCGCCATCCGCGCGGTCGTGCGCACCGCGACCTTCCACGGCATCAACGTGAGCGGTGTGATGGACGGCTATGACGGACTGGTAAAGGCCAACCTCATCGATCTCGGTCCACGCGATGTGAAGAACATCATCCAGCGCGGCGGCACCATGCTGCGCAGCGCGCGCAGTGAAGCGTTCCGGACCGCGGATGGCCGGGCGAAGGCCGCAGCGAACCTGATGGCTGCCGGTATCGATGCGCTCATCTGCATCGGTGGTGGCGGCACGCAGACCGGCGCGCACCAGCTCGCCACCGAGCAGGGCGTACGCCTCATCGGCATCGCGAGCACCATAGACAATGACCTCGGCGGAAGCGACCGCACCCTCGGCTTCGACACCGCCTGCAACACCGCGCTTGAGGCGATGGACCGCCTGCGGGACACCGCCAGCAGCTACGGCCGCATCTTCTTCGTGGAAGTGATGGGCCGCGATACCGGCTTCATCGCCATGCACACCGGCATCGCCGCAGGTGCGGAATACGTGATGGTGCCGGAGCGAAAAGAGAATGTGGAAGAACTGGTGAACGTACTGGTGAACCGATCGAAGGACAAGGGTAGCTGCATCGTGGTGGTCGCCGAGGGCGATGAGGAAGGTGGCGCCTTCAAGCTCGCCGACGTGGTGAAGCAGCGCTGCCCACAATTCGACATCCGCGTGAG
Organism: uncultured Chryseobacterium sp.; assembly: GCA_964649165.1. Lineage (GTDB taxonomy): Bacteria > Bacteroidota > Bacteroidia > Flavobacteriales_F > PHOS-HE28 > PHOS-HE28. Next base: position 2,458 of record CAZYPC010000133.1, read on the forward strand.
CGTGCTCGGTCACCTCCAGCGCGGAGGCAACCCCACCGCGGCTGACCGGCTGATGGCCTCCCGTCTGGGCGCCGCAGCCGTTGAAGGGCTCATCGCCGGCAGGCAACATTGCATCACCGGCATCATGAACAACGCCATCTCATTCACGCCCCACGCTGAAGCACTCGCGCAACGCAAGTCGATCGACCCCGATCTCTTCCGTCTGCTGCCCATGCTCGCCGTGTGAAGTATGTTCGCTGACATGCGGATGATCCGTTTTCCCATGCTGTGCCTTGCCGCGAGCACGTTGCTTCCGGTGGGTGCCACAACGATCGACATCACCTACAACTTCGTTCCGATCGAAGCGCAGGCGGCCATCCAGCGCGCAGCGGATATCTGGGAAGGGATCCTGGTATCCTCCATCCCCATCAAGGCCACGGTCACCTGGGTGCCCATGGGAGGTTCAGCGCTCGGCATCACCTTTCCCAATGGCCGGAAGGACTTCCCTTCGGCGCCGATCGCACAGACCTGGTACGCCACCGCGCTGGCCAACTCCATCGCGGAGGCCGAGCTGAACCCGGGGGAGAACGACTTCGATGTCTTCCTGGATTCCGGTACCGATTGGTACTTCGGCCTCGACGGTGAAACCCCCAATGGTCAGTATGATCTGGTGAGCGTCGCGCTGCATGAAATGGGGCATGGACTAGGATTCGTCGGTCTCGGCAAAAAGGAGGGCAGCATCGGCTCGTTCGGGCTGTTGCAGCAATCCGATTTCGCTCCACTCATCACGTCCTTTCCGTGGCCACCGCTGGACACCCTGCCCGGCATCTTCGACAGGTTCCTCGCTCATCCCGTGAACGGGCCTTTGGAGCTCATGGAGAACCCGAGCGCGGAGCTCGGCTCGGCCATGACCAGCAACCAGGTGCGCTTCAACGGGGCATACGCGATGGAAGCGAACGGGGGAACGGGGCCACGCATCTATTCACCCAGTGGGTTCAACCTGGGCAGCAGCTGCGTCCACTTCAATGAGAGCACTTTCCCGCAGGGCAACGCCAATGAGCTGATGACACCCTTCAGCCCGGCCGGTGATGCCAACCATTGGCCTGGGCCGGTGTGCATCGGTGTGATGCGCGATATCGGCTGGACACTCGCACCTGAGGTCGGCCTTGCGGAAGATCCACCGGGCCGCTTCATTCGCGCTTTCCCCAACCCGACGGATGATGTCCTCTTCATCGCGATCCCTGGCGCGCAAGCGATGGTCGCGACCATTCTGGACAGCCAGGGTCGGATCGAACGGCACGTCCGCTTTCATGATGCCATCGATGTTCGAGACCTCGCCAGTGGGCCGTATATGATCCAGGTCGACGAGCTCGGCAAGGCCTTTCCTTTCATCAAGAAGTGACCATGTCGCACGAGCACCGTTATGAGCTGGAGATGGTATGGACCGGGAACCGTGGTACCGGAACGGACCACTACCGCAACTATGATCGCGACCATAGCGTGCGCATCGCCGGGAAGCTGGATCTGCTGGGCTCCTCCGACCCCACCTTCCGGGGCGATCGGTCAAGGCACAATCCCGAGGAACTCCTCGTGGCGGCCTTGAGCGCCTGTCATATGCTGAGCTACCTGCATGTGTGCGTGAAGAACGGCGTGGTAGTGACGGCCTACGCGGACAGAGCGACCGGGACGTTGAAGACGATGGGCGATGGCGGCCACATGACCGAGGTCGTGCTGCATCCGGAGGTCGCCGTGCGTGATGCGGACATGGTGGAAAAGGCGCTGTCGTTGCATGGCGAAGCGAGCAAGCTGTGCTTCATCGCGAACTCCGTGAACTTTCCGGTACGGCATCAGCCCATGTGCAAGGTGGGCTGAAGGTCAAGCTCGTTCCATGGCCTTCCGAAGGCTGGCCGCCGCCGCGGCTCGCACTTTGTTCCGCACCATCGGCGTCCAGCCGAGCAGCCAGCCGCTCACGCCCAAGGCTTGGCGGCTCCAACGCCAGAAGTCGAAATGATCCTGCTGCCGCACGATCAGCCCATCTCGCAGTTCGAACTCGCTGCGGATGATGTTGTGCACTTTCCGGCCCGTCTTGCTGAACGTGTAGAAGGCCTCCCACTGACAGCGGCCATGCTCCGCGGTCTCCCCTCCCACCTTGAAGGTGACACGTAGGTCGGAACCGCTGGTCAGAAGCATCTTCCACATGGCGCGCGCACCTGCCGCATCCAGATCGGGAAATACCGGATCGCTGAAGCGCGCATCCTCCGCGTAGCACGCCCCCATCGTCGACCAGTCGCGCTGGGCGAAAGCCGTGTAGAACCGGACGATCACGCTCATCTCCGTACGTGGCTGATGGTGCTCAGAACACCGTCTTCTGCCTCCTCACCCGCGTGCGATATTTCACGTTCCAGCCTCTGGGATGGCGGATCGAGAAGCTCAACTTCACGGTCTTTGACGCACCGGGTTCCAGGTCCATCGGCCATTCCACGAATCCATCCGGGTCCTTCAGTTCGCCATTCGACAGTTCCAGTATCTCCACCTTGATCTGGTCGTTCATGCTCACGGGCACCTGGTCGCGCAAGGTGAGGCGCGCGCGGGCCGGACTGCTGTTCTTCACGGTGATGTCATACGTCATGGTCTGCTTCCGCTCGCTGCCGATGGCCTTTCTGCTGGTGCGGTCCTCGACCTCCTTCCGCTCCACCCGGATGTCGTTGTCGCGGCCGAGGGAGAGGTCCAAGGTGTCGTCCATTCCTTCGGTGCTGATGCGTGACTCGCCCACGTAACTGTCCTCGTAGTAGACATTTGCCGGCCCATCCACCAGGTCCAGCGCCTCCCATCCGGTGATGCGCGCCATGAGAAAGGCGTCGCGATCGACCTTGGGCACGGCGACATAGCTGTATGTCGCCGGCAGCGTATGCTCGGCGACTTCCACCATGTAGGGCTTGGCATCGCTGGGAATATCGTATGTGCGCTTGATGCGGAATTCGGCGCTCACCTCGCTCACGGTGATGGTCTCGTATTTCTGCGTGGGGTCATTCCATGTGTTGATGCCGTTGTAGCCTGGTGTGTTGAGCTGGAACGCCCCATCCTGCTCGACGTGCGGCCCCCCGAGTTCCCAGCGGGCCATGCCCGGTGCGCTCGCGCCCAAGGATGGATCGGCCGTACTGAGCACCAGGTTCATCTTCTTCCAGTCGATGCCCGTGTTGTTATACACCTGCGCCTTGTACCGCAGCGTAATGGGGCCCGCATTGTCCATGGCCACCAGGTCGTACGCCGGGGACCAGCCTGTATTGGCCACGAGGTAGCGCAATTCGACCTTGGCGCGCAAAGCCCGGTCCGCGTTCACCAGCACGGTCACCTTCTTGCGCTCCCGGCCGCCTTCGTTCTCCAGCTTCTGCAACTCCTGCCGCGCGGACCCGAGGACTTTCTCCACTTCGTCCTTCTCCCGCTGCGCCGCGCTCATGTCCCGATTGATCTTCAGCGTGCGTTCCAGGAAGTACTCGTTCGCCTTCGCCAACGCATCGGCGGTGACGGTGGTGTTGGCACCGCCGATGGCGTAGTTGTGCGTGAGCATCTCGCGGGCAGCCTGATCCGCACCCATCCTGTCCGTGAGTTCCACGAGCTTCACGGTCAACAGGCGCAGGCTGTCCTGCAAACGCCCGATGCGCGGCTCGGAGCGCTCCGGCGGTATGCGGTCGTCTGATGGATTCACGCTCAGAATGGCGAGGTCACCCTTGATCGCCACCTGGACGCTCTGCATGTAGGTGTACTGCGAAAGCTCCTTCAGTACGACGGTGTTGAGGCCGGCCGCCAGATCCACCTCCACCGTGGTGCGCACCTCCCCACCGTTCAGGTACACCGTCACCCGTTCGATCCCCGGATCGATGCTGATCCGCTTGCCGTTCTGAGCGAAGCACGCCGTAGCGAGCCCGGACAAGGAAAACAGGAGGAACAGGCGTATGCCTGGCACCGGGGGCTGATGGTGGAACATGCACCGAACTTATGGTTTGGACCGGATCCCCTCCGCTAACTTTCCCTCGTGGCCAAGAAGGACATCCTGCTGATCAAGGATCTCGCGATGTTCGAGAAGGTCGTGAACCGCGACCCGCGACCGTACGACATCAACATGATGGTGATGCCGGGCACGTTGGAGGACAAGCACAAGAACGTGGACCCGGGCACCGGCATCCGTGCCCTGCGCCGTGTCTTCAACCTCGTCTACCTGCTGAAAGGCGGCGAGCACGACGTGCAGCTCGGGGCCGAGGAGCGCTGGCTCAGACCCAACGACCTGGTGATCGTTCCCGAGAACACGGTATACGCATCCCGCTACATCCACCAATGCACCGGCTTCTGCATCCACTTCCGCACGGAGTTCGTCCAGCCGCTGCTCAAAGGACCGCTCGCTGCGGAGTTCCCCTTCTTCGATCTGGAGGCTGAACACATCGTCAACGTCAGTGGTGAAGAAAGCGCGCTGCTCGAACAGGTGTTCAAGGACATCATCGCGGAGCATGAACGTTTCAGCCATGAGAAGGACCATGTGCTCCGCAACCTCATCCATATCCTGCTCCTGCGGATCCGCGAGATCCATAGGCCGCACGCGCATCGCCTGAAAGAGTGCGCCTCGCGCGCCACCGAACTCACCAATCGTTTCAAGCATCTCGTGGAGAAGAACTTCATCGAGCAGCGGCAGGTGAGCTGGTACGCCGGCAAACTCGGGATCACGCCCAAGCACCTCGGCGACGTGGTGAAGGAGACCATCGCCCGCACCCCGCGACAGGTCATCGCCGACGTGCTCCTGCTGGAGGCGAAAGTGCTGCTCGGCTCCACCGACCTCAGCATCTCACAGGTCGCCCAGGAACTCCACTTCGACGACCAGGCGCACTTCGCGCATTTCATCAAGCAGCGCTCGGGCATGTCGCCTACCGAGCTGCGCCTGAAGCTCTGATCCGTACAAGCTCTTCCGTGTTCCGTCCAAGGATGCGCCTTGGATGCCAGGACACTTTTGGCCCATCAAACCACGGCACATGAACAGGAACCAGCTCTCCGGCCTGATGGCCCTCGGTGCAGGATCGATCCTCGCCCTCACCTACGCGTTCACAACCCCAAAAACCGATAGCGCCATGCTCGACACGATGACGAAGAGCGAAGCCAAGAGCTTCGAGAAACCCGATGAGGTGCGCACCTTCCCGAAAGGCCGCCTCGAACTGATCAATATCGGCGGTGCCACCGTGGGCCGCGGCATCTTCGAACCCGGCTGGCGCTGGAGCACCAGCGTGATGCCCATCGCCAAGACCAAGAGCTGCGAAGCACCGCACTTCCAGTACCACCTCGCAGGCACGCTGCACGTGGTGATGGACGATGGCACGGAATACGATCTGAAACCCGGTGACGTGTCCCTGCTCCCTAGTGGTCATGACGCATGGACCGTGGGGGACGAGGCCGTCGTGGTCGTGGACTTCCAGGGCATGGTGGATTACGCTGCGGCGAACCACAAGCACTGAGCGACGCCATCGATGTATGGATGCCCGGGGATCCTTCCCGGGCATCCGCATTTCCCGTGGTGGTACTTTCGGCCCCGATGGAGAAGCAGGGCCTCCTCTTCATTCCGGACATTAGTGGCTTTACCCGGTTCGTCGCGCAGGTCGAGATCGAGCACAGCCGGCAGATCATCCAGGAACTGCTCGAGACCCTGATCGATGCCAACGACATCGGCCTGGAGATCTCCGAGATCGAGGGCGACGCCATCCTCTTCTACCGCTTCGGTGAGCGACCGGAACTGAACGCGATCTATGCCCAGGTGGAGCGCATGTTCCGCGACTTCCACCGGCACCTGCGCACCTACGAATACCACCGCCTGTGCCAGTGCAAAGCATGCATCTCCGCGGTGGACCTGTCCCTGAAGGTGATCACCCACTACGGGGAGTTCACCGGGTACAACATCAGGAACTTCAGCAAGCTCATCGGCAAGGATGTCATCATCGCGCACCAGTTGCTGAAGAACGGGATCGAAGAACACGAGTACTGGCTGGTTACACCGGGTGTGTTACCGGCCGGAACACCCGCACCGCTCACGAGCTGGATGCGCTGGGATGCCAGCGCGCAAACGACCGAGGCCGGTGAGACGAAGTTCCACTACACGCAGCTCGGCGCGCTCAAGTCGGACATTGAAGCGACACCGCTGGCACAGCTCGAACCGGCGGACAAGGTGAAGGTGGTCTCCGTCTCGCGCGAGTTCGATGCCGACGTCAAGATGCTGTTCTACACAGCCGGCCACCTGGAGTTCCGCAACCGCTGGCAGGATGGCCTGAAAGCCATCGAGGACATCGGCGACGTGCTGCACAGCATCGGCACCCGCCATCGTCGCGTGATGGATGATGGCACCTCGACGATGATGGTGACCAGCAGCTTTGATTTTGACCCGGGCAACAGGATCGTGTACAGCGAGACGGATGAGGACAAGGTGCGCTCGATGTACTTCGTGATGGAGAACCTCGGTGAGAACCGCTCCCGATTGACTCTGGACCATTATGTGAGCCATGAGCACCTGGTCCGCTCGCCGATGAGTGCCGCTGAGACAGCCAGCATAGAACAACGATACCGGAACTCACTGGAGAACCTGGAAGCCCTGCTCAGTGCCGTCGAACCGCCCCCGGACTTCTAGCACGCCCCGACGCCTTGACCGAAGCGGGTCTTCTGGCCAGCGGCGGACTACACCGCGACCTAGATTTGAACATGCCCAAAAGCTCATCATTGCTGAGCGCCTTCCTTGCGTCCATGGTCTTGTACGTGGGCTCGGTCCAGCGCGCCATCGCTCAATCCGTTCCGGATCCCACAGGCACGAAGGAGACGGTAACAATTCAAGACCAAAGGCTCGAAGCCGCCTTGAAGGACCTGTTCCCTGAAGCGCTGGGCGTTCGAACCGTGGAGTGCTACGATCAACTCTACAAGAGGCCGGACGGCTCAACCCCACAGGGCATCGAGTTCACTTCGGCGGTCGACAAGGCACAAGAGCGCATCGATGCCATCCACGCGAAGCTGGGGAACGAAGGCTACCGGGCATATCGATGCGCCATGGCCCTTGGCGATGAACCACAGAAGGTCTGTGTGCTTCGCGCAACAGACCAATATGACATCCTACGCTACGAGTGTACCAACGGCGCGAACTTCAACCTGACCACGGATGACATCATCGCGAAGCTGAAAGCGTGGGACGCGACGCTCGGCCTGGTGATCACCAGCGCAGCGCATGACCTGGTGGAGGTGCGGATCACGAACGCCCCGGCGAACTGGAAGTCATTCGCCAAGGAGGTGTACGCCTTCTGCCCGGATGTGGTCGATCAAGGGATCGGTTCCGTGGATGCACTTGAAGATGACTTGCGCACAAGGAAGGTGCTCTTCCTGTGGTGGGATTGAAGGATGCGCTGAGAGCCTTGCCCGGCAAGGGATGGGGATGGTACCACGAACTGGGATACCATATGGCGAAGGTGCATGCGACGTAAACCATGTACAGGCCTTGAAGTGACCCCTAGTAGACTTTGTTCAGCAAATCCCAAATCGCCGTGGCTCGGGTTAGGTAAGAGAGCCCGCTATGGGCAAACATCAAAGGTTCATCACTTACCTCCCACCAATGTCCGGACATGATTCCAATGACCTTGGGACCGCCAGCTCCAACTTCTTTTGGAACAGCGAAGACCGGACTACCACTTGAGCCCGCAAACGACAACCCGGCGACCAACATGGCATCCTGCGTTTTGATAGCCTCATTCGCGAATTTCAATCGTGGCAACGATGCCAACGAGCAGAAGCGGGCAATGGGCAAATTCCAATCCGTGTCCCACCAGGGCTTTCCCGACTGCCCTGCAAAGCCAATGAAAAATGCGCCATCGGCAACGCTAACTTCATTCTCGAGATAGGCGCCATCCGCAATGTCGCTCGCTTCAATCATCTGTAGCGGTTTGAAGTAGGAGCCGTGTTCCCACTTCTCGCGAAAATCTTCAAAGACCTCGGGTGCCTTGATAATCGCGACATCTGCTTCATCTGAGAGAAGCAATACCTCACTAAGGTTCAACACAGGCAAGAATCTGGTCTCTTTGCCATAGCGATCAGCCTTGTGCCGCCTGTGCTCTATCTCTACACTTTCAAGCCGAAAACCACACTCGGAACCAAGCTTCAGAAGAGGATCAAGGTTGTGTCTGTTGGTCACAAAGACGTGGGCTACGGGAAGATGAACCCAAAAGCCCGTTCCCACGATGACCTTGCTTGTACCATCCCGGTGCACAAAGTGCGCTCTAATCCGATTCACGGCGAAGACAAGTTCTTGGTGACCTGATTGCATGGTTGTGAACATAGAAGAATCGTGGCAAGGTCAGAGCAGTGTGACCGGGTCGGGCTTGTGGAAAACTGCCCATCATCCCCACCCCCTCCCACCGGTAGCTTCGCGACCCTATCGCGATGACGAAGTTCTCCCACCTCCACGTCCACAC
>CAZYPC010000134.1:0-10743 GCA_964649165.1 uncultured Chryseobacterium sp.
ACATCAACATCATCAGCAATAATGGTGATGACACACTTTATCTAACAGACCCTTCTGGGTCGGCGTTACGGACATCGAATGGTTCCCCTTCCTCGCAGCTCGCGGGCTGGATGAGGTGAACTTCTGGCGACCATCACCAGGCCCTTACTTCACGAACCTGCCTGCGGGCACACCCTTCCTGTTCAAGCTGAAGGCACCGCACAATTGCATTGCGGGTGGCGGCTACTTCGTGAACTTCTCGAAGCTGCCGCTGAAAATGGCGTGGGAAGCGTTCGGAGAGAAGAACGGGGCGGCCACCTATTTGGAAGTGGAGAAGCGTATCCGCCGCTTGTCATCGGGCGAGCGGACGGTGCTGGAGATCGGATCGCGTGCTGGTGCAACCCTTCTTCTTCGAGCGCAAGGACTGGATACCGCTGCCGAACTGGGCGCCGAACATCGTGAAGGGACAGACCTACGACACCGAGACCACCGAGGGCGCGTGGCTCTGGAACGCGGTGCAAGAGCGCTTGCAGAACAAGGCCATCAATGACCTGGTGGCTGAACCGGCTGCGGAGTATGGCGGACCGCGTTACGGTGAGCTCTTCCTGACCAGAGCCCGCCTGGGTCAGGGGTCTTTCCAGATCCTGGTGGGCGAGGCATACCAGAAGCGCTGTGCCATTACCGGTGAATCCACCTTGCCGGTGCTCGAGGCGGCGCATATACAGTCGTACGCGGAGGGTGGGCCACATCGCATCTCCAACGGCATGCTGCTGCGCTCTGACTTCCACAAGCTCTTCGATGCGGGGCTGGTGACCGTGACGCCCGAGCTGCGGATACGCGTGAGCGACCGCATCAAAGAGCAGTGGTACAACGGCAAGGCCTACTATCGCTTGCACGACCAGCCGCTGGCCGTGATCCCCAAGCTGGACAGCCAACGACCCGACCCCGAGTACTTGCGCTGGCACCTCACCGAGCGCTTTGTTGGATAACGAACCATTGCCATGATCAGCGACGAACTACGCGATGAACTGCTGGCCTTCCGGAAGGAGCGCGACTGGGAGCAGTTCCACAACCTGCGGACCCTGAGCACGAGCATTGCCCTGGAAGCCGCCGAGCTGATGGAGCACACCCAATGGGCCAAGGACGCCGAGCTGCCCGCCCTGGCACAGCAGCACCGCGATGCCCTGGCCGAGGAGATGGCGGATATTGCCATCCTGCTCACGTACCTGGCCCATGACCTGGACCTGGATCTGGGAACGGCCGTGCGCCAGAAGCTGCGGAAGAACGCCGCCAAATACCCGGTAGAGAAGGCGAAGGGGGTGGCGACGAAGTATGACAGGCTGTGAGGGCGTAAGTTCGTGCGATGGCTTTTGAGTCAATTGACGACGCCGAAGTGAAGCGCCTGCTTGAGATGTCCAAGCGGGTGACGAATCCGGGTGCGCGGGATAGCAAGATCGAGGGACGGTTGCAACGGAACTATTCAGTGGCTGGCGAAAGCGCGGAGTACAATTTCCAAGTGTACACGAGGCAGAACACACGCCCAGGCATGGAGGACGACTTCTCCTGCGGATTGAGTTGGCTCGCACCGAACGGTGAGACGCTCACATTGTGCCGGTACAACGGACCGCACATCGACCACCACAACCGTTTGGAAGATGAGTGGATCGAGGCGAAGTGCCATATTCACCTCACCACAGAACGCTACATCCAGGCCGGGTTCAAGCCGGAAGGCTTCGCGTCAACAACCGATCGTTATCGAACTCTTGGCGGTGCTCTCCATTGCTTGGTGACCGACTGCCGTATTTCGGGGCTTACAACTGAGCCTGACCAACCTACGTTGTTCGCTGTGTCATGAACGCCGATCTCCTCAAGCTGCAAGAGTCGCTGTGCAAGGCGATGTGCTCCGAGGTGCGCGTTGTGCCCAAGAACAAGGACCTCGCGATCATTCGCACGCCGTTCACCTTTCCGGATGGCGACCCGTACCAGGTCTATTTGAAAGAATTGCCGGGCGGCCTGTTGCGGGTGAGCGACATGGGCCATACGCTCAGCCATCTGAGCTACGAGAACGATACGGACAAGTTCAGGAAGGGCACTCGCGGAAGGCTCTTCGACCAGATCATGGCCGAGGGCAAGATCGCGGAGGACGATGGTGAGTTCTATGTAGATGCGGCACCGGACAGTCTCGCTCCGGCCATCTTCAGGTTGTCTCACGCGCTCATCAAGCTGAACGACATCACCTTCCTGAACAGGGCGAGGGCCGAATCGACGTTCTATGAGGATCTGCGGGAGAACCTCACGCGCATCGTGCCTGCGAGCAAGATCCGTGAGGACTATGTATATGAGAACATGGACAATGCCCGTGACTATCCGATCGACTATCGCATCGAGGGCAAGCACGCACCCCTATTCGTGTTCGGTGTGCCCAATAAGGACAAGGCTCGCTTGGCTACCATTGTGCTCGAACGGTTGAAGCGCGCCAACGCTGACTTCGATTCACTCTTGATTTTTGCTGACCAGGGTTCCATTCCACGACCGGATCTTGCGCGCTTGTCTAACGTTGGCGGTGAAATGATCGCCTCGCTGGATGCACGCGATGATTTCGAGCGGAAGCTGTTGCGGAAGGTGGCGTAGGTGCCTCGTAGTGCCTGAAGCGGCCGCGGTCGTACTTGTACTTGGGCTAAGAAAATGGCGAACGCCCCCGGTAAGGAGGGCGTTCGTCTGTGAGAAGCAGAAGGTTCAACGCTGGATTACTAGCCGCACTGTGTGGCTCGCGCTCGCTGTTGTCAATCGCGCGTGGTACAAGCCGTCAGGGAGCATCGACAAGTCCAGCGTTTCAGTTTGGCCTGCCACGAGCTGACTGGCCCCAGCAAGTGATTGACCAAGACCGTTGAGCACATCGATGCGCACGGGGCCCGCCATATCAATGGGGATGCTGAAGGTCACTTCGCCTTGGCTTGGGTTGGGGAACACCCCGACACTTTCCAGGCCCGCTACTCCAGCGTCGTCATTCAGGTCGAGTGATTTCACGACCATCACATCGCCATCGTCGACCAGGACCATGCCTGCAGTTGAGCCCAAGCCCATGTTGGAGCAACTCCGGGTTGGCTTCGGTGAGCTCCAGTAGCGGTTGTTCTCGGTCTCGTTCGTTTCGGCAACAGCGTTCAGCCGGTCGATCGCGTAACCGACGTAATACGTTCCATTCGGCACCCCAGTGAGATTACAGAGGCTCACGGTGATGCTCTCCGGACTGGTCGCGCCGGGCGTCAAGGAACTCACCGCGTCTGTCCCAATGAGGTAGTCGCTGCTGCTGATCGTCGTGTTCGTGCTCAGGTAGTAACCGAGCGAACTTGAAGCTGCGTTCGCCGTGCCGTTGTTGACCACGGTCACATTGATGCTGACTGAGCTCGCACTGACGGAGAGGCTACTGGTGGTCTTGTAGAGGTTCGCGCCGGTACTGCCACCGCTGGAGCATGAGCCGCTGGAATTGGCCGAGGTATAGCAGTAGTTCGCCTTCGGGCGGCACCCGCACTCGCTGAAGATGGGATACATCGAGGAGCTGTTGAACTGTGCTTCGCCGACGTCCCGCCACTCGAAGTGGATGTGGTCACCAGTTGAGCCGCCCGTGGTACCACCGTCACCTATCGCGCAACCCTGTTGGACAACGTCACCAACGGCGACGTAGATCGTGTTCAAGTGTGCATAGAAGCTGAACGTGTCGTCGCTGTGACGGATTTTCACCAAGCGACCATAGCCGCTGGTCAAAGAGCCGTTGATACCCGCGAATGTCACTGTGCCCGCAGCAGACGCACGGACCGGATCGGTAACGCCGTTTGGCGAATCGAAGTCGATGGCCATGTAGGTGTGCGGCGTGTACCCATAGTTCTGGTAGCACGTCGAACCGGTCGAACCACTAGGGGCCGGAGTACCGGTGCGCGAGACGTAGTAGGTCACACCCGTGTTCCAAGGCAACTCGAAGGTCGGCTGCATCTTCAACATACCCTCCGGCTCTTCACCGGTGTCGGGCTTGAGCAAGTCCTTGGCGGGCATATCGCCGGGAACCCAGCCCAACACCTCGCTCCACGAACCAGCGGGGGCAGCGATAGCCATCTCCTTGCCCGAGGGAATGTCCTGGATGATGGTCGCGGTTGCTGCGGAATGGAGGTCTTTGGGCAGCTCGCTCGTCGTGACATAGGCCAGGTACTTTCCGTCCGGGGAGACCTTCGGGGTCGTCAGGTAGCCAGGGTTCACGACTATCTCCCTCCATGCGTTCGTGGCGAGATCGAGCGACCAGATGCCAAGGTGCTCGTCCGCACTTCCGAAGACCAGCTTCTCCAGCAACAGCATGTTCGGCGCCGGGGAAGCGATGGGGCGGAAGGCGAACGAACCGTCCGGAGCGGACCGATCGGTGAAGAGCACTGTACGCTCGCCGCTGTGCAGGTCGAACCGCACCACGTCGTACGCTGTGCTCTCCATGTCGCGCTCAAGCACCACCCAATCCCCATTACCATCCTCGATGGCCTGGTAGAAGGTCAGGTCGGTCGTGAGCGTCTCCAACACCTCGGTGGGCATGGTGCTGTAGGTATAGACCGTAGAGTTCCGGTCGATGGCCTCAGCACGCAGGTTCAAGCCGTCGCCCAGCGGGTCGACGACCAGGTCCGTGGTGGTGAGCAAAAGCTCTGTTCCGTTCCGGAACGCGAGCTTGTAGGGTTCCTCTGGGCGCTGTGCGCAGAGGTTTACCGCCATGAGGATCAGGGCGGTCATTGTGAAGGTCTTCTTCATCTTGGTATTGGGTTTTGGTTTTGCTGCAGAGCCGCAGCGGGCAGTGAGGAGTTGGCCCCGTTCTCACCATCGGAGTAGGTTCTGACTTGTCAGGCCGCCAGGCCCGCCCGCGCCTGTGCGCGGGCGGGCCCTTCGGCTTCATCCTCAGTCGCTTTTCCGGCGATCGAAGAAGTGGTTCATCGCATTGCCGCAATCGCGCAGGAACTCTTCGTTGAAGTAGTGACCGTCGTGGTCGAGCACGAACGTGCCACGGTACTCCGAGCCGTTGAGATCCCACTCGATGAAGCGTTCGACATGCTCCGGGATCTCAGGGATCCGCTCAGGGTGCTTGGCTTCGACGAGCCGCATGAGGTTGTTGAAGTGGTAGGACTCGTCGCGGGTAACCAGCTTGATCCAACGGTGAAAGGCGTCTGGACCCCACGACTTGTAGAACGCATGATCCGCAGCGTAGGACTTCGTGGTAGCGATCTCGTCGTACGCGAGCAGCAGGGTGGTCACGAACTCATCAGCGAGCAGGTGACTGATGGGCTTGAAATCCGCCGGTACGGAGCGCAACCGTGCTTCCACGAGGGCTTCGTCCTCATCGTAGAGCATGCAGTACAGCATGCGGAAGCCGACGTAGTGGTTGAACTCGTCACGCCGCCATACATGCTCGAAGGCTTTGAACTCGGCGGAGAACCCAGCATCCTGCCTCTTCAGGTAGTCGCAGAAGTTCTCCGCGTCGTACTCCGAGCGCAGGTCATTCCAAAGCACATCCTTGAACTCGCCCAAGTCGGCTGTTGAAAGTGCGACCTGGGACCTGTCGAGGCCCGCGAGCACCTGTGCGCTGCTCCACGGTATTGACTTCGGCACGTATGAAGTGGCCGGGTACTGATCATCGCTGCCGCAGAAGGTGGCTGCCGATGGAACACGACCGGTTGCCTTGTTCCGCATGCTGGCGAAGTCGATGACATCGCTATCAACCGGGATGGGCTGACCGGCTAGTTGGTCGTTTTGAGCCTGACCGGTGGCTTGTTCTTTGCCTTCCATAGCAATAAGGGTTGTGCCGCTGAACGGGCGGCGGTTTTGGTGAGGCACTACTGTGAGCCCGGTGCCTTCGAGAACGGGGAGTGTATCGGTGACGACCTGCGGCCCAAGGCACGCACCCAGCAACGGGGATCACCGAGACTTCCGGCGGCCTGTGGGAGCTGTCTCAGCTACCCGGCGCCGATGTTGCCGCAGCACGTGAAAGAACGTGCTGCAAATCGAGGCGATACTGGAAAGGAGAAGAGCGATTCCCGACTTAGACCATACAACAAGAAGTCATGCTGACTTTCGCTGACTTCGCGCCGCAATGTCGGTGGCACGTTCGGGCATCAGCCCGAGTAACTGGTCCACGAGATCTTTCTCGCTGAGGCTCATCGTGAGATACGCCTCCAATTTACTCTTCGTTGAGATGTCGAAATTGTTCAGCAAGTACAGCTTGGCACTTCGCTCCTTCGTCTCCCTTCCCGGAAGTCTGTGGGTATCCCGAATTGCGTCTCGTACCTCCGTGTGGCTCCGACCAACGACGATTAGCAAGATGAGAGCGAGGCGGCGCACGTTCAGCATACTGCCGAACGTGGACAAACCATTCCCGTTCTCATCGTTCATGTCAATGGTGTCATCAACCTTCCATCGGCCATATCGTGGCAGAAGGGTCCCTTTGATTGTCGCTTCAAGCTTTGAAGGACGCTCGTTCACTGGAAGCGTCCGAACGACATTAATACCAAGGTCTTCAAGAGTGAAGAACGCCTTGTCGATATTCAAGCCATGCATCGCGTACCATTTCCCAATGGCGAGCCTCACCGGCTCATCGAACCGAGGTCTGCGCTGAGGCACTGTTCCCTTATCCGACCGGGGGCGGTAGTGTTCGATCAACTCCGCCAGTTCATTCTGAGCGGTAAGCTTTTGGTGGCGAACTACACGATAGCCGAAGTTGCGCATCCATACCAGAACAAGCTTCCGAACCAAGTCTTGGTAGTGCTTCTCTCCATAGTCTCTGGTTGTGCCAAAGTGCAGGTAGAGATTGCCGAGCGGTATGTGCTTCCCAGTGGCACTACTGCGGTCGTGTACGGAAAGCGGTTTAACGACGATGAAGTAGTGAGGTGCTTGAGGAAACCAACCGGTCTCCTTGAGCAGTCTGATGTATGTATCTAGGTAAGGTTTGATGACTTCATCGCCCAGAACTTTGTCCTCTCTGTGAAGGATATAGGCATCGACTTTAACATCAACATGCTGCTGTTCTCGTGGTGACCAAGGCGACGCATCGATATGGACCATCGGCTGTGGGGGATTGGTCCCTTTTATCCGATACGACTTCGTGCGCATGTACCAACCCAGATGTGCGCTTGGACCACCGTTGTGCGTTCGCACCATGTGGGCCACAATCTTGCGGTACCCCTTCCGAACATCCTCTCTGGCTGGGTCAAAGGCGGTCCTGAAGAACACATACGGCGTTCCGATTTGAGCACTGTCGCCGATGGTGACATGCTCAATAATCGCAAAGACAAGCTCACCGGGCACGAAAGACTTGCTCACAAGTGCCTCCCAAGGATCCTGGCCAATCTGTTCGCCGAAAACCTCGTGGAGTTCGTCGAAGTCGCCTCTAATCTCCGGGTCCTCGTTCATGCTAGCGCACCTCTAGCCCCCAATGCTCAAGACTCCCCTGGGCATAGGAACAAATTGACTCTGCGAGATCATCGCTTGGTCCACGAGAGCAGATGCACAAGTGCTTCGCCCGACTACGTACATAGCAACCTCGGGCGCCTAGCACGCGCATCACGTCTTGGCATATATCCTTGGTCATGGTCTCTTGAATCTGAAGCCGTCGCCCATGCACATCCTTGGCCAAGCGAACCAGCTTCCCCAAGCCGGTTATGATCTTGTCAGGCTGATAAACAATGTCAACACTCCCGAAGAATGGCGCGAAGTGATGTTCACACATGGAGTAAAACTGAATGTTCCTAACCTCCACCAACCCTTTATAGTTCTCGACACGAACTACTTCGTTCAGCACACCCTCCGCGCTTAAGGAGTATCCGTGAAACAATTCATCGAACGATTTGGCGATGCGCTCATGGGACAGTGCAAGCTTCTTCCTGACCTCCTCGTTCCGGATGAAGCTCCACTCTTTCTTGACCACGCTGTTGCTCATTTGCGCACGAAGGCTTCTACCGTTTGGTTAAAGGTGAATCCGGGCGCGTTCAAGCGCTCCTGCAGGAAGGCAATCAAATCGGCCTCCCTATCACCCAGGTCTATGACCATGAGATAAGCAACCTGCTTCGCGAGCGTGCGAAAGTCGGGACAGGTCAAAGTCGCCTGAAACTCTACTCGCTTCTTTGAGTGGTAACCGGTTGGGAATCCATCAAGATGCACCTCAGGGTTAGCGGTATCGAAATTCTCCTCAGACCAGCGAACCAGCTCTCCCATGATGTCATCGTTCGTATTCAGTACCAGGACGACGGTCGGAATGTTGAGCGCTGAAAGGGCCTTGTCCAAGCGAGCGCGATCGTCGTCAAGAAACTGGAGTGTGTGACTGATAAGGGCGCTAGCGAATTCGCGATCCGGCTTGTAGTCGAAGAAGTCGCCCTTGACCAAACGGTGGCCATCCCGGAGAGGATAGTCTTCGCTGGTAGGGTCGTTTAACTCGAGAAGCGTGACTTCTTTCCCGTCAAGAGCATTGAAAGGGATGTCCCCTATGCCAGATCCAACGTCAAGCACTGGTGAGACTAGCAGGTCGCTAAACTGCTCCTTCAGAAGCCTTGCAATGATCTCGTTCTCATTGCAATAGAGCTCTTTGAAGACGAAAACTTCTGGCTTCGATATCCTGCTCTTGGGCGCCATCACTGCGTTAGCCTGAATGGGCTGAAGTTAGTTTCCCGGTCGTAGTAGTCTTCGTTCTCGACGCGCTTCAGCCAGCGGACCAACGGTATGCTGACCGGCAACGCCACGACCTCCCAGACCACTTTGAAGAGCCATGCAGAAACGAAGATCGTTCCCATGACTGACAACGGCAGTGTCCCAGCGAACGCCACGAGGATGAAGACGGCGGTATCGACCGCTTGCCCAACTACCGTTGAAGCGACAAAACGGACCGGCATGCGGCTGCCATTCTGTGCCACTTTGAGCTTGGCTAGCGTGAATGAGTTCATGAACTCCCCGGCGAAGTAGGCCGTGACCGAGGCCAACGCGATCCGGGGTAGTTTCCCGAGGATGGCATTGAAGGCCTCTTGGTGGCCCCAGCCATCAGCGGCCGGAAGTCGACGGGCGATTTCGATGGTCACCACGGCAAGTACGAGCGACGTGAACCCGGCCCAAATGGCCTTGCGTGATTGGGCGTAGCCGTATACCTCAGTGAAAACATCGCCGAAGACGTAGACGATGGGGAACAGGATGATCCCGGCTGGGAAGGTGGCCGAGCCGATCTGGAAAAACTTCGTATCAAGAACGTTCGACACGATCAGACAGGCGCAGAAGATGCCAGTGATGATCGGGAAGTAGGTGTGCTTCTTCATGGTGAGCTCGTTTGCTGTTACAAAGCACGGACATGGAACACGCTGGAGAAGTCATTCTAACTTATTCTGGTGCTTGGATGGGGTTCCGTGCGGCCGGGTTGCGGGTGTTTCGCGTGACGGCTTGAAGCGGAAAGCCCGCAAGCCCTGTAACCAGGGCGCGGACTTGGAGCGGAAAGCCGGACCCCGCCTGCATTTGAGGCGGGGGCACGCCCAAGCGAACCATCAAGCCCTCAAGACGACCTCCCCAGCTTGGCGTAAATGTGCCTTCTTCGCCTTCCGAATGCGACACGTAACCACCTTATACTCAGGGCACATAGCTAACGAATCGCTCACGCTGCTGGTGATGATGTTGAGCATGATCTCCGGGAAGTGGAACGTACTTGAGAGGATCCCCGGCTTCACCTCGTCGGTGACGCGGGCCTTGATGTCCACCTTGCCGCGCGGGCTTTCCACGCAGACCATGTCGCCCTCGGCGATGCCGTTCTGCTGGGCGTCGTAAGGGTTGATCATCAGCACGTCCTCGGTGAGGATCTCGCCGTTGCCGGTGCGCCGCGTCATGGCGCCGCAGTTGTAGTGCTCCAGCTCGCGGTTGGTGGTGATGATGTAGGGGTAGTCCTTCTCGTTGGCGCGCACCTCGGGGCTCTTCTCCCAGGGGTTGAAGATGAATTTGCCCAGCCCGCGCTTGAAGGTGTCGGTGTGCAGGATCTTGGTGTCGGTGCCGTCGGCCAGTACGGGCCATTGCTTGCCGTTCTCGCCGAGCTCCTCCCACTTCACGCCTTTGAAGAAGGGCACGATGCCGCTGATCTCACGCAGCACCCAGTCGGGGTGGTAGGTGGTGCTGGCGTTGCCGCTCTTGCGCCCGGTCTTCTTCGCGTACAGCTCCATGATGTCGCAGGTGATCTGGCCGTCGCTCTTGGTGCCTTCGATCGGTTCCACGGCGGCGTTCACGCGTTGGATGCGGCGCTCGCCATTGGTGAAGGTGCCGCTCTTCTCCAGGAAGCTCGCGGCGGGCAATACTACGTGGGCCATCTTGGCCGTCTCCGTCATGAAGAGCTCCTGCACCACGAAGAGCTCGAGCTCGCCGAGGGCCTTGCGCACGTGCAGGGTGTTGGGGTCCGTCTGGCCCATGTCCTCGCCGGCCACCCAGAAGGCCTTGAGCGTGCCCGCGAGCATGGCATCGTACATCTGCGGGATCTTCTTGCCTACCACGTTCGGCACCTCCACCCCGTAGAACTCGTTGTACATCTTGCTGTACGCGGGGTCGTCCACCGCGAAGTAGCCGGCGCCTTGGTGCGGCTGGCAGCCCATGTCGGCCGCGCCCTGCACGTTGTTCTGTCCACGCAGCGGGTTCACGCCCACGCCACGGCGACCGATGTTGCCGGTCATCATCGCCAGGTCGGCGATCTGCATCACGGTGAAGGTGCCCTGGTAATGCTCGGTGACGCCCAGG
>CAZYPC010000135.1:0-10488 GCA_964649165.1 uncultured Chryseobacterium sp.
TCGCTCTCGAAGCCCACCTGCATGATCATCTCCTCCTTCATGAAGCCCATGGCATCGCCGAACAAGGCGGCAGGCACATAGAGCTGCTCGAAGGTGTTGGGGTTCATCAGCACCAGGTTGTCCCCTTCGCGGTAGAGGTATTGCAGCTCGTGGATCTCCACGCGCAACACTTCCATCGTTTCGCCCGAGCGCCAGCGGTGCTCGTTCAACTTGCCGTTGCGCAGGTTGCGCATCTTGCCTTGGTAGAACGCGCGCAGGTTGCCCGGCGTGCGGTGCTGCCATTCCATGATCTGGCAGATGTCGTTGTTGAAGCGGATGTACGATCCGATGTTCACGTCGGCGGTGCTGGCCATGAGGTCTTCTGATTGGGGCCGCGAATGTAGCCCCGCCACCCGGAAGAGCAAGCCCCGCGTAACCCTCCCCCAGACTAGCGCTGGACCGCGACTTTCACCGTGCCCAACGCCTGCCCGTTCACATCGCTGCCGACAAGCATGTACAGGCCGGAAGCGAGGCCCGAGGTCGGTACATCGACCCGTTGAGCGGACAGTGGACTTTGCCAGACGAGTCCTCCCTTCGCGTCGCGTAGGATGACGTTCATGGTGCCTGTCGACGTGGCGATGAGGGCATCCCCCGCGTTGAGCAGTGTACGGTTCACTGTGAAGGACGCGGCTAGATGCGATGCCTCCGGCACGGCCGTGTAAACACACAGGTTGGTCGAGCCGAAGAGCGTGCGGGGTTCGACCGCCAGTGATGCATCGGTCGTGGCCACCCCGATGGTGTCCGCAGCGATGGTCGGCAGGGCATCGCAGGTGTAGATCGAGTTGGGCAGCGCGGAATGGGTTCCTGTCGGGATGAAGACCACGCGGCCACAGGTCTGTGTGTCCAGGCCGAAGGAGCTGATCGCCGGGGAGGCCAGCGGCAAGCCCGCGCCGGTGGGCGTAGCGGTGAACGTCCCAGCGAAGCACACGCGACCGGCAGCGACGTCCATTCGCTGGACTTG
Source organism: uncultured Chryseobacterium sp. (assembly GCA_964649165.1). GTDB lineage: Bacteria > Bacteroidota > Bacteroidia > Flavobacteriales_F > PHOS-HE28 > PHOS-HE28. The sequence goes on from CAZYPC010000135.1 coordinate 1,001, forward strand.
GAAATTGTAGGTGGAGTCCTCCTGATCCGGAAAGGTTGTGAAGCCGATCGCCGAAAGGGGATCCCCCGTCTCTGAGATCGTCACCACACGATTACCGTTGAGTACCATCAAGGCGCCTTGGTCATACTTCAGATCGCCCGTGTATCCTCCCTGATCATACCGCTGCACATCCAGCAGGTCGCCACCAGCGGAGATACGCACCAAATGGATGCCTCCGTTCTGCGAATCGGTCATGGTGATGAACAGGGTGGCGCCGTCCGCGATGACGGCAGGGGTGTACATCACGAACGAACTCACGGTCCCCAGGTAGTCGAACAGGCGCGCCCATTCCAGTTCACCGTCCGCCGAAAGGCGCATGACGTAGGCGCTTTCATCGCTGTGGTCCGTTGCAGGGGCGACCAAGCGGCAGCCGCCAGACAGGTCAGGCACGAGGTAGGGCGTACTCGCGAAAAGAGAGCTTGGCGAAGGGAAGCTCATCATCGCCTCCGTGTCGCCGACGCGGCGGCTCCAGAGCAGGTCACCGGTCGCACTGAGCTTATGGACCGTGGTGACGTTCTGCCAATCGAGGTCGGTGACGAAAATGACGAACAGCTCGGATGCGGCATTCTCCACGACCCGGATGTGTTGCATCCCACTGAAGTAAAAGGAGTAGAGCGTGTCCAGTTCAAAATGCTTGTGCCAGGTCACCGATCCGTCCTGCGCGATCCGCCGGAGATCCCAAGCCAGCACCAACGTATCCATGTATGTGGATTGCCAGGAGGTCGACGACACGTATAGGACATCCCCGCTGGCCGTCGGTGCGACATCCCAGTCCGTCATCGATCCCTCGTTCGGGTATTGGTTCCGCCATTGCGCCTCGCCATCGGCACCGCATTTCCAAAGGCTGAACCCACCGGCCTGGGGGATCTGGAATACGCATCCCCCATCAGCGGTCGGCAAACCATCCCCGACCCAGATGTAATTCAGTGCGGATGTATCCAGCCGCACGAACTGGTCGCTCTGGGCCATGGCGGCGGAAAAAGTCAGCAGGGAAAGAATGGTCGCGAGGAGTGATGCGTGTTTCATGCCCGTGGGTTGTTGGACGGAGGCAAGACGACCGCACATGCTCAAGGTTGTCCTTGATGAGGTCGGCGGTTCATGAACCGACCTTGCGACGCATCGCGTAGACGAATGTCCTCGTCGCCAACAGGATGTTGGTAAACTCGGATGGGCCACCATTCCGCACGGATAGGTCCTATTCTACTTCCAGCTTCGCTGTGGCGAGGCGACGACCGTCCTTGTCGAAGGCGACGATTACGTGCAGACCGGTGGGGAGGCCCGTACAGGACAAAGGTGTGCTGAGGCCCACTGATGAGGAGAAATCGCTGATTTCCGAACCAGTGGTCGAATAGAGCTTGAAGCGTTTGGCCCCATCGCAACGGATGTTCACGCTGCTGCCGACCCCACAAGGGTTCGGATAGATCTCAAATAGTGATGGTTTTGCCGCGATCTCATCAATGCCTACGAAAAGACCGCACACCTCGCTCGCTTCTAGTAGAGTCCTTGGTTCACTGAGCTGAGGTCCATCACTTATGGGTACGACCAGTGTTTCACTAGCCAGCGAAGGGATGGGTTCGCATGTGAAGATGGAATTCGGCAAGGCCACATGCGGCGCGTTCATAGGGTAGTGAACGAGTCCACACCCGCTGCCATCGATATTGAAGGTCCCGGTCGCCAAGGATGCCCATGGCAGTCCGGCATCAGCAGGAGTCGCGATAAGGCTACCCGAAAGACAGACACGTCCCGTCATCACACTCATATCAGGAATCTGGAGAGAATATGTCGAATCCGAACTAGCAGGAATCGGCAGCAGGCCCACGCCCTCAAGCAGATCACCATTCTCGTTCAGCGTTATCACGCGCCCTGCACCGACCATTCGCAGTATGCCTTGGTCATTGACCAGGTTTTCGCAAAAGAGGCCGTTCCCATACTGCTCAACGCTTAGGAGTTCACCCGATGGGGAGATGCGAACAAGATGAAGCTCGCCGTTCTCGGACGTACTGTAGGTCTGGAACAGCGTGTTGCCGTTCTGGGAGACGGCGGCAGCAGCCATACTGAAATCATTGACCAACCCTAAGTAGTCATAGAGGCGTCCCCAAGCCAGACTGCCATCCGCAGTGATGCTCACGATAACCCCGCTCTCATCGAAGTAATCCGCGGCTGGGACGACAAGGCGACAGCCACCGGTGGGGTCCGGTGACGCTTGAGTTCTGGAGGGAATGTCGCTCGGAAAGGGTACAAGATCTCCGTCCGACGTGTCCCCGATTCTTCGACTCCATAAAGGTGCGCCTTCCCCGGAAAACTTGGTCAGTGAGACAAGGTTGGCGGTAGTGATATGGGTAGTGTTGACTAGGAACAGTTCCCCCTGGTTGCTTTCAACAACTCTTATGCTTGAAAACGGGGCTGGGATATAAGCGACTATCGCCGGCTCTTGCGCGACTTTGCGCCAGAGCACCTCGCCAGCGGGATTGATCCTCCACAACTCCCAGGACACATAGACTGTGTCGAAAAAATCGCCCTGTACATCCAGAGTCCCGGAATATGCCAGCAGTACATCACCATTTGTTGTTGGGGCGATATCCCACGTGGCATTTGCCATTGTCGGGGGGTAGCGGTGACGCCACTCAGCTTCGCCCGAGGCGCTCAGCTTTTCTAGGCTGAACGAGTTCGTCTCGCGTATCATAACCACGGTTCCGCCATTGCCGGCAGGCACGCCCGGGCCGGTGAAAATGAAATTCAGTGCCGCAGTGTCCAGTCTGGTAAGTTGTGAGGTTTGGGCCAGAACCCCGTTGAGTAAGCACAAACCGATGGGAATGGTCAACCCGTATTTCATTTTGGACTTTTGTTGGAAACTGGCGCGAGTTCAAACCTAGCACAGCGTCGGCGAGGTTGGGTCATCTCTTCGGGTGATATGGCCGGTCAATGACCCATCTCTTGCGCCGACGTACACGCGAAGGTCTCATCTTGCTGACGGTTGCTCGCCACAACTAGTGTTCGGGCATCAAGGTTGTTCCGCAATAGTTGCTTGAACCACGCGCTCCCGTTCGCGTCAAGATTGCTTGTCGGCTCATCCAACAACAGCAACGCTGTATCACTGAGCACCGTCAGCGCTAGTTTCAAGCGCTGCTTCATGCCGCTGCTGAAGTCGCGCACGGGTTTGTCCAGGTGTTTCTCCAGCAGCGCGATCCGCGCCACTTCTTCCACCGGTAGCTGGCCACGCAGCGGCTTGAAGCGTACATGCGATGTGATGGCCTCGCGCAACGACAGCTCCTCGTACAAGCTCATGTACGGTGCCGCAATGCTGATGTGGCGGTAGACCTGCTCCGGCTCCAGCGCACGGCCGCTGAGATCATGCGTCACCGTGCCCTTGGTCGGAATGGTGATCCCGCCGATCAACTGGAGCAAGGTGCTTTTGCCGCTGCCGTTCGGTCCCAGGATCGCGGTGCGTGAGCCCGGCTCGAAGGCGTGGGACAGGTCGCGAATAACGTGCTCGCGCCCGAAGGACTTGGAGACGTTCTGGAGGGTGATGCGCATGCGGTATGCTGGCCGAATTACAGATCGCTCCGGTCGCTGACCCCCTCGCGACTCATTCCGCCAGCCCCTTCATGATGCCCTTCGGGCTGTTGTTGATGAAGTCGATGATCACCCCGCGCTCATGGCTGCGCGGCATGGCGATCACGTTCTGCAGGGCGCGGTCCACGTTGCTGTTGCGCACGAAGATCTCGCGGTAGATGTCCTCGATGCGCGCCACCTGCTCATCGTTGAAGCCACGACGGCGCAGGCCCACAACGTTCACGCCGACATAGCTCAGCGGCTCGCGCGCGGCCTTCACGAAAGGCGGTACGTTCTTGCGCACCAGCGAAGCGCCCGCGATGAAGCTGTGCGCGCCGATGTGGATGAACTGCTGCACGGCGACGTTGCCTTCCAGGATCGCCCAGTCGTCGATGGTCACGTGGCCGGCAAGGTTCACGCTGTTGGCGATCACCACGTTGTTGCCCACGATGCAGTCGTGCGCCAGATGCACGTAGGCCATCAGCAGGCTGTTGCTTCCCACAGCGGTCTTCTCGCGATCGGCAGTGCCACGGTTGATGGTGACACACTCGCGGATGGTCGAACCATCGCCCACTTCCGCGGTCGTCTTCTCCCCAGCGAACTTCAGGTCCTGAGGGATGGCGCCGATCACCGCACCGGGGAAGATCCGGCACTTGCTGCCGACGCGCGCGCCGTCCATCAGCACCGCGTTCGGACCGATCCACGTGCCGTCGCCGATGGTGACATCACCGTAGATGGTGGCGAACGGCTCAATGGTCACGTCCTTGCCGATGCGCGCGTCCGGGTGGACGTAGGCGAGCTTGCTGATGCTCATGCGGTGGCCGTAGCTTTTGCGGGTTCCTCCTTGGGCGCCTTGTCGCGCGCGATCTGCGCCATCATCTCCGCTTCCAGGCAGGGCTGACCGTTCACGTAGCCGATGCCCTTCATGTGCACGATGCCCCTGCGGATCGGTGTGAGCAACACCAGGTGGAACACGATCGTGTCCCCGGGGATCACCTTACGCTTGAAGCGCACGCCATCGATCTTCAGGAAGTAGGTCGTGTAGTACTCGGGGTCGGGTACCTGGCTCAGTGCGAAGATGCCGCCCACCTGTGCCATCGCTTCCACCTGCAGTACACCGGGCATCACCGGGTTGCCGGGGAAGTGGCCGGTGAACTGGGGCTCGTTCATCGTCACGTTCTTGATGCCGGTGATGGTCTCCTTGTCCAGCGCGATGATGCGGTCCACCAGCAGGAAGGGGTAGCGGTGCGGCAGGATCTTCTCGATCTGGTTGATGTCGTACACCGTCCTGGTCAGATCGAACTGCGGACCGGGGTTCTTTTTCCCGTCCTCCCGCATCTTCTCCTTGATGCGCTTGGCGAAGCTGGTATTCCCGAAATGCCCGGGGCGCGCCGCGAGAATGTGCCCTTTGATCGGCCGGCCGACCAGCGCGAGGTCACCCACGATGTCGAGCAGCTTGTGCCGCGCAGGCTCGTTGAAGAACTTCAGGTCGGTGGTGTTCAGTACACCGTTGCGGCGGATCTCCACATCCTGGTATTCGCGGCCCAGCGCTTTCGCCAGGTCCTTCAACTGCTCCTTGGTGGTGCCCTCGCGGTCCTCCAGCACGATCGCGTTGTTCAGGTCGCCGCCTTTGATGAGGCCGGCCTTCGCCAGCAGCTCCAGCTCACGCAGGAATACGAAGGTGCGGCAGGGCGCGATGTCCGTTTTGAACTCCTCTGCGCGGTACATGCTCGCGTGCTGCGTGCCGAGTACCGGGCTGTTGTAGTCCACCATCACCGTCAGGCGGAACTCGCCCCCGGGTGCGGGCACACCGAGCATCTCCGTACCGCGCTCCTTGGTCTCGAACCAGATCGGCTCGGTGAGCTCGTACCAATCGCGCGGCGCGTTCTGCTCCTCCAGGCCCACGGATTCGATGGCCTCCACGAAGGGCATCGCGCTGCCATCCATGATGGGCACCTCGGGACCGCTCAGTTGCAGCAGGCAGTTGTCCACGCCCAGGGCGTAGAGAGCGCTCAGCACGTGCTCGGTGGTGTTCACCCGCACATCGCCCTTGCCTAGTGTGGTGCCGCGTTCGGTGCTCACCACCAGGTCCGCGTCCGCGTTGATGATGGGCTCGCCGTCCAGGTCCGTACGCTGGAACTTGTAGCCATGGCCGATGGGAGCGGGGCGAAGGGTGAGGGTGACGGGCTCGCCGGTGTGCAGGCCCACGCCTTTCACCGTGGCGCTGCCTTTCAGGGTGTGTTGCTTGTCGGGGTTCATGAGGAAATGCGTCCGCAGATTACACAGATGGCGCCGATGCATGCGGGTCCAGAATGTCAGGAGCGCGCATCATTCGCGTACGTGCTTGCCGGGTTTTTCGAGGTCGTCCATCCGCTTCTTCAGGTCAGGCAGGTTGCGGAAGAGCACATAGCTGCGCTTGTACTCGCCGATGTTGAAGGCCGGCGATCCCTGCACGGTCATGTCGTCCGGGATGTTGCTGCCGATGCCGCTCTGTGCGGCGATCTTCACGCGGTCGCCGATGGTGAGGTGCCCGGCGATGCCGACCTGCCCGCCGATCATGCAATACTTGCCCACACGGCTGCTGCCGGCGATGCCCGTTTGTGCCACGATGAGCGTGTGCTCGCCGATCTCCGCGTTGTGGCCCACCTGGATCAGGTTATCCAGCTTGGCACCTTTGCGGATGATGGTGCTCCCGAGCGTGGCGCGGTCGATCGTGCAGTTCGCGCCGATCTCCACGTCATCCTCGATGATGACGTTGCCCACCTGCGGCATCTTCTCCTGTTCGCCCTGGGCGTTGGTGGTGAAGCCGTAGCCGTCCGCGCCGATCACCGTGCCGCTGTGGATGATGCACCGCTCGCCGATCACACTGCGGTGATAGACCGTCACGTTCGCATGCAGGCGCGTGCCCTTGCCGATGCGGGCGCCATCGCCCACGGTGCAATGCGGGAAGATCTTCACGTCGTCCTCGATCACCGCGCCATCGCCCACATAGCTGAACGCGCCGATATACGCGCCGGAGGCCACCTTCGCCTTCGGGCTCACGAAACTCGGCTGCTCGATGCCCCGCTTGTCGTACTGCAGGTCCTCGTTCATCTTCAGCAGGCGGCTGAAGCAGGCACGCGGGTCCTCCACGCGGATCAGCGTAAGCCTTTTGGGCAGCGCACGCGTGGGTTGGAAGGAGCGGTCCACAACGGCGATGCTCGCAGCGGTGGAGTAGAGGTGCTCCGTGTATTTCGGATTCGCCAGGAACGTGAGCGTGCCCGGCTTGCCCTCCTCGATCTTGGCCAGATCGCTCACGAGCACCTGCGCGTCCCCGTCCACCTCGCCATCGAGGAGCTCGGCTATCTGTGCGGCGGAGAACTGCATGCGGCTTTTCGCGGAAGTCCGCGAAGATAGGACCGCTGCTCAGCCTTAGTGCGTCGTGACTTCCACCGTCTTCTCCTCCACCTTCATGCTATCGCTGATCTCCACCTTCACCTCCATCTTGTCACCGGTGCGGGTGATGTGCACGAAGCCGTCCTCGATCTTCACCGTAGTGTCCCCGTGGAAGCCTGACTCCTTGATGCCATGGATGATGGCATGCACCTTCCCCTCGCGACCGCCCTCTTCTCCTTCCATACAACACTTGCCGCCGTGCCCGCCGTGCATGTCGCCGTGGCCGCCGCCTTTGCAACAGGCCCCCCCCATTTTGTGATCGCAGCCTTCCTTTTCGCAGTGGCCGCCTCCTTCAGAGCAGCAACTGCCGCCATGTTCGCACATGCTCTGGCCATGGCATCCCGCATCGCCCTTGCCACAACCGCCGTTACCGCCCCGGCAGCAGGTGCGGGCGACAAGGAAGCCGAGGGCGAACGAAAGCAACGAGAAGAGCAGGATCTTTGACCAGTTGTTGTTCATGAGCGTAGCGCGTTGGCGTTTGCCGCGCGAATCTACCGCTTCGCGAGGCGCTATCTGCGGAGCAGCACCCGCTGGGTCGCAAAGCCACCATCGATGAAGTGCAACCGGACCAGGTAGAGGCCCTCTGCCGATGCGCCCAGGCCCAGCTGGCTCCGCGACGGGTCGAGCGCTGCGGTGGTGATCAGGTGACCCTGAACGTCGATCACCTCTACGCTCTCCACCGGCCTGTTCGATGAAATGTGCAGCACACCCGTGGTCGGGTTCGGTGCAAGCTGGAACGTGCGCTGGACGGCTCCGGTCTGTCCGCTCCCGGTCATCACTTCCTGGAAGCACTCGGTACCGTTCTTCTTGAAGTAGACGATGGTGTGGTGCGTGGTGTAACCGTACGGACTGTACACGTACTCGACGAGGTCCATCACGCCCAGGCCTACGACATACGTGGTCGCTCCTTCCACAGGTGGTCCGCCCGTATCGGTGCCACCATAACAGTTCTCGTCAGCGCAATAGTCGATGCCGTTGTGCAGGGGCTGCGTGAATGCCCACATCGGTGTGCCGCAGTAGTCGCCCTCCCGCAGGTGGGGCCACGCGCCGTTGAAACGCTCGAACGGTATGGCCCCCAGTAGCGTGGTGCGATCCGCCTGGAGCGTAATGGTATCAACCGTCACCTCGGTGCCCCCCGCGTCGAACACTTCCTGGCGCACCGTGTACACCACGGCCGAAGGTGTTTCTTCCCGTGTGAGGTACACGTATTTCCGGTAGCGGTCGTAGTCCGCCCAGGGCGGCCCGATGTAGAGGTCGTGCGTTTCGTGGAACTGGACCTCATCGCCGGGTTGGTGGTCTTCCAGCACCGCCGGGGTGATCTCGAACAGCCCGAGCGCTGGGGACGCCTGGCCAACGAGTTCGATCGGTTCCAGGATGAGCGGGAAGGAATCCACGCGGAAGAAGTCGATCAGCCCGAGGTTCTCACCCACGCGGATGTGTGCACCGTTCAACGGCGAGGCGATCGCGTTACCGAACTGGTCCTGGTGGAGGATGGTCCATTGGCGCACCACTTCTGTTTGGCCGAGAATATCCAACGTGAACGTCCCATCATAGGCCATCAGGAACTCCTGGTCGATCGCCTCGGCCATGAACGTCTCACTCCCCGGCACGGTTGAGAACGCCAAGGTGATCGGCGCATCGCCCACGAACGCACTGTGGAAGACATGCGTTCCGTTCGGTGCGACCTTGATCTCCGCACCGGCCCAGGTCGGCGCGTCCATCGGCCAGCATTCCTGTCCGGTCCACCAGCCACAATTGCTCGGGAGGAGCACATCCCGCTTCGTATGGAAGTTGTAGAAGGAAGCGGTATCGCTGTTTGATGCGACCGAGTCGAACACCAGGCTGAAGACCTGGTCGTGGTCAGCGTTCGCGAAAAGCTTGCGGCTCGATGGAGAGAACGGTGCGAAGTCCTGAGCCGTGGAGCCCTGAGAGGTGAGCACTGTGAGCGATACGAGGATGGAGTGGCGGTGTAGTGATCCCGTCATGGAGAACCTGTTCAGCGAAAGGTAGACGAGACTTGTGTACGTCTTGCTGCCTCAGCCGAAGCATTCGCTGCCTATGCGGAATGAGCAGGCCGGATACCCCCTTCTACACATCTTCCTTCTGCCTGAACGGTCGGGCTATCGCTCGTTCTGACGAGCGTGCTCCGGAGAGACCCTTGGCACTGATTATCTCTTCACGAATGACCTCGGCGGCCCATCGTCCAGTCGCAAGAGGTATGTGCCGGCCGACAGGGAGGACACATCAAGCTGATCGATGCCTTGCGTCCGGAGGATGGTGCGGCCGACCGCATCCAGCACACGAACATGACACAGCTTGCCGCTCCGCCAGTGCAGCGAGTTCGTGACAGGGATGGGCCACAATACCTGAGCGACCTGCGAAGGTCCCGAGATCCCGGTGGAGGTATCCATCACAACGTTCATGGATACAGGTGAGCATAGGCTGTCAGCGTAGAACATTAC
>CAZYPC010000136.1:0-10402 GCA_964649165.1 uncultured Chryseobacterium sp.
AGGAGAAGACCGACGTCGCCATCAAGGTGACCAAGGGCAAGAAGAAGCTTGGCAAGGCGGACGACACCAAGGAATTGCCGCCGGCGGCAGAACCCGGAGCGTAGCCCATCTACTAGTTGAAATGCGAAGCCCCCGACAAGTTGGGGGCTTCGGCGTTTTGATCAACAGCCTAGGGCAACTGCTGCGCCCGCACGTTGTTCGGTGTCGTACTCCCTACGTTCACCAGGATGGGGTCCCGGTCATTCCCACTGCCCGTATACTTCACGGTGCCATCGAGGTTCACATCGCGCGTGGAGTAAAGGCTGACGGCGTTGTTCGGCGTGGTGCTGCCCACGGTGGTGAGGATCGGGTCGCGATCGTTGCTGGGGCCGGTATATTTCATCTGGCCGTTGAATGTGACGTCACCGGCCCAAAGCGCTTGCGTTGGAAAGTCACCAGGAATGCCCTTTCGAGCCGCCGTGCCGAATGTTGTAGTGACGACGCTGGCCAGGTTGAGTGGCGTGGTGGATGATCCCAGGGACTGTGCCGAGCCGGTCATCACGCCCAAGTGGTTCCGGTGTCGCAAGGCCACGTGGTAATTCCCCGGCGCCTGAACGAACAGGAGGGGCGAAACGCCATCCGTCGCAACGACATCCCCATCGCGTTGCAGCAGTGCACTGCGGCTCGCGACAACAGTAGAGGGCACGACAGCATCCCGCAGTTCCACCACCACCCAATCCACCAACGCGTTGTTGCCGATCGCGGTCAATACACCGGGTACAAGACTCTCTCCTCCCCCGCCACCGGTGTGGGCGTAGCCAAGCGTCGTGTACGGCTCAATAAGTGGGAAGGACGGCAGTGTGCGCAAGGCATCGTTCATAAGCCCGGTGGCGCTCATGTAGGGTCCTTCAAGAAAAGCGTGCAGGGCGAGGACGACCGATGCAGGAGGTGTCAGGCGTATTGTCACATCACCACGTCCGCTGCCCCCTGAATAGAGGTTCGATGGGATCGCTAAAGGCAGGAAGTGCGTGGCCACATTGCCGCGGCCGCTGCCGCCCCGGTACTGATGCGATGGGATGGCTGCGGGCACGAACCGCCACGCCACATCGCCACGACCGTTGCCTCCAAGGAACTGGGCGTTCACAGAAGGCGGAACGAGCAGGAAGGCAAGGATCAGCGTTCTCATCTTGTGACGGACAGTTTGTGCTCTATGGGATCAGAGCCTTAGCATTCCATGCTTCGCATCAGGGTGCGGTTCGCACACCTCGGCCACCATAGTCACCATAACGGGCATAATTGAAGCCGGAAGCGCCGAGTCGAGTGGCCGTGTACAGGCGATTGAAGCTTACGAAAAAAGCACCGCCCCGCTCGTGGGCGCCGTTCGCCGGGTTGGCCGCTGGCCAAGCGGTGACATCGGCGTTGCCAACGGTCGCCAGTGCACCATTGCCATGCAGGCCGGTGAAGGACCTTCCCTCCGCGTGGCCGCTGTAGACGGTACGCTCCCACAGATTGCCACCCATTTCCATGATGCCGTAATAGGTGGCACCAGCCGACACGCGCCCGGTATTGCTACCGTGCGCGGCGAAGATGCCCACGCGCATGGGCCCATCGATGGCGCCATCGGTTTCGTTGCACGTCGCGTTACCCGCAGTGGTACTGTAATTCGTAGCGATGGCCTCATTGCTCCCTCCCGCGTTCGCCAGGGTGTATGCCCCCGTCGCCAGGTCCGTGGTTCCCCAGGGATATGCGTCCGCCACCGCGGGCACGGTACCCCGGCAGGCTTTCTCGAACTCAAGCTCGGTCATCGGTCGCAAGCCGCTCCAGTCCAGGTAGGCCATCAGATCCCCCCAGCTCATCAGATTGCATGCGATGTCCTTGCCGTCCGTGGCTTCGCCATAGGTCCCATTGTTGTTCAACTCGCACGCATACACGGCCGGCACGCCACCAGCTACGCCCGGCGTCTGTATTTCTATCCCGTTGCGTGAGGAATAGCCCGTCGTGAACAAGGCGTGTGTACCTGCTGGACTGTTGGGAGGAGCGGAAAGTTGGGTCAGCGAATCCTGCTGTGCGTAGGTCAGCGTGTTCAAGAAGTCCACCTGCTGCTGCTGGCTGATCTCATACTTCATGCAGTAGAAGGCGTTGTACCCGTTCGGCCAGGCAGCGGTGGTCGGGGCCGTTTGCCCGGTCGGATAGCCACCGGCCTGCCCGCCCAAACTGCCCGTTCCGCTCGGTGCGGCAAGTGCATCCCCGGTGTTGATGGTGGTCAGGGTGAAGTGGGAGAACTCGGTGCCGATACCACCAGCCGCGAAGGTTCCTTATGGTACGAAGACCATCTCCACGGCGAATACCTGCACCTCTGCGATGTCGGCATAGTTCAAGCCTTGCACGCCATAGTTCCAGCTCAGTTGGACACCGGGGAGGCTCAGGTTGCCGGTTCCTTCGGTATCGCGGTAGATGAACACACCAACCACCGGATTGGTCGTGACATCATAAGCCGAACCCGGGTTCAACAGGCCCAGGTCGATGAGGCTTCCAGTGGCAGCAACATGAGCCGTATTGTTCAGGTTCACATGTTGCCACTGGCCGGTGGAACTTGCACGGTACTTCACGAAGACCCATGCCGCATCCCAGTTGTTCACGTTGATCGTGCGCCAGCTGTTCTCCCAGTTCAGATCGAATTGGATGTTGGTGGTGGTGCTGGTCGTACTGGTGAGCGTGGCGTTGGACACCTGGATGTTGTTGGCGGATACGCTCGTTGAGAGCAGAACGGCCAGGAATGCATGGCGATGTCTCATTCTGTTCGGGAGGATCGGATGGCTGGCGCTGAACCGCTCAGTCCTGTTCAATATGGATCTTACGTGCATATCGCTCATTCCCATCCAGGGCGATGATGATATAGCTGCCTATGGCGATCCCCGATGCGGCCAACCTCACTGAGCCGCTCGCGGACCGGGTGCTCAAGACGCTTCGACCGGCGACATCCACCAGTTCGAACCGCGCCGGACGCGGGTCGCCCGGTAGTTTGACCGTGAATGCGTTCAGTCCTGGTTCAGTCATGACCAGCAGACCAATTTGCGGATCGGCCGGTTCTTCCAGCGCCATGTAGCACTCCGGGTCTTCCGAGATCTCTGTGATGAAGTGGAAGCAGTTGTTTCCGGACCAGGGCTGCGAATGGCAGCCGAAGACATAGGTTGGGGAGCCGATGTCCCCCCACTGTAATCCCCCCCCGACTATATAGTGGTCGCCATTCTTCACGGCGACACCATCAGCATACTGTCCACCATCCGGGGCATCCGGGCGCTTGATCCACTGGAACGCACCCGAGGCATCGCACTTCAACAGGAAGAGCCTGCCGGGCGAAACATCGGTAACCGTGGTATCCCCATTGAAGGAGAAGTTGCCACCATAGCCAGCGACCAGCACGTCGTTCTGTGCGTTCACGGCCATATCGCTCAGCAAAAAGACATTCCCCCATGTCAGGTACACGCCCCGCGCCCACACCTCGTTCCCTGCGGCGTCCCACTTGAAGATGGCGCCGTAAGCATCATTGGCCGGATTATCCAATGTGCCACCGGCGAAGTCCATCTGGTAATCGTTGTTGCTGAAGTTGGCCATGTAGGTACCCCCTTCGTGGTCGACTACCACTGCGCGCGGGTCCCACGTAACCGGCATGGTGCGGGCCCAGAGGACCTCTCCGGTGGTATCCATGCGCACCACACCGATCTCATTCTGCTCGCCGCTCGGTGAGAACGGGATGACCCCATTGCCAAATGGCGCAGGGCCGTCCGGATTGTTACCGGCCTCCAAACAACTGAAGACCAGCCCACCCTCCTCACTCACATACAGGTCCGGCCGGATGATACCGTTCGCCGTTATCACGAACTGGTCACTGGCCTCGCTCACGGTCCATTTCACCTGGAATAGGGAATCCAGCTTCTGCACAGCGGTAAGTCCGCTCACGATAGCGCCGACGTAGACGTCCGTGCCACAGGTGCTGATCCGGGGTGTTCCTCCACCCGGGTAGAACCTAGTGCGAAGGAAGGTGCCATTCGTCGTCAGCTTGATAAGCTGAGGTCCTCCCGTGTTCTGGTAGGTCGTGTCGTCGGTGATCGTGGACGTACCCGTCGCGTTCAGGGCGACGATCACCGAGCCCTCCGCATCCACGGCGATCTTCTCCGGGCTGTTCACCGGTCCCTCGGCACTGATCATTTTTCCCCAGACGAGATCGCCCACAGCGTCGAACTTGGCCACCAGGACACTGTGCAGCCCGCTGTATGTAGGGTAGGCAGTCCCTTGTATGGTGATGCCCCCAGGGGTGGTTTGGACCATCAGGTAGCTGTTCCCCGAAGCATCCGTGGCAACGGGTGCGGTCCGTAGCGGCGAATCTCCGGTTTGTCCGGTCGTTAGCCACTCGTATTTCTGAGCCGGGGCAAGTGAGGGTATGATCAGTGCGAGTGCGAGGGGTAGGAATTGCTTCATGGTGGGGGAGATTCTTGTGTTACTGAATTAGAGTAGTTGATGAGGAAGTATGTCTGCGGTTCTGTTTGTTGAACGTTGGTCGATATGCCGTAGAAAGAGGGTTCCCGAGGCATGCTACCTCTTGCGTCAACTCCCCGCTGGGACCGGGCCTGCAAGGAAACAAGGGTGAAGGCATTGGGATCCGGATCATTCCTCTGGAAGGTTAGCTTTTGCGAATGTCATTACCGGATGGCGGTCCTGCAATAGCATGAACATTATTATAGGAGGACCTACCGACCGTTGAACTTCCGGAGCGCCTCGGTGCGGTTCTGCACATGCAGCTTGCCGTAGATCCGATGCACGTGCTGGCCGATCGTGTTCGTGGAAAGATCCAAGCGCTCGGCGATCTCCTTGTACAGCAGACCTTCGGAAAGCAATTGCAGCACCTCCACCTCGCGTGCGGTGAGTCCGTTCAGCGCCTGATCCGAGCGACCGGCGCTGTGGAAATGCGCGACGACGCGGCGTGCCACGGTGGCGCTCATGGGCGCACCGGAACGCGATACTTCATGGATGGCGGCGACGATCCGTGCTGGGTCTCCGTTCTTCAGGATATAGCCATGCGCGCCAGCTTTGAGCGCATCGAAGACGCGCTGGTCGTCCTCGTACATGGTGTACATCAGGAACTGGGTGTTCGGCATCACCGGCGCCAGCGCGCGAAGGCAATCGATGCCGCTGGCGCCCGGCAGCCCGATATCCATGATCACCACTTGGGGTGCGCTTGATGGCAGACTTTCCATGGCATCCTCCGCGGTAGCATAGATGCCGTCCAGCGAAATGCTCGGCTCGTCCTCAAGCAACTGCACCAGGATCTCCCTGATGGTCGGCTCGTCCTCCACCAGTGCCGTTCGTATGGGCTTCTGCTCCATCGGGACGAAGGTCGTTGCGTTGCGCAACCATCGCAATAGCACGTTCATTCCCATTGCGAAGCGGAAGTTCAAAGTTCACGCACCAACCGTTGGAGGTGACGAATTCCACCGAGCCACCCAATTCGCCTGCCCGTTTGCGCATGTTATTTAGCCCGCGTCCGCTGCCATTGTTCATGGTGCCAAGGCCGTTGTCTTGGATCATGAGGTGCAGGGTCCCGTTCCAACGGCACACCAATTCCACCTCGCTCGCCTGCGCATGCTTCACTATGTTGTGCAAGGCTTCCTTCACGAGCAGAAAGAGATTGCGCCGTTGGCTCGGTGACAATGGGATGTTCGGCAGCGTCCCGGTTACAGTTATGGTAATGCGCAATTCATTTTCGGTCAGGTAGGTACGGGCATACCGGAGGCAATGATCCAAGGTTCCTGGAAGATCCGTCTCCTCGGTGTTGAGCGCCCAAAGGATCTGCCGCATGTTCCCCATCAGTTCATCCGCTTGCTCGGTGAGCAGGGCGAGCTGCCGCCGTTTCGCCGGATCGATCTCATCGCGTTGGATCAGGGCTGTCCGCAATCGCAAGGCATTCAGACCGGCGCCAAGGTCATCATGCATGTCGCGCTCGACCTGTTCTCGCACGCGCAGTTCACCGATCACCTTCTCCTGTTCCATTCGCGCCATCTGCAGTTTCGCCAGTTCCTGCTCATGTCGTCGCCGCCGGGCGTACGACCATGCAAGCACCGCAAGGAACATTAATGCAACGGCGCTACCCGCCGCGATCCAATTGCGTTGGGTGCGTTCCTTGGCCAGGTTCTCTTCGAAGGCCTGCCGCGCCAGATAGATCGTTTGCGCTTTCGCCAGGCTATCAGTAAGCAATTGCTGCCGGATCCTCAACCGCATCACATCCTCCCGGCCTTCCATGGCGTGCAGGGTATCCTTGAAAGCCGCCCACAGCGTGGTCATCTCCAAGGCTTCGTGTGTGTGGCCTTGCGCGCGGTACAGGTCCTTGAGCTTCCCGCTGATCACCACCATCGAGCACTCATCCCCGAGTTCCCTTGCCAGTCCCATGTAGCCGTTCTCCCGCGCTATGGACAGGGCTCGCAACAGGTCTCTTTCAGCATGCCCCGATCCCCCTAGTTCAAGTCGGGCCTGTGCGGACAGGCACAAGCAGTTGCCCTCGGCGGCTTCATCGCCCAATGTCCGCGCCAGCTGCGCACAAGTATCCCCGGTCGCGCGGGCCGCTACGGAATGGTTCGCAGCAAGCTGGTAGCGGGCCAGCGGGGTGAGCACTGTTAAGCGCTCCCAAGGCGTGCATACAGGCTTGCCCGCACTATCGGCTTCATGCAGAAGCCTTATGGCTGTTCCGGTATCCAGCTCAATCGCGGCAATTCGCGCACGTTGCACCGCTATGCGCATCAAGTCGTCTGGAGTGAATGGAGCACGATCTTCAATGATCCTCTTTGCCTCGTTGATCTTTCCTAGATGGGCAAATGCGCCAGCTAAGTGACACCCGAAATACGTGTTGAGCTCTCGATGGCTTGCGGGGTCGGTGGCTATCAGTTGAAGTGCCCTTTCGAATTCCTGTACGGCCAGGGCGGGCTCGCCGATCGCCTGGAACAGAACGCCCAGTGCATCATGCACCTGGCTTTGGCCCTCGGTGTCGTCCAACTGCTCGAACACGGCGAGGCTCTCCCGGAAATATTCCAACGCTGCCGGTATGTTCCGTTTATACTTCATCTGGTAGGCCATTTGGAACAGGACCTGTGCGCGTAGCACACGCCCCTTGTGCTGGCCTGTCGGATCGGTGATATCCTCCACCAGAGGGAGAAGTGCCACGGCCCGTTCCAAATGCGGCATGGCCTTGCTGGAGACGAACCAATTGTTGGCAAGACTTAGTTCCCGCTCCAAACGTGCCAGCGCACTGGTATCCATCGCCAAGGTGTCCGAGGCAGCAACTCTAGAGGACCATTGGCCCATGCCGCCTAGGGGCCTTAGCAATGGAAGTCCGATCGCCAAGAGCAGGATCCAGAGCCGTCGTACTGTTCGGCGCATCAGCCTGCAATCAGCAGGAAGCCGGTGTTGGTCCACGAAATTGGATCGAACCATGGGCGCCGTCATCGTGAGAAAGGTGAAAAGAAAAGCGCAGTTGTGAGCTCGGAGGCGCCCGATGCCTGATCCGGGAACAGGCCCATTCGACCACCGATCTGATCTGGAGCGTATCTCTCGAGTCACCGAGACCGATTCCCGAGGGCATCGTCCATCACGGCTCAGAATCCGCCCACCCCCGGCCCTGCCTTGACGGCAGGCAGGCCCGCCGGCACACCCGCATTGAGGTGCGCCGCCAGCGCCGCCTCGTTCGGGATCAGCACGCGACGCGCCTTGGAGCCCTCGAAGCCACCGAGGATGCCCGCCGCTTCCAATTGATCCACGATGCGGCCCGCGCGGTTGTAGCCGAGCTTCAGCTTGCGTTGGATCAAGGAGGTGGAGCCCTGTTGCGTTTGCACGACCAGTCGCGCGGCCTCTTCGAACATGCTGTCGCGCTCGCCATCGTCCAGGTCGCCGCCGCCTTCGCCTTCCTCCATCGGCGGCTCGGGTAGGAGCAGGGCATCGGGATAACCGCGTTGTTCGCCGATGAACTCGGTGATCTTCTCCACCTCCGGCGTATCAACGTAGGCGCACTGGATGCGGATCAGGTCGTTGCCGGTGCTCAGAAGCATGTCGCCGCGGCCGATCAATTGCTCGGCGCCGCCGGCGTCCAGGATCGTGCGGCTGTCCACCT
The DNA here is from genome assembly GCA_964649165.1 of uncultured Chryseobacterium sp. Classification (GTDB taxonomy): domain Bacteria; phylum Bacteroidota; class Bacteroidia; order Flavobacteriales_F; family PHOS-HE28; genus PHOS-HE28. The sequence continues at coordinate 8,135 of CAZYPC010000136.1, forward strand.
TGCTCGTTACGCGGAATGCAATACGCGCGGGGAAGTTGGCCTTGATCGTGCCGGTGATGATGTTCACGCTGGGGCGCTGGGTGGCGATGATCAGGTGGATGCCGATGGCGCGCGCGAGCTGGGCCAGGCGGGCGATCGGAGTTTCCACCTCGCGGCCGGCGGTCATGATCAGGTCGACGAACTCGTCGACAACGAGCACGATGTAGGGGAGGTAGCGGTGGCCCTTCGCCGGGTTCAGGCGGCGGCCGATGAACTTGGCATTGTACTCCTTGATGTTTCGCACCTGCGCCTCCTTCAGCAGCTCGTAGCGGTCGTCCATCTCGATGCACGAACTGTTGAGCGTGGCGACCACCTTCTTCGTGTCGGTGATGATCGCGTCCTCGTTGCCGGGGAGTTTGGCCAGGAAGTGCCGCTCGATCTTGTTGAAGAGGGTGAGTTCCACCTTCTTCGGGTCCACCAGCACGAACTTGATCTGCGCCGCATGCTTCTTAAAGAGTAGAGAGACGAGGATCGCGTTCAAGCCCACCGACTTGCCCTGACCGGTCGCGCCGGCCATCAGCAGGTGCGGGATCTTGGTGAGGTCGGTGACGAAGGTCTCGTTGCTTATCGCCTTGCCCAGCACCAGTGGCAGGTCCATCGAGCTGTTCTGGAACTTTTCGCTGGCGATCACGCCGCGCATACCCACCACCTGCGGCACATTCGCGGGGGGCGCGTGCCAGTCCTTCGTGCTCAAAGTGGACGCCGCCGGTGCGTTCGGCTGGTACAAAGCCGGGGTGGCCGCCAATGCGAACGGGATGTGGAGCGGGGAACTGGCCGTGCGGAGTGACGACGAATAGGCACTGGCCGGGGACACCAGTAATTCCAGCGCGCAATACACCTTCGGATGCTACAACTACACGCAATCGGGAGACCCTTACAAGACGCACATGACCTAGGTCAGCGAAGAGGCGGAGTGCTTCCCGCAGGCCGTGGAGGATATTCCACCCGGTGGACAGCAGGAATTGGTGGTCCATCCGAACCCGGGCACGGGTGTGTTCCAGCTGGCTACCGGCACCACGAACGATCACCTGCAGGTGGAAGTGTTCAAGGCAACGGGCGAACGCATCTCACAGTTCGACCTGAAAGCGGATCGCACGTTGATCGACCTGAGCCGGGAAGCGAAGGGCCTCTATTTTGTGACGGTCAGTTCGGGCACGCAGCGCTCCACCCGCAGGTTGGTCAAAGAGTAGATGTCTCGAATGGATAGGACTCTCCCCCTTTCCCACACGTCGCCCCCCGACATCCCGGATTTCATCCGGGTTCTTGGGGCTCGGCATTCATCGCCGGGCAACGCCCAGGGCAATTGCTGTGCGTACGGATCGCCCGGTGTGGTGGCACCCAGGTCCATGAACGTGTTCCGGGAGGTGAGTCGGCCGAGACGTATCAGACCGACCCGGCGAATTGCCCATGGCGGGCATGTCCTTGCGGGCATCGAGCACCATGCGCTCGTGGGACCTGCGGTGGTGGATCATGGCTGCTGCGGCTGTTCGGCTTTCGCGCCGGAATTCCTCGATCGCATCGATGACCTAATCATGTTCAACTCGCTGAAGCGGGAGAACATCCACAAGATCATCGACATCGAACTGGCCAACGTCTACAAGCGCATCGCCGAGCTCGGCTACGAACTGAAGCTCACCGACGAAGCCAAAGACTTCCTGGCCGAGAAGGGCTACGATGAGAAGTTCGGTGCGCGCCCGCTGAAGCGCGCCATCCAGAAGTTCATCGAGGACCCGATGGCCGAGGAGATCATCAACCAGGGCATCGAGGAGGGCGACAAGATCTCCATCGGGCTCAACAAGGAGAAGACCGACGTCGCCATCAAAGTGACCAAGGGCAAGAAGAAGCTCGGCAAAGGCGACTCCGGAGACATGAAGGAGTTGCCACCGGCGAGCGAACCGGGGGTGTAGGCTTCATTCATATTGTTCATGAACATCCCCGGCCGAGGCCGGGGATGTCGCTTTCGCGCCCACTATTTCCCTAGCCGAATACGCTTGTTCTCATCAAATAACACATCGAAGGTGCCGGAAAGCTCGCGGACGTCCTTCTCCCCTTCCATTCGTTCCGCCTTCGCACTGAAACTCCCTTTGTAGTGGAAGCCGTCCGCCACGGTCAGTTCCAGTATTCCGCTCTGAGATGCGAAAGTGTGGTCCAATGCGCTCGAGCCTTCCTTGTAGGCGAAGTTCACCGCGAATCCCTGGCCCGGCGGTACGATGGCCCCGTTGGTGATGG
>CAZYPC010000137.1:0-10348 GCA_964649165.1 uncultured Chryseobacterium sp.
GCACCCTTGGGATACATGTCACCAGGGCCTTCCTGGTTCACCCCATACGGGCCGATGATAGGTTTCTTGTTCTCGATCTTTTTGCGGAGGCCGATCACGTATTCCTGTCCCGCCGCGACGCCCTGCTGACATTCGGTGAAGAGCGCTTCACAGTATTGCGTGATGCCTTCGTGCACCCACATGTCGGCGATGTCGGCGGTGGTGATGCTGTTGCCGAACCACTCGTGGCCGCTCTCGTGGATGATGATGAAGTCCCATTTCAGACCGCGACCGGTGCCACTGAGGTCGGTGCCGAGGTAGCCATTGAGGTATTGGTTGCCATAGGCCACGGCGCTCTGGTGCTCCATACCCAGATGAGGTGATTCCACGAGTTTGTAGCTGTCCGTGTAGAAGGGATACGGGCCGAGCCACTCCTCGAAGCAGGAGAGCATCGGGCCGACCTGCTTGAACTGCTCACGCGCTTTGTCCTCATTGTAGGCGAGCACCCAGTAGTCGCAGTCCAGCTTGCCGGACACGCCGTCGTGCACCTCGCCGAAATGCGCGTATTTCCCGATGTAGGGTACCAGGTTGTACGTGTTGATCGGTTGCGTGACCTTCCAGTTCCAGGTGCTGGTGCCGTCGGCGTTCTTCACCACGTCTCGGAGGCGACCGTTGCCGATGGCCTGAAGGCTGTCCGGCGCCGTGATGTGCAGCGATGCGCCGTCATCGGGCTCGTCGCTTTGCGTGTCCTTGCAGGGATACCAGACACTGGCCCCCAGGCCCTGACAGGCGACGCTCATCCAGGGGTTGCCGAGCGCGTCCGTCTTCCAGATCCAGCCGCCATCCCAGGGCGGATGCGTCGCCTCGCGTGGAACGCCGTGATAAGTGATGCGGATGGTGCTGGTCTCACCGGCCTTCATCGGTTGTGGGAGGTCCACCCACAGCACGTTTCCCTCGTGCTCGGTAGTCACGCGCTGGTCTTCGATGGTGAAATTGCCATTGCGGAAGCGGCTCACATCCGCGGTCACCGAATCGACGATGAGCGGTTGTTGCAGGTCGAGTTGCATGCGCAAGCCACTGTCCTTGGCGATGAAGCCGATGATGGTGGTGCCCCGGATGCTCTTGGTGGCGAAGTCCGGTCGCACGCTCACGTCATAGTGCAATGCATCCCACCAGGCGCGTTCGGGTCCGATGCTGCCACGGAGGGTGTCAGCATGGGTGAACCCTCTTGATCCATGCAGGGGTTGGGCATGGGCGGTAAGGACGAGCAGAGCAGCAAGAACGAGCGTTGGCAGGCGCATATGGCGGTAAGGTAGCGGCGGTAGGAGCGTGGCTACGGATGGATTGACGGATCGTTAACATAGGGGTCGGTCACAGCCCCACTTTCTCCAACCCTTTGATATTGGGCCGTCCCAGACGGATGCCCAACGCGAAGCGAACACTCCCATAGGTGGAAGCGAGGCTCACGACATTGTCGTCCGCATCGGAATTGTAGTAGAACGCGGTGGTGAGCGACGTGTACCAACGGTCACCATTGAAGCCCAAGCCGCCCTTGAATTCGGTGATGTTGCTGAGTCCTTTTTCGGCGGGTTGCCGGGCATCGCCCTGCAGCGTGCGCGTCTGATCGCTCGAAGCGGCTCCGGTAAGAAGGGACAGGTGGATGAATCCCTTGCGTCCGATGACGAAGGTGTGCGTGTAGCCGATGGTCGCACCGAAAAGCGTGCGCCGCGAAGCGATGATGCGCGCTTCCGGGGCGAACGCGAGCGGTCCGGTAACGGGGACGAGCGTGCTATCGGCGCTCATGCGCGTCAGCCAGAACGACGCCCCGGCCACCCATGTGCCCGCGCTCTTTCTCTGACGTTCCATTTGCGTAAGAGCTGCCACCTGCGAGTAGCGACGCTTCCTGCTCAGGGCATAGTTGAACGACCCCATCCACGTTTCGGCACTGAGGTCCTTCCGTGAGGGCCATGCGTCACCCGTCTTCCAGTCCTTGACCAGTGCGGCGGGTTGTTCCGCGTAGAACCCTGAACTCTTGTTCCAGAATCCGCGGAACCAGATGCGGCGACCGGTATATCCGAGCCCGACACCGCGAGATGTCGTGGAGCCGTAGGTGGGATCACCGGCGTCCAATGCCGGGATGCTGAAAGTGGCTTCCACCGAGAGCCAGCGATAGTCGATGGCGGCACCGTACTGGGTCAGGTTGTTCGTCGACCAGGTGACCGCGTGCCCGAGCGTGTCGGCGATGTCGATGGAGGCGATGCGGTAGCTGGATACCGCGCTCAAGGTCACGTTCTGGCGGTAGGTCGATATGTATGCGGTGTCGTGGTTCGGCGGGGCGGTGGTGTCACCAACGAAGATCTTCCGAAGGAAGAGCCCGAACTGTGGACGGGCCTCCGGTGAAAGCAACGAGCAGGCGATCGCGAGGAGAAGGATGCGGGACAGGGCCATGGTGCGCAGCACTAAAGGGGCGGCTTGATGAGGATATCAGGTTGTTGCCTGGGTTCTGGCCTTCGAAGCGCGTCGTTTCGGGTTGGCTGCGCGGAGTTGGCCGTCCGCACGCGCTGCACGATCCGCCAGGTCGCGCGCACCGGGTTCAGTAAGGATCAGGGAGTACGTCTGCCGGAGCTTGTCCCACGCTCCACGGGCATCCGCTTCCTTCTTCTCTCCCAGCGGTGTGATGAAGACGCGGATGTTCTTTTTTACTCCCTCGCGCTGGATCAACCGTGCGAACGCCAGCTTGTCCAACGCCCGGGAAACAGTGGACACATCCAGTTGGTGCACGCGGGCAAGGTCGTTGATCAGCACGCCCGGTGCCGTCTTGGCGGTCATCAGCAGGAAGGCCATCGTTGACGTCAGTTCGAGAGGTGCGAACTGCTCGTCGGCGAGTTTCGTGAGGGATCTGCCAAGGGCGGTGGCGGCGTGGAAAAGGCAGGTGTTGTAGGAGTCTTGAAGGGTGGGCATGGGGCGAAACTACGGCTAATGCGTGGCTGGCCAAGCAAGCATTTCGGAACTCCGGGTAGCATTCAAGTCATTGATGTCCAGCGGTGATGAGTGACGCGGATCATTCGAACGATTTTGAGCTTGAGCACAAGATGTGTGCTTGGCCAGCCATGCTTTCGTACGCTCCGCAAAGTGCACCTATCCGAAAAACCACCATCTTCGCGCCCCCAAAACCGGAATGTCTCCGGGACGGGACAAACCAACAACCGCGACATGCCAACTCGCATCCGCCTTCAGAGGAAAGGCAAAAAAGGCCAGCCTTACTACCACATCGTAGTGGCTGATCAACGTTCACCCCGTGACGGCAAGTACATCGACAGGATCGGTGCCTACGACCCGGGACAGAACCCCGCGTTCATCGAGATCGACCGTAGCAAGGCGCTCGATTGGATGCAGAGAGGAGCGCAGCCTACGGATACATGCCGTGCCATCCTGAGCTACACCGGTCTGGTGTACAAGAACCATCTGCTCAACGGTGTGAAGAAGGGCGCGTTCGACGCGACCGAGGCCGAGCGCCGCTTCGACATCTGGATGAACGAGAAGAACGCCAAGGTGGAAGCGAAGCGCAGTAGCGTGGGCAAGGCCGCTGAAAAGGCGATCGCTGATCGTGTGGCAGCCGACAACAAGAAGGCGGAGGACATGGCCGCGAAACTGAGCGCGAAGCTCGCCGCTGCCAGCGCTGCAGCTGAGGCGGCTGCGGTACCGGCCGTGGAGGCAGCACCTGCCGAAGGTGAGGCTCCGGCCGCCGAGTGATCGGTTCCGATGTCGATCGAACAGAGCCCTGGCCACTGGCCGGGGCTCTTCATTATCGGATATGTACCTCGTCAAGGAAGAGCCACGGCAGATTGCCTTCTCCCGCGAAACCATCCGGGATGCTCGGCAACGTCGTAACGGTGAAACGCACCCAGCGCGCGGACCTGCCACCGGTATCCGTGCCGAACTCCATGCGCCCTTTGGCTTCCTGGTCCGGCGTAATGGTCGCGGCTTCGGCGAAGGTCTGTCCGTCGGAACTCGTGGAGATCACTACGCTCTTCGGCGCGTGGATCCATGATGTCCGCTCTTCCAGGCCACCGATGCCGGCATGCTGCAGTGCTTGCTCGCTGCCGAGGTCCACGGTGATGATCACGCGCGAGTTGCGCCAGCCGAGCCACTCGTGGTTCACCCGCTTCTCTCCGGCGCTCACGCCGTTCACCAGATTGAATATCCCTCCATCGTCGTATCGCTCATCCGGGCGTGGTTCGACGTTCAGCGCGCAACCGGTCGCCTTGTCGAAGTGGAGCTTGAGCGATGTCGTGTTGCCGAGTTTGTGATCACCGCCGAAGATCGCGGCGTTGATGGTGGTGCTTCCACGCTGTTCGATCGTGTAGTCGAATTTCGGTGAGGAGTATGTCGGTTCAGTACCATCGATGGTGTAGTGCATCTCGCCCAGGCCTGGCGCGCAGGTCAGGTCCACGTTCACCTGCCCCCGCTTTTTGCTGCCGGTGGTTTTGAATTCGACGTTGTACAGGCTCTTGCTGTAGTTGATCTTCAAGGCGTCCAGCGCCGCGAACTCTTCCTCCAGTCGCCGGATGAAGCCGGCTTCGTCGCGTTTGTCCTTCGGGCTCCAGAGCACCTCGGCGAGCGCGAGCATGCGCGGAGCGGCCATGTATTCCACATGATCGGATGTGGTGATGTACTCCGTCCACACATTGCCCTGGGCGCCCATGATGTAGCTGGCCTCTTCCGCTGTCAGATCATCGGGAACGGGCTCATAGCTGTATGTCTTCTGCACGGTGGTGAAGCCTCCGATCGCCAGTGGCTCATGCGCAGGGTCACCTTGGTAGTGGTCGAAGTAGCAATGCGTTCCCGGGCACATCACCACATTGTGCTTCTGTCGCGCGGCGGTCGACCCGCCTTCCGTTCCGCGCCAGCTCATCACTGCGGCGTTGGGCGCCAGGCCGCCTTCCAGGATCTCATCCCAACCGATGATCCTGCGCCCCTTGTCGGTGACGAACCGGTCCATCCTGCGTATGAAGTACGATTGCAGTTCGTGCTCGTCCTTGAGCCCTTCCTTTTTCATGCGTGCCTGGCAATGTGGACAGGTCTTCCAACGCGTCTTCGGGCACTCGTCCCCGCCGATGTGGATATGATCGCCAGGGAAGAGATCCAGCACTTCGGTCAGCACGTCCTCCAGGAAAGTGAATGTCGAGTCCTTCCCGGCACAGAACACGTCGTCGAACACGCCCCATCCTTTCTGCGTCTCGTACGGACCTCCTGTACAGCCAAGGTGCGGATACGCGGCCAGGGCGGCCATCGCGTGTCCCGGCATCTCGATCTCCGGTACCACGGTGATGTGTCGCGCTTTCCCGTACGCCACCACTTCGCGGATCTGCTCCTGTGTGTAGAAGCCGCCGTAGCGTTCGTTGTCGTACGTGCGCTGGCTGTACGGGCCGTACTGGCTGCCACTGCGCCACGCCCCGACCTCCGTCAGCTTCGGGTATTTCTTGATCTCGATACGCCAGCCCTGGTCGTCTGTGAGGTGCCAGTGGAAGCGGTTCATCTTGTAGCGCGCAAGCAGGTCGATGTACTTCTTCACGAACTGTACAGGGAAGAAGTGGCGGCACACATCGAGGTGCATGCCTCGCCAGGCGAAGCGCGGTGCATCAGCGATGGCCAGGCAGGGCAGAAAAACACGCGGTGCGCCGGAGCCGACAGAAGAAGTGGCAGGCAGGAGCTGGATGATGGACTGTATCCCGTTGAAGATGCCTGCAGGCGTGGCAGCCGTGAGGATGACATGGTCGCGTCCGATGCCGAGCTCATAAGCTTCCGGTGCGGCCCCGGTGCCCGTCTTCAGCATCAGCAGCATCGTTCCCGGAACGGCACGAGGATCGGCTGCTCCGGGAGTGCGGTCCTCGTGGATGATGGCGGGTGCAGCACCCAAGAGCGGCTCCAAGGCGGCCTGCAGGAATGCTGCTTCCTGTTCCAATGCCCTTTGCCCTGCGATGATGCTGGTCTCGCGGCCGATGGCGAAGGCGCCGCTATCCACCGTCATGACTTTCGGAAGGGGGATGATCCCTGGAGGAGCTTGTTGACCGGAACAAGCGACCGTACAGGTCAGAGCGAGGGGTAGGAAAAGGAAGTTGCGCATCGGGGCAAAGGTGCGGACGGTCCGCACTCCTCGAAGAGGAGGGCTACCTTCACGCCGAACAGGGCACCATGGATACCGACAGCCTCCACTTCCTGGGCCGCCTGGGCAAGCCTTGGGGGCACCAAGGCGAGCTCACCGTGCACCTGGAGGATGTTGACCTTGACGACATCGTGCATGCCGGTTCATTGTTCGTGGAGATCGAGGGCCAGCGTGTGCCGTTCTTCTTCACCAAGCTCTACGAGAAAGGGCGGGATACGCTCATCAAGTTCGACGACTTCCACGATCCGCAGAGCGCCGGTATCCTCGTCGGACGTGATATTTATGCGCCCCCGGGCCACTTGGCGGATGGCAGCGATGAGAGTTGGGATCCCGAAGAGTTCATCGGCCTGCTCGTTCGGGACGAGCAGCACGGTGAGCTCGGTGAAGTGACGGGTATCGAAGGCACGGACAAGAACCCGGTGCTGGTGATCCTGCACGGTGAGCAGGAGGTAATGGTGCCGCTCGTAGAGGAGATGATCGTGGACCTCGACATGGAGGATCGCTCGCTGGTGATCCGCACGCCGGAGGGATTGATCGACCTGTACCGCGAACCTTGAGCGGTTGGCGAGGAGCTTGGCGGTGGAGCGACGCGTAACAAGAGACCTGTGCCCAACGATCACTTCCGATTCAAGCAGTTCACGATCCGGCAGGATCGCTGCGCCTTGAAGGTCGGCACGGATGGCGTGCTGCTGGGCGCATGGACGGACTATTCTGGAGCGAAGCGCATTCTTGATGTCGGTACGGGTACCGGCCTGCTCGCCTTGATCGCCGCGCAGCGGAATCAGGAAGCGACGATCGACGCGGTAGAGATCGATGATGCTTCCGCCGAGCAGGCACAGGAGAATGTGCTGGCAAGCCCCTGGCCCGATCGGGTCCGTGTGCATCGCTTGGACGTGCGCAGGATGAGAGCGAGTGAGCCCTACGACGTCATCATCTGCAACCCGCCGTTCTATCCGGGCGAAATGTCCTCGGCCGATGCGCGCGTGGAAGTGGCGAAACACGGTGCGGGCCTTGCTTTCCACGAGCTGATCGAACTGGTGGACCGTGCGCTGGCGCCCGATGGCCGCTTGAACGTGATCCTGCCAAGGAACCGGGTGCTCGACTTCGATGGTGATGCCGATCAAGCAGGGTTGAATCCGAGCCGCCGATGCGACGTGCGCTACCTCGCGAGCAAACCGCCCAAGCGCGTGCTCATGGAACTGAAGCGCGGCGAGCAGGCCACGACCAGCGAGGAGATCACGGTCGAGGAGAGTGGACCATTCGACTATTCGCCTGCGTACCGCGCGATGCTGAGCGACCTGATGCTGAAGTTCTAGGCGTTCACGCTGCGCTCATCGAACACGACGCCCGACTGCTCTAGTTCATCCAGCACCGGATCGTAGATCGCGGGCTTCAAGGGCAACAGGACGCCACGGTCGTTGAGCTTCCCGTTCAGCACGAGCTTGCACGCCATCGCGATCGGAAGCCCCACCGTCCGCGCCATTGCGGTATGTGTTCGATCCTGTCCGATCACGGCAAGCGACGCGTGTATCTCGTGCACCTGGCCGCCCTGCGCATAGCGGAAGCGATGCCACATCACCACCAGGTCCTTGTCGTTCGGGCCGAGCACCCAACGTTGTTCAAGCAGGTGTTGCAACAGGCCGGCCGGGGAAAGTCCCGACTTCCCGATAGGTTCTCGTGAGAAGATCCGCAGTTCATCCAGCTTTTTCATGACCTCACCCTCAGGGTTCAGATTGAGGTAGTAGGCCAGGTTGGTGCGCGCATCGCGACCGGCGGAAGGCGGGAGGAATGCGCTCACGTAGTCGTTCCAGGTCGCATCGGGACCGAACTCCATGATGAAGCTGTCATCCGTGCAACCGAGCTGAACGAACGTGTCCCACGCGATGGAGAAGCCCGCTTTCCGGAGTGTCCCGCGTTTCAAGGTCGGGATCCCCTCGATGCCATAGTGCGATCGGTACTTCAACGAATCGCGGTTCGCGTACCCATCGAAGGAACCGAACCCCGGCACGTTCACCTGCACCGTGCGCTGGAAGAGCTTGTGGTAGGGGATGTACTTCGTGACGCCGCCATCGATGTACTTCGCGGAGCCGCCTTGCCCGGCGAGGATCACATTGCGCGGGTTCCAGCTGAACTTGTAGCCCCAGCGATTGTCATCGCTTTCAGGGGCGACCAGTCCACCGCAATAGCTCTCGAATGCGTCCATCGTTCCACCTTCCGTGCGGATACGGTCCAGGATGCGCATCGCGCTCATGTGGTCGATCCCGGGATCGAGGCCCATCTCGTTCAGCACGATGAGCCCGGCCTGCTTGAACTCGGCATCCATCGGCCAGAGCGCGTCCGGCACATAGCTCGGCGTGATCACGTTCTTCTTCAGCCGCAGGCAGTCCTTCAGCACGTCCATGTGCATGAAGGCAGGCAGCATGCTGATCACCAGGTCGTGCTTCGCGATCAGTGCGGCGCGGGCATCCGCGTTGGTGGCATCCAGCGCGACGCCTTCGGCCGCATCGTTCGCACCGCCGGTGAGCTTCTGGGCATGCGCAGCGTCCTTGTCAGCCACGGTGATGCGCCATTGCTGTTGCTGTGCATGGTCGATGAGGTACTGGATGAGGGAGGAAGCCGAGCGACCGGCACCGAGGATGAGGATGGAACGCATGGGGCGCGAAATTGCGGATTAGCGGATGAGATGATGAGCCGTTGTGCTGATGTGGAGTGCCGCCATCCCATTGACGTCGACTTGGCTCATCAACTGATCAGCACATCCGCTCATCCGCACATCTTTGCGCCATGCCTTTATGCTCGCAACTTCTGGAGAACGCCGTGGACCAACTGGCCACGCTTCCCGGGATCGGGCGCCGCACGGCGATGCGCATGGCCCTGCACCTCTTGCGACGAGAACAGCATGAGGTCGCCCGGTTCAGTGAGGCTGTTCGCCGCCTGCGCGATGAGGTGCGCTACTGCTCCGAGTGCTGCAACATCAGCGACAGGTCGGTGTGCGACATCTGCGACAACCCGGGCCGTGACCGTTCCATCGTATGCGTGGTGGAGGACATCCGCGACGTGATCGCCATCGAGAACACACGGCAGTTCAAGGGTCTGTACCACGTTCTGGGCGGGGTCATCAGTCCGATGGACGGTCTGGGCCCCGACGATCTGAACACACGGCAGCTTTTCCAACGCGTAGGGAGGGGCGGCATCAGTGAAGTGGTACTGGCCTTGGGCGCCACGCTTGAAGGGGATACGACGGGCTTCTATCTCCACCGCAAGCTCAAGGAGCAGGGCGTGGAGGTGAGCCAGATCGCGCGTGGCATCAGCATCGGCGGCGAACTGGAGCAGGCCGATGAGGTGACGCTCGGACGTAGTATCGCGGACAGGAAACCGTACGAACAGACCTTCAAGAGATGAGTTGACCGTTGTCAGTTGTCGGTTGTCCGTCCTGGTGGTCGGCAACCTGACAACCGACAACCACCAACCGACAACGGAGCATGAAACTCAGCGTCATCATCGTCAACTACAACGTCCGGGCCTACCTGGAGCAATGCCTGCGCACCGCGTTCGAGGCGCTGAAGGGCATCGAGGGCGAGGTCTTCGTGGTGGACAACCAGAGCACGGACGGCAGCGTGGAGATGGTGCGCGAGAAATTCCCGCAGGTGCGGCTGATCGCCAACAAGGACAACGTCGGGTTCAGTCGGGCGAACAACCAGGCCATCCGCGAGAGCGGGGCGGAATACGTGGTGTTATTGAACCCGGACACGGTGGTGGGCGAGGACGTCTTCCACAAAGTGATCACCTTTCTGGATGCGCATCCGAAGGCCGGTGGGTTGGGCGTTAAGATGATCGACGGCACGGGCCAGTTCCTGCCCGAGAGCAAGCGCGGATTGCCCGCGCCGGCTGTGGCGTTCTACAAGATCATAGGCCTCACGCGCCTGTTCCCGCACAGTCGCACCTTCGGTCGCTATCACCTCGGCCACCTGCCCGAGAACCAGACCTCGCGCATCGAGATCCTCTCCGGTGCCTGCATGTTCCTGCGGAAGAAAACGCTCGATGAGGTGGGCCTTCTGGACGAGAGCTTCTTCATGTACGGCGAGGACATCGATCTGAGCTACCGCATCACCATGGGCGGGTACGAGAACTGGTACCTGCCGGAGGCACGCATCATCCACTACAAGGGCGAGAGCACCAAGAAGAGCAGCGTGAACTACGTCT
>CAZYPC010000138.1:0-10225 GCA_964649165.1 uncultured Chryseobacterium sp.
AGCAACGACCCCAACCTGCAGAACATCCCCATCCGCACGGAGAAGGGCCGCGAGATCCGTAAGGCGTTCGTGCCGCGCGATGGGAACTACCAGTTGCTCAGCGCGGATTACTCCCAGATCGAGCTGCGCATCATCGCGCACATGAGCGGGGACAGGAACATGCAGGAAGCCTTCCGTCACGGGTTGGACATCCACGCGGCCACGGCGGCCAAGGTGTTCAACGTGGACATCGCGGCCGTAACGCGGGACCAGCGCAGCCGGGCCAAGGCGGTGAACTTCGGCATCGCCTACGGGCAGGGCGCCTTCGGGCTTGCGGCCGGCCTGGGCATCCCGCGTGCGGAGGCCAAACAGATCATTGACGACTACTTCGCACAGTTCCCCGGCGTGCGCAACTACATGGACGAGATGATCGGGTTCTGCCGCACGAACGGGTATATCAAGACGCTGATGGGCCGTCGCCGCTACCTGCCGGACATCACCAGCGCCAACAACACGGTGCGCGCGCAGGCCGAGCGCATCGCCATCAACGCGCCCATGCAGGGCACGGCGGCGGACATCATCAAGGTGGCCATGGTGGACATCCACCGCGACCTGAAGAAGCAGCGCATGCGGAGCAGGCTGCTGTTGCAGGTGCATGACGAACTCGTCTTCGACATGCACAGCGAGGAGGTGGATGAGCTGAAGGCGCTGGTGAAGGGCCGCATGGAGGGTGCGATGCGGCTGGAAGTGCCGCTCGTTGTTGACATGGGCATGGGGAAAAACTGGCTGGAGGCGCACTGATCGGCCAAGCTGCGCGCGGATCTTTACCCCTGACTCTCCACGTCCTTTACCCACAGCACATGCGGACACGCGGTTGGACCTACGGCCTCATCGGAACGATCATCCTGGCGGCATGCGGCGGCGATCCGCCCCCCCAGGACACGCTGAAAACGGATGGCGCTACCGACAGCACGCAGGCTGAACGCGTACGGAAGACCAAGAACATCTTCCACAACATCCCCAGCCCGATGGAAACCGCTGCGGTGCTGAAGAAGGCCGGTGCGGAGTACGACAAGGACATCCTGAACGACGTGAAGCACGTGGACAACTACACGAGCGCCAGCAAGCAGGCCCTCAATCTGGGCATCTACGGCGCGGACCTCAGCTACGCCAGCGTCTTCAACAACACGCAAGAAAGCATGCTCTACACCGCTTGCGCGCAGAACCTCGCCAAGCGGCTCGATGTGGCCAACGCCTTCGGCCAGGAGACGGTGGACCGCATGGAGGCCAACCGCAACGACCGCGATTCCCTGCTGAACATCATCAGCGAGACCTATTGGGATGTGGACGCCTACCTGAAGGAGAACGGACGCGACAACGTGAGCGCGCTCATGATCGCGGGCGGCTGGGTCGAGGGCCTCTACATCGCGACGCAGGTGTGCAAGCAGCATGACACGCCGGAACTGCGCCAGCGCATCGCCGACCAGCGCATCCCGTTGGGCGAGCTCATCGAACTGATGTCCACCTACAGCACGGACGATCCGGCGGTCGGCGGCGTGAAAGGCGATCTGGACGCGCTGGCGGCGTTGTACTCGGCCACGCCGGCGGCCACGGCCAGCAAGGTGACCCAGGAGAACGGGGTCGCCGTCATCGGCGGGGGCAGCCCTCCCGCAGCCGTCAATGACGAGCAACTGAAAGCGCTCACCGAGAAGACCACTACCATCCGCAACGGCTACATCAACTGAGCCACCTGATGAAGCACCTCCGCAACCTCATCGTGCTCGCCGCTGCGGCCGTCCTGCCCGCGCTAGCCTCTGCCCAGTGCCGGGCCTTCGTGAAGAACAAGTGCGCCGCGAGCATGCTGCCGTACAAGTTCAACGAGACGTTCAACGCCGCACAGCTCGCCCCCGGCGAGGAGGCGGAAGTGGACCTCACCTTCTTCAGCGGCCAGGAGTATCGTCTCATGATCTGCGCGCACCCGATCCTGGGTGAAGTGAACTGGAAGCTGATGGACGGCACAGGCCAGACCCTCTTCGAGAGCATGGCCAACGACCCGAAGCCCAATTTCGATTTCAAGGTGGCCACCACCCAGCAGCTCAAGGTGCATATCGATGTGCCGGAGAAAGCCAAGGGCGGCAATGAGATGCTCAACGTCGGATGCGTGGGCATCCTCGTGGGTTTTATGGAGTAGTCCGCCAGTCGTCTTTCGCAGGCATCAGCCTCGCCCGGACTTCTTGATGGCCGCCTCGTAGATCTTGCGGATGCTGTTCTTCTCCTCGTCCTTTGCGATCTCCTGCGCCTTGGGCACCAATGTCCGGTTCAGCGCCGTGCCCATGCCGATGATCTGTCCCAGGGCGAAGGCCGCGCTCCAGCGCACCACTGTGCCCTCGTGACCGGCTTGTGGGAGCAGGGCTTCCATCGCTTCCTCGGCTCGTTCGGGAAAACGATGGATGGTATTGCCGATGACGCGCGCGGCCTCCCACTTTACGCGCGGCTCCTTGTCGGCCACTGAGCGGATGCAAAGATCCAGCGCGGCCGCGGTAAGGAGCACCGGCCTGGTCTTCGTTACATATTCCAGTCCTTCAAGGCACGTGGCCTTCACAGGGGCTTTCGCGTTCCCAGCGAATACGATGAGCGCGGACTGCTCCACCTCTCCGTCATCGAGCATGCGCTGCAACCGGGCCGAGCGATCCTTGGACTTGAGCGACTTGTCGGCGAAGAGTTCCTCAAGGGTCATGGCGCCGAAGATCGCTTACCCCATCTTCATCCCGAGCACGTTCCCGTCCTTGTCCATCTCCAGGAACGGGTTGTGCGCGATCTCCCACACGTGCCCATCGGGATCAGCGAAGTAGCCGCTGTACCCGCCCCAGAACACCTTCTGCGGCTCCTTCGTGATGGTCACCTTTTGTTTTCTCAGCTCGGTGAACAGCGCATCCACTTCCTCCGGTGACCTCAAGCATTGCGCAAGCGTGAAGCGCGATCGCTTCCCGTCGTTGATCACCTGTGAATCCTCCATCAGCGCGTGCTGCGGATAGAGCGATAGGATCATCCCGTTCAACTGGTACATCACAATACCGCCGTTGTCCTGGAAAGGCACCCAGCCGAGCACTTCGTTGTAGAAGTGCTTGGACTTGTCGAGGTCGGCGACACCGAGGGTGATGAAAGAGAGGCGGGGTTGCATGCACACAAAGTACGCCCGCGAGGTGCCCTATCGCCGCTCGCTGTCCAGGTGCGCCATCAACGGCGTTGGATATCGATCCCCGGCCGCGGAGCCCTTGGGAATGGCGCTTTCGATGCGTACCAGATCATCAGCCTGCAATGCGACCTCCGTGCCGCCAAGGGCTTCCATCAACCGCACTTGCGTGCGCGCACCCACCAGCGGCACGATGTCCGCACCGCGCGAAAGCACCCACGCGATGGCCACCTGTGCCACCGTGGCCTCCTTGCCCTCGGCTATTGCACGCAAGGCCTCCACCAGCGCCAGGTTGCGTTGCAGGTTCTCACCGTTGAAGCGCGGGGCGTGTTTGCGGAAGTCGTTCATCGCCAGTTGACGGTCCGTGCTCCAATGCCCACTGATGAGCCCGCGTGAAAGCACACCGTATGCCGTGACACCGATGCCCAACTCGCGGCACGTGGGCAGTATGCTGTCTTCGATCCCGCGCGATACCAAGGAGTACTCGATCTGCAGATCGCTGATGGGATGCGTGGCAGCCGCGCGCCTGATCGTGTCGACGCCGGATTCGGAGAGACCCACGTGCCGCACGTAGCCCGCTTTGATCATGTCCGCGATCGCCCCCACGGTGTCTTCGATCGGCACGTTGGGATCCGTGCGGCCCAGGCGATAGATGTCCACGTATTCCGTTCCCAAGCGGCGCAGCGAATAGGCCAGGGCGTTCTTCACCGCAACGGGCCGTCCATCGAAGCCAAGCCAGTTGCCCGCCGGGTCCCGCAACGCGCCGAACTTCACGCTGATCAACGCCTTCGCTCGGTCGCGGCCCTTGAGCGCATCGCGGATCAGCAGTTCGTTGTGGCCCATGGCATAGTAGTCGCCGGTGTCGAGCAGGGTGATGCCCGCATCGAGCGCGGCCTGGATGGTGGCGATGCTCTGGGCATCGTCACAGGTGCCGTAGAGGTCGCTCATGCCCATGCAGCCGAGGCCGAGGGCGGAGCTGATGGGGCCTGTACTTCCGAGTTGCCGCGTCTTCATGGGGGTGTGGATCAGGGCACAAAAGTGCCGCACCCCTAACCGGGGATCATGGTGAGAACCTCAGAATATGCGTTCAGGCGCTGCGGTGCAACGCCAGCTTCTCGCGGAACTGTTTCGGGGTGATGCCCTCGAACCGCTTGAAGAACTTGCCGAAGTTGCTCGGGTCCATCGTGAGCTGCCGCGCCACTTCCGCAGCGGACACGCCAGATGCCGTGAGGAGCTCGCGCGCCACCTCCATCAACCTTTCTTCATACAGGTCGCACGGCGATCTTCCGGTCACTTCCTGCAGCGTATTGCTCAAATGCGTGGGATGCACGAAAAGGCGTTCCGCGAAATCCCGGATCCCCCAGGCCCGGTCGGCCGTGCCCGCCCGGAACTCCGCCATGTGGAGATCCAGCGCCTTCATGTACGCGGCGGTCAATTGTTGCGGACGCGCCGGTTTGCGGAGGTTGTGGGAGGGCATGCCGCACAAAAGTACCCCGGCCGCACTGCTCAGTGGTCCGTGATCAGTTCGAACACGGCCATCCCCAACACAACAACGTTGATCACCACCGTTCCGAAGGACTTGAGGAAAGGGAAGATCATGGCGCAGTAAACGATCAAGCTGGCTGCGGCGATGCAGCACAGCCAGGGTCCGAGGGCATTCCCCTGCTTGATGAGGAAGTACGCCACGACGTACACCACGCCGCAGGTGATGAGGATGTGGCCGTCCATCAGCAGCCGCAAAAGCTCCCGGGTGTACGGCCCTTCGTGCCGGGCCAGGACGAAGGCATCGTGCAGCACACCATTACCGATGGCCCAGATGCTGGCGACCAGCGCCGCCATGAGCAGTCCGGATGCCATCACGCCCGCGCCACCACCACCTTGAAGTTGAACATCGGGTTCTGCATGGCCCCGTAGAGGCGCACCCAGATGGGCAGCAGTTGTTCGGTACCGCGCGCGTTGGTGATGTCGCCTAGGTCGATCATCTCCCCATCGGCCCAACCGAAGGAGGAGAGCAACGCACGTACTTCCTGCTTGGCGCCGGCATCGTTGCCGCAGAGGAAGATGTGGTGCGTGTCGGGCAGCATGCGCGGGGCCACCATCAGGAAGCTCGTGAGCGTGTTCAACCCCTTCACCACCTTCACTTGCGGAAAGGCCCGTTGCAACTGTTCGCCCAGCGAATCCGTGTTGCTGACCAGCAGGCTCGGCGGAAAGCCCTTCGAAAAGTCCAGCGGGTTGGAGATGTCCAGCATCGTTTTCCCGTTCAGGTGCCGCTCCCCGGCGAGTTTCAACGCCTCCATCGCTCCGGCACCACTGGTGGCGTTCACCAGCAGTGCGCCGTGGGCCGCGGCATCCGCGAAGGGGCCCACCTTCACTTGGGGGTGTTGTGCCACCCAGTCCTTCAGCGGCGGCCGGCCGTAACCATCCTTGTCCGCGCGGGCCATGCTCTGTTGCACATCGCGGGTGCCGAGCATCACCTCGTGGCCCAGGCTTTCCAGTTTCTCAGCGATGGTCTGGCCCACCACCCCCGTTCCGAATACACCGATCTTCATGGTCGTTCGTGTTGGTTTCTTTTCCTTTGTGGCTGCAAAGTTCACCGGCCTCTATACTTTCCACAAGTACTGTCACCAACGATAGTACCGGCCATGGATGCCGGTTTCAGCGACCACAGCGAAGGACCAACGCACCACAAGTTTTCAACAGCATGATCATCGACGGCGACGAGTACCGCATCCGCTTGAACGGCCACGTTTACCACTGCGCCCTGGACGTGACCATGGAACTGGTGGGCGGCAAATGGAAGACCATCGTGCTCTGGTACCTGCGCAAAGACAAGAAGCGCTTCAGCGAACTGCGCAAATTGATCCCGGGCATCACCGAGAAGATGCTGAGCATGCAGCTGCGTCAGCTGGAGCACGACGGCTTCGTGAGCCGCAAGGTGTATCCCGAAGTGCCGCCGCGCGTGGAATACGCACTCACGCCGCACGGCAAGACGCTGTTGCCGCTGCTGGAGGTGATCGCAGCCTGGGGCCGGATGATGGGCAAGAAGTACGGCAGCATCGAGAAGGTGGAGCGGCCTGCGAAGAAGAAGGCGGTACGCAAGGCTGTATCCGCGTAGCGCCGGGCACGACCTACCTTGGCGCAACACATTCGCTCCCATGTCCCGACACGTCACCGGCATCGGCGGATTCTTCTTCCGCGCCACCGACCACAAGGCCCTCGCCAAGTGGTACAACGACCACTTCGGCATCAACGACGAAGCGCACGGCTGGATCTGGCAACAGGACGCCGGGCCCACGGTCTTCTCGCCCTTCAAGCGCGACAGCGACTACTTTGATGCCAAGCAGCAATTCATGCTGAACCTGCGCGTGCAGGACATCGATGGCCTGCTGAAGAAGCTTGAAGCCGCTGGCGTGCGCATCGATCCCAAGCGCCAGGACGAGGACTACGGCCGCTTCGCGTGGGTGTACGATCCGGAGGGGAACAAGATCGAGTTGTGGGAGCCGAAGTAGGGGTTGCGCATTGCTAAAGCATGAAGGAGATCATCTTCATCGCGAACGAGTCGCATGAGGGTGGCTATGAAGCGCGCGCCTTGGATTATTCCATCTTCACGGATGGCGATGACTTGGAGCTATTGAAGGCAAATGTGAAGAATGCCGTCGCCACCCACTTCGAGGCAGCGGAGATGCCCAAGGTCATTCGCCTTCACATTGTGAAGGACATCGTGATCTCGGCATGAGGATTCCACTAGATCTCACGGCCTAAACCCATGACCGTCGAAGCGCAAATCACCATCAACGGCTCCAAGGCTGCGGTCTGGGCCGCGACCACCGACATCGCGAACTTCGCAGAACTCCTCAGCGGCGTCGAGAAGATCGAGATCGTAGCGAAACCTGCGACCGGCCCCATCGGGCTGAGGTGGAAGGAGACGCGCAAGCTATTCGGCGAATCGGCCACCGTGGAGAAGTGGATCACCGAGGCGAAGGAGAACGACTATTACAAGACCAAGGCAGAACAGGATGGCTTCGTATTCATCACCACCAACCGTGTTTCAGGCAGTGATGGCGCTGCCACGCTCACTGGCATCCATAAGACGCAGCCTCAAGGCTTCGCCGCGAAGCTGAAGGCGCTGCCCATGGTCTTCTTCAAGCGTGCGATCAAGAAGGCGATCCTGGAGGACCTGAACGACATCAAGAAGGCGGTTGAGCGAAGACCAGTAGCATGGACCAAGGGCCCGCCGAAGGACAATTTGGAATCATGGGAGTACATCCACAATTTCATCGATTCGCTTCACGGCGATGACCACTGGTCAAGGTGGAAGCCGATGGCCCGAAGCATTGTCGGTGCTTTAGAGACACGTGGTCTCGCCCCGATGTTCCGTATTGGGCAAAGCATGCATACTATCATCTTGTCTACATCAGCGCACTTTGGGCTCACTCCAGAGCAACTGAGGGTGAGGCTAGATTTCTACCCGGACGAGCAGGTGGTTCAAGTCGCATATGGCCCTGGTAGGTCAGAAATGGAGGAGACAGTTGCGCTACCCGACGCCCTGCCTCGTGTGCTACACTACCTCCAACGTTTGTGGAGCGAGACGAAGCGTGATGTTCAGATGCCTGATGGCCTTAAGACTACCTAACCATGCGCCCCCTCCGCTTCTCCATCAACGTCACCCTGGACGGCTGCTACGACCACACGGTCGGGATCCCCGACGAGGACCTGCACCGCAATGCGGAGCAGTACATCGCTGGCGTCGACGCCCTGCTCCTGGGCCGCGTGACCTACCTCATGATGGAGGAAGCTTGGCGGATGCCACCCGATGGGATCTGGCCGGACTGGATGGAGCCGTGGATGCATCCGTTCGCGAAGACGATGGACGCCGCGAAGAAGTACGTGGTGTCGAAGACGTTGACGACGGTGGATTGGAACTCGGAGCTTGTGCGCGCCCGCCTGCCTGGACAGGGTGATCTCGCGGCATTCGTCCAACACCTCAAGCAGCAGCCGGGCAAGGGTATCGGCGTCGGCGGTGTGCAACTCGCCATGACGCTGACGGAACTGGGCTTGATCGATGAGTACCAGATCGTGGTGCACCCACGGATCGCAGGTTGCGGGCCCACCTTGTTCGCAGGCCTAAGCAAGATGGTGGACCTGAGGCTCGTGGGCCGCGAGGAATTCGGTTCAGGGGCGGTGGCGATGCGGTATGAAGTGAAGCGGTAGCCGTTCACGCATAGCGGACCAACACCTCATCCAAGGACTTCCGGCGCAGGTCAGGCACCGTGCATTCCTTCGCCGGAAAGCCGATCGGGATCAGCAGGAAGGCGCGTTCATTCTCAGGTCGACCGAGGATCCGCGCCAGGAAATTCATTGGGCTGGGCGTATGCGTGAGTGTGACCAGTCCCGCGTTCTGCGCAGCGGCGAGCAGGAAGCCGCAAGCGATGCCGACGCTCTCCTCCACATAATAGTTCTTGCGCCGGGCCCCATCGGGCATGAGCTCATACGCACGTTTGAACACCACGATCAGGCGCGGAGCCACCTCCAGGAATTCCTTGTGCCAATCGGTGCCGAGAGGGGCCAGGTCATCGAGCCATTCCTGCGGCATGCGACCACTGTAGTTCTCCTTCTCCTCCTCCTCGGCGGCCTCGCGGATCGCTGTCTTCAATACGGGGTCCTTCACCACGCAGAACGTCCAGGGTTGTTTGTGCGCACCGCTGGGAGCGGTGGCGGCCGCGCGCACGATGTTGTCGATCACATCATCGGCCACGGGATCCGGGCTGAAATGCCGCACGCTCCGCCTTTCGTTCAGCAGCTCGAAGAAACGCGAGGAGCGCAGCGCCGATCCCTCAGCACTGTAGCGTTGAGGCTGGTGTGGAATGAACCCGTGGGCAGCTGGTGTTGGCATGCCCGAAAGGTCGCTCACTTCATCTTGTTGAACATGTACCGCGCGATCTTCCAACCACTGGCGGTGCGTTGAAGCACGAACAGTTCGCGATTCTCCTCCGGCACAGTCGCGCCGGTGGCGTGGATGAGCGTGCTGCCTTTGGAGGTGGTGCGGGCGAAGGCATGGTCTCCTTCCACCACCACTTCGTCGATGAAGAACTCGATGTTGAGCTGGATCATGGCGAACACACCGGTATAAGCGCCCATCACCTGCTCCGTGCCCACTGCTGTCGGGAAGCCGGAGGGCATGAAGACACCGTCGGGCGCGTAGAGCGGCATCACCTGGTCCACGCTGGAGGCGTTGAGGGCATCGCGGTAGGTGAAGAGCAGGCTCTTGATGGCAGCTTGATCGTTGGCGGTGTTCATGGTCGCGGTGTTGTTATGGTTGTTGGTGTCTTGTTCGCCTGGCGTTTGACAGCTTATCAGTAGGATGACTGACAGTGCGGGGAAGAGCCTGTGCTTCATGGCGGACTTGTTATCGAGGCAAAGGTTTCCCGGTCCGGTATCGCGGACACATGGCCTTGATCAAGAAATGACCTTGATCCAGATCAAGGGATCAACGTCCCCTGCTCGACTTCGCCTTCAGGCGGCTCAGGAACTCGGGCGTGACGCCCAGGTAGGAAGCGATGTGCGCATTGGGCACGCGGGCAACCAGGGCGGGATGCTGCTCCACGAAATGCACATAGCGCTGTTCCGCGCTCGAGGCGTTGCGGCGAAGCATCCGCTGTTGCAGTTCCACGAACTGATCCTCAATGATCACGCGGAAGTTGCGGTCGAACTTGGGGTGCTCGGTGTATAGGTGCAGCAGGTCGGCATGCTCGATGCAGACCACGGTGCTGGGCTCCAAGGCCTCTATGAAGAGACTGCTCGGCTTCTCCGCGTGGAAGCTGCCGATGTCCACGATCCACTCGTTCTCCTGCGCGAACTGGAGGTTGTGCTCCACGCCCTTCTCATCGATCTCGAACATCCTAAGGCAGCCCTCTACGACGAATGAATAGGACCGGCACACCTCGCCCTCTTGCAACAAGAAGCCGCGCTTCTTCAGCCGTCGCACCCGGCTCCGTTCCTTAAGGGCGTTCCGCTCGCCCATATCCAAGGCCAGGTAGCGGTCGAAGTGAGCGC
>CAZYPC010000139.1:0-9972 GCA_964649165.1 uncultured Chryseobacterium sp.
CACTACAACCTGCCGGGCAACCTGGAGAGCTACTACCAGGAGATCGGCCGTGCCGGGCGCGATGGCCAGCCGAGCGAAACGATCCTCTTCTATAGCTACGCCGATGTGCAGGGGCAGATGTATCACATCGAGAAGGTCGAGGACACGCAGTACAAGAGGATCCTGATCGCGAAGCTGGACCGGATGAAGGAGTACGCCGAGGCACAGGTCTGTCGGCGCACGATCCTGCTCAGCTACTTCAGCGAAACGACCGTTGAGCCGTGCGGCAACTGCGATGTGTGCAAGGACCCGCCGAAGTACTTCAGCGGAACGCTGCTCGCGCAGAAGGCCTTGAGCGCCGCGATCCGTTGCAAGGAGAAGGTCAGCATGAGCGTGCTTATCGATGTATTGAAAGGTACACGGTCGGCGGAAGTCATGGAGAACCGGTACGACCAGGTGAAGACCTTCGGTGCTGGTGGCGATGTGAGCGCCTTCGGATGGATGATGTTCCTCCAGCAGATGATCCAGTACGGTCTGTTGGAGATCGACTACAAGGATCACTACCACCTGAAGGTCATGGAAGCGGGCCAGGCCGTTCTCCGCGGTGAACGTGAGGTCCGCCTGGTCACACCCGATACCATCAAGGAGCGTCAGGATCGGACGAAGAAGCAGGCGGCGGCACCGCCGACCGAGCCTTCATCAGGCGTCTCGGCGGACCTGTTGCAACGCCTGAAAGACCTGCGCAAGTCGATAGCCAGGGAGATCGCCAAACCGGCGTACATCGTATTCAGCGATGCCACGCTCATCGACATGGCGGAGAAGCGGCCGGCGAACGTGTACGAATTCCGGCTGGTGAGCGGGGTGGGGGATCACAAGGTGAAGCAATACGCCGAGCGGTTCCTGGCTGAGATCGCAAGGAAGAACTGATGTGAACCCTGGCGCGATGAACGGGATCGAAACCACAGCGGAGCACGTGCTGGAGGATGAGAGGGTGCTCCTGCGTCCGCTCAATACAGATGACCATGCGCACCTGCTGCCTTTCGCCCTGAACGAACCAGGGATATGGAAGTACTCGCTCCAGCGCGCCATCGGAACGGATGGACTGGCGACCTACATCCGCATGGCCGTGGAAGGGCGTGCCAAGGGTACCGAGTATCCGTTCATCGTATTCGACAAGCGCACCGGGACCTTTGCGGGCAGCACGCGGTTCTATGATATCCAGCCTGCGTTCGGCACAGCCCAGCTCGGTTACACGTGGTACGGTTCGGCCTTTCAGGGAACCGGCCTGAACACGCATTGCAAATTCCTGCTCCTGCGCTTCGCTTTCGAAGGATGCGGGCTGGAGCGCGTGGAGTGCCGTGCGGACGCGAACAACGCGCGCAGCATCGCGGCGATGAAGCGTATCGGGTGCGCGGAAGAAGGCATCCTGCGCAGTCACATGCCGGACGCGGACGGTGGACGGCGCAGCAGCATCGTGCTCAGCATCCTGCGGGAGGAGTGGTTCAGCCGCGTGCGGTCAGGTCTGGAGAACCGGCTCGGTTAGCCGCCGTGCTTCGCATTCCGCTGCCGTTCACTGCTTGATGAAGCGTGCGTGATGCGTGCCCATGTGCGTGCGGATGCGGGCCACGTAGGCGCCGGCGGCCAGCCCCGTCAGGTCGATGGTGCGGTCGGCGATGTTCGCGCGCGCTCCGTTGACCAGTCGGCCGTCCGTGTCGAGCACGTCCACCTGCGACGCGCGCTCGATGCCGGCCAGGTCGAAGCGCAAGAGGTCGGTCGCGGGGTTCGGGAATACATGGAGCTGCGCCGGCGGCAAGTTCTCCGCGAGGCCTACATGGCTCCCCAGGTCACCGTTACGGTAGATGCGCGCGCCATACACATCACCGAGCGACGACTCCCAGAAAGCGACCACTCCGCCGCTGCCATCCGGTAGTTCCACGCGATCATCATAGAAGGGTGTGTTGGCGGTGGCGAAACTCACCGCGCTGGCCCACGCCAGGCTACCGTCAGCACGAACGCGCATCGCCGCATAAGAACTGCCATCCATGATACCGATGACCTCACCACCGTCCGATGGCACCAGGCGCGGGGTGGGGATGTAGCTAGGTAGCTGGATCACGGGCACCCCGTCCGCGGCCCAAAGCTCCGAGCCGGTGGTCAGGTCGTATTTCTGGAGGTAGAGTTCGGCGTTCGATGCTGGCGGTCTGTTGTCCGCCCAGGCGATAAAGAGATGCTGGCCGGTCGCAATGGCCGACGGCAAGCCTTGTACGTAGGTCGGCAGATCGCAGGCGTACTGGACGGTCGGTGTCCAGAGCGGCGAGCCAAGCGTGTCACAACGGTTCATGCGGAGATCCCCGTTCACCTCCCATACGGCGGTTTGCGCGCCGGATGCATCAACGGTTGTTGAGAAAGCGTAGTTGAGTCCGTTCGCGTCGGCCAGGTCGATGTAGTCCGGCCATACCGGGGTGCCCAAGCTGTCGAAGCGCTGAGCCTTCAGGCAAGTGCCAGCGCCATTGCCGCAACGGATGTTGAACAGCAATCCACCGGCCCCATCCGGGTGGATGGTGAATGGCCCGTAGTAGGTCGATGCCATGGCCTGCCCCGGCAGGGCGAACTGCACCGAGCCATCCATGCGCACCCGTTGCATCCTGCAGCCGTAGCCGCCCCCGCCGCAGCTTTCGCAGTAGGTGACCAGATAGGCGCAGCTGTCACTGGGTATCACCTCCATGCTACGATAGTCGAGGCCGGTAAGAAGCACTGCGGGTTCGGTCCACATCGCGTTCGCGTTGTCATCGAAGCGCATGGCGCGAGCGGTATCCGAAGCGTTCACGCCTGCACCGGTCATGTACGACACGATCACTGAGCCGTCCGGCATCAGGAGCGGTGCCACCTGGTTGATGCTACTGGTCGGGTCGCTCATCAATTGCTCGCCATTGGCCGTCCAGAGCGCGTTGCCTTCGCTGTCGAAATGCTGGCCATAGAGATCGCCCTTGGAGGGGTTGTCGCGCAGATCGCTCCAGAACACGTAGTAGCCGCTGTCCGCATCGGCGATGGCGCGCATGAGGCGTTGTGCGTTCGGAGCGTCGGACACCACCATGGGGCTCACGGGGTCTGTGCTCCATTGGGCAGAGCAGAACAGTATGGATGCCATAGCACAGGGAAGGAGGACGGATCTCATAGGCTTTCGAGTTGAGGCATCGAAACAACGTCGCGCGGCACGCGATCGGGCGCTCGTCCGAGCGAACGGTCGTTGCGGTGAGCGAACGGTTCAGTGCGCGAGCGCCCTCAGAACATCCTCACGTTTCCTGCGGCTCACTTCCAGGCGCGCACCGTTCGCCAGGATCACATGGTGCTCATCAAGGTGCGACACGGCCGTGCGGTTGACCAGAGAAGAGCGATGCACGCGCAGGAAACCGAGCGGCACGAGCATCTCCTCGTAGTCCTTCAGCGTCCGTGCGCTCACGAAGCGCCGGCCATCGGTGGTGTGCAATTCGGTGTAGTTGTCGTCCGCGGTGCAATGGGTCACTTCTGTCGGGGAAACGAACCATGTGCGGTCACCCGTGGTGAGCGTGAGCTTCATCGCGCGCTCGTCCGTTGCGCCGAGGTTGCTCAGGAACTGTTGCTGCACCACCTGCCTTACCCGTCCCGTGGCGCGTGCCGTTTCGAAGCGGAGGATCGCGGTGGCGAGCTCATCCGGTTGCACGGGTTTCAGCAGGTAGTCCAGCGCGCTGAAGCGGATGGCCTGTACGGCGTAGCGTTCGTAGGCCGTGCAAAAGATGACCTCGAATGGCCAGTTCTCCAGTTTGCGCAGGAGATCGAAGCCCGTTCCGCCGGGCATCTCCACATCCAGAAGAACAAGGTCGGGTGCATGGCGCGCGATGGCGATCAAGGCCTCCTGCACGTTGGCGGCTTCGCCGAGCACCTGCACCTGCGGATGCGCACCGGCGAGAAGGCTGCGCAGGTAGCTGCGGTTATCCGAGCTATCGTCCACGATCAAGGTCCGGATCATCGCTGCCTGCTCCCGCTCATCGCCTCGCGGATCGTCGCCAAGGTAGACCACGCGCAGCACGCGGTCGCCGCGTACGAGGAACACGGGTTTCATGGAGGCGCGGAAGATGTGCCTGTCGTTGACCTTTGCGGTTGAACGTAGAGCGGACGGTCGAAGGGCCGAGGCAGCGGCTCAGCGCAGGATCACCGTCACCCTTGTGCCGGCGGGGCGACCATCCGGCGCTTTGAGGTCTTCGATCGTGATCGATCCATCATCCTGCATGCGTCGGGCCATCAGCTTCAATCGTTCGCTGGTGAGCTGCATGCCCAATGATCCGTGCCCGGGTGAATGCTCAGAGCGCGCAGCACCGGCTTCGGCCCGTCCTACTCCGTTGTCCAAGATCGTGCAGGTGATCCCTATCGGGGCGTTCGCGAAGCGTACCTCGATGGAACGGTCGCCCGTCTTGCTCATCAGGCCGTGCCACACGGCGTTCTCCACGAAGGGCTGCACGATGAGCGCGGGCAGGTCGACGTCTTCATCCATCAGCGCGGGGTCGGCTTCCACGGTGTAGCGCAGACCATCGAGCCGCTGCGCCTCGAGCTTCAGATATTGCTTCAGGAATCCGGTCTCTTCCCGTACGCTCACGCGATCGCTCACGCTATGGTCGAGCACCATGCGCAGCAGGCGCGCGAAGCCCTGCAGGTAGGCGAGGGCCTCGGCCTGCCTGCCGGCCTGAGTCATCTGGGCCGCGCTGTTCAAACAGTTGTAGATGAAGTGGGGGTTCATCTGGCTGCGCAGCAGCTTCATTTCCAGCAGCCCGTTGATCTCGTTGATCTCCGTGTTGCTCGTCGCCAGGTCCTTGTTCAGACTTTCGAGCGTGGCGGCGTGCTT
Organism: uncultured Chryseobacterium sp.; assembly: GCA_964649165.1. Lineage (GTDB taxonomy): Bacteria > Bacteroidota > Bacteroidia > Flavobacteriales_F > PHOS-HE28 > PHOS-HE28. Next base: position 4,856 of record CAZYPC010000139.1, read on the forward strand.
CCGCTTCTGCAGATAGTTGCGCAGCAATAGCAGCGCCGCGACCAGGACGAACACGGCGATGGCGATGATCGCGTAGAGCTTGACCTGTCCGCTGCGGATGCGTGCGGCCTGCTCGTTGTTCACGGCGCGCAGGATCGCGTTGTCCTTCTCCTGGCGCTCCGTTTCGAATTCGGTGCGCAGCCGGGCCAGCTCGCGCTGTGTATCCGCGCCTTGCAGGCTGTCTTTCAGTGAAACGTAGCGATCGAAGTGCGCGATCGCCGCATCGCCCTGACCCTTCTTCGCATAAAGGCGAGCGAGAGCCATTTCATATGCGGCGGTGAGTTGCGGATCGCCTGCGCCATCGCTCAGCGTCAAGCCTTCACGCAGGCGGGTCTCACTTTTTTTCAGGTCGCCGAGGGCGATGTAGGTGGTGCCGATCCGCTGGAGCACGTAGGCCTTGTCGATGACACTGTGTACCGTGTCGTAGTGCGCCAGCGCAGCCATGTAGTGGGCCAGTGCGGCACGGGGTCGCGCCTCTCCGTCCAGGTCTCCCATGTTCTCCTCCGCGATGCCCCAGCCTTGGTCATCGCGCACGTCGCGGTAGATCACGATGGCGTCCGCGTAGGCCTTACGTGCACCGGTCGTGTCCCCTTTCGCGCGGAAGGTGTTCGCCAGGGCGATCACGCAGTTGGCTTCCTTGGCTTTGCGGCCGAGCAGTCGCTCATAGGTGCGGGAGCGTTCCAGGTGGGCGATGCTCTGTTCGTGGTCCTTGATCTTGCGGTAGGCCACGCCCAACGAGTACAGAAGGATGGAGGCGCTGGCCGTGTCGCGTGCCTGTTCGCTCAGCGCGAGCGCTTCCTGGAAGCGTTTGAGACTACTCACACTGTCGCCGCGTTTCTCTGATAGCCAGCCGAGGTTGCTCAGGGTGACTGATGTGTATTGCGGCTTTCCGATCCGCTCGAAGATGACCAGCGCGCGGTTTAGCAGGGAGTCGGCGCGTGCGAACCCACCCTGTTCCGCTTCGAGCCAGCCGAGGTTGTTGCAGGCGTCCCCCAATGCGCGCTGGTTACCGATGCGTTCGGCCAGGAGCAGGGCCTGTTCACCGACCAGCCGGGAGCTGTCCGGGTCGGTGCGGACCAGGTTGAAGCAGAGCCGGGCGAGCGCGTCGGCCCGGACGGTATCGTTGGTTGCGGCGCGCAGTTCTGCCAGCAGGCCAGGTATCAACGAGGCATCCTGGGCCTGGAGGCAGAAGCCCTGGAACAGGAGGGTGGCCGTGATGAGCCTGCGCATAAAGCCGAAAGGTCACCCGAAGGTGACCTTTCTGAGCGGACCGGACGGGACTCGAACCCGCGACCTCCGCCGTGACAGGGCGGCATTCTAACCAGCTGAACTACCGGTCCGTGTACTCCGCCTTTCGGCCGAGCGGGGCGCAAATGTAGGCGAGTGAACGATCCATGCAAGACCCCGTCAAAAAAGCTCATGCCGGTTCGCGCTTGCAGCGCGGACCATGTGTGGCTGGCGCATTCAGCGCCCTCAATACAGCCGCGCCCTTTTCAGGAGGAACTCCAGCAGGATCGGCGAGAAACCCTTGTTGATGTCGGCCTCCACCAGGTCGATGCGGTACTGGCCGCATTTCAGCTTGAGTTGGTGCCAGTGCTCGGCCATGGCGCTGCGGTAGGCGTCGCGCACCTCGGCAGGATGGGCCTTCACCTGCTCGCCACTTTCCAGGTCAACGAAGGTGTAGGGGCGGTCCTCCAGTTGCAGGTCCAGCTCCTTGCTGCGGTCCACCACGTGGAAGAGGATGATGTCGTGCTTGTTGAAGCGCAGGTGCTGGAGCGCATCGAACATGGCGGCCTGGTCGGTGCCATCGAGCATATCGCTGAAGATCACGACCAGCGAGCGGCGAGGAGCACGGTTGCTGATGTCGTGCAGCGCGTCCACGATGGAGGTCTTTTGGCCCAAAGCGGGCGCGGTGGCCGCCAGCAGGTTCTCCAGGTGGGTCATCACGTGCTTCAGATGCACGGCGTTGCTGCGGGCTTGCTCAGCCACTTTCACTTCATCGGTGAATACGGTCAGGCCCACGGCATCCCGCTGCTTGCGCATGAGCGCGGTGAGCGCGGCGGCGGCGTACACACTGAAGCGGATCTTGTTCAGGCTTTCGGTGTCACCCGGCTTCAGTTGCGGGTAGTACATGGAGGAACTGGCGTCCACCACCAACTGGCAGCGGAGGTTGGTCTCCTCCTCATAGCGCTTTACGAAGAGCTTGTCGGTCTTCGCGTAGAGCTTCCAATCGATGTGGCGCGTGCTCTCGCCGGGGTTGTAGATGCGGTGCTCGGCGAACTCCACGCTGAAGCCATGGAACGGGCTTTTGTGCAGGCCCGCGAGGAAGCCTTCCACCACCTGCCGGGCCTTGAACTCCAGCTGACTGAGCGCCTGGATCTCCTTGTTGTCGATGGGCATGATGATCTACCAGAACTGTCACCCCGATCGCAGTCGAGGGGAAGATGGCTTTGGTCTGAATGCCGTCTCGACTGCGCTCGACGTGACAGCAGGGGTCACAAAGAACGACAAGCCCCGGCTCATCGCCGGGGCTTGTTCGATCTTCTTGTCAGTAAGCCTTACGCCAGCTGCCCTTGCAGCTTGCCTGCCAGGGTCGCCTTGGGCACGGCACCCACGCTGCGGTCCACCACCTCGCCGTTCTTGATGAACAGGATGGTGGGAATGCTGCGGATGCCATACTTGGTGGCCACCTGCGGGTTGTTGTCCACGTTGAGCTTGCCGATCACAGCCTTGCCATCGTACTCCTTGGCGAGTTCTTCCACCACGGGGCCCACCATGCGGCAGGGGCCGCACCATTCCGCCCAGAAGTCCACGAGGACGGGCTTGTCGCTGTTCAGGGCCAGTTCCTGGAAGTTGCTGTCGGTGAATTCGAGTGCCATTGTGTGCGCCGGCTGTGTCCGATGCGGGGCGCCGGTCCCCCCGCTTGGTTATGACTTCCTCCTTTCAGGTCGCAAAGTTGGGCCTCCCGGGTTTGGTACACCCTTGAACTGCTTCAACTTTTCAACCGCTGTTTGGCCTCGACCGCCTTTGTCACTCCGAGCGCCGTCGAGGAGCACAAAGGTTCGCGGTCGGGGCGCTGTCTTCAACGTTCGGGCCACACGAAATGGACTGACAGTTGGGCAGCTACGGCCGAAGGTGCTGGGCTATTTTTGTGGCATGAACTACATCCTGGAGGTTCCCAAGAGCAAACAGGCCTTCTTGGAGGAGTTGCTGCGGAGCTTCACCTTCGTGAAAGCCCGCCGGATCACGGCGGTGAAGGCCGAGCGCGTCAATGACATGCTCGATGCGATCGTGGAGATCCGCGACATCGAATCCGGCAAGCGGAAACCCCGTTCCATGAAGGCGCTGCTCCGTGAGCTTTGAGGTCGTTCCGCTAAGGCCGTTCGAGAAGCAACTCAAACGGCTGGTGAAGAAGTTTCCTTCCCTGCGGCGGGAGATCGCGGAACTGGCTGCTGAGTTGGAAGAGACGCCGTCCATCGGCACCGGTATCGGCAACGGCTGTTTCAAGATCCGGCTGTCGGTCGCCTCCAAGGGCGGAGGAAAATCGGGAGGCAGCAGAGTGATCACACATGTGCGGGTCACCAGCGAGCGGGTCTATCTGCTGTCGATCTATGACAAGAGCGAGAAGGACACGCTGTCCGAGAAAGAACTGAAAGCGCTCCTCGCGCTTATTCCCGAGTAAAGCGCAACCCCTTTATCCCAGCCTCACCTCCACATCCGCCATCGCGCCCAGCCGGTCCATCAACCCTTCGGTCACGGCCACGCTCGCACCCTTCGCGTTCAGTTCCACGTTCACGTTCTCCGCAGCGCTGAAAAGCGAAACGTTCACCTTGCACTTGCCGGGGTGCTCCTTGAAGAGTGCGGCGATCTCGCGCGTCATGTCCTCGTTCACCCGTTCGGCCTCGATGCGCAGGCTGAGCTTGGTGAAGTACTTCTCGCGGATGTCGCTCAGCAGGTCCATGCTGCTGATCTTGAATTCGAGCTGCCCCTCGTCGCGGCCCCAGGTGCGCTCCATGGCGCGGCCTTTTACGAAGAGCAGGGTGCCCGTTTGCAAGTAGAGCTTGTACTTCATGTAGTCCTCGCTGAAGAGCATGAAGTCGTGCGAACCGTTGTGGTCCTCCAGCGAGAAGCTGCCGAAGGGCTTGCCGCTCTTGGCGATGCGATGCTCGGCCTTGGTGACGATGCCCACGAACGAGGCTTCGAGCCCAACGAGTTGTTTCAGGTCGCTGAGCTGGCTGAGCGAATTCTTGCAGAGGTGCTTGATCTCCAAGCGGTGATCATCCAACGGATGGCCGCTGAGGTAGAAGCCGACCACTTCCTTTTCGTAGTGCAGTTGTTCCAGCGCGCTCCAGCCGTCGATCTGCGGGAACGCCGGTTCGGGAATCCCGGCGCCTTCATCAGCTTCACCGAACATGTTCACCTGCGCACTGTCTGCCCCGTCCTGGTGCTGCTGGCCGTAGCGCATGAGGGTTTCGAGCCACATGGGCTTGCCCTCTCCGGTGCTGTGGAAGAAATGCGCGCGTTGGGCTTTGAGCGAATCGAAGGCCCCGGCGTAGGCGAGACTTTCCATGGCCTTCTTGTTCAGTGCGCGGAGGTTTACGCGGCGCACCAGGTCGTAAACGCTCGCGAACGCCCCGTCCGCTTGGCGTGAATCACCGATGGATTGCACGGCCGCTTCCCCCACACCCTTCACGGCTCCTAGACCGAAGCGGATCTGGCCCTGCTTGTTCACACTGAACTGCAGCTGGCTCTCGTTCACATCGGGGCCGAGCACGGGGATGCCCATGCGGCGGCATTCTTCCATGAAGAAGGTGATCTTGTCGATCTGCCCGCCGGAATGCGTGAGCACGCTGGCCATGTACTCCGCCGGGTAGTTCGCCTTCAGCCATGCGGTCTGGTAGGCGACGAAGGCGTAGCAGGTGCTGTGCGATTTGTTGAAGGCGTATTGCGCGAAGGCTTCCCAGTCGGTCCACACCTTGTCGCAGACCTTCGGATCGAAACCGCGCTCCTTGGTGCCTTCGAGGAACTTGCCCTTCATCTTGTCCAGCGTGGCGCGGTCCTTCTTGCCCATCGCCTTG
>CAZYPC010000140.1:0-9922 GCA_964649165.1 uncultured Chryseobacterium sp.
TGAGCGAGATGAGCTGGAGCCAGCACCTGCGCAGCCCGAAGGACTTCCTGAAGGAGCAGCAGGAGATCGATGTGCAGATCCTGAACATCGACCGCGAAGAGCGCAAGATGAGCCTTGGTATGAAGCAGCTGCAGCCTGATCCCTGGAGCGATATCGAGTTCAAGTACCCGGTGGGCAGCCGCCACACGGCCAAGGTCCGCAACTTCACCCACTTCGGCATCTTCGCTGAGCTGGAGGAGGGCGTGGATGGTCTGATCCACATCAGCGACCTCAGCTGGACCAAGCGCATCAAGCACCCGAGCGATTTCTGCAAGATCGGCGACGAGATCGAGGTGCAGGTATTGGAGGTGGACAAGGACAACCGCCGCCTGAGCCTTGGCCACAAGCAAGTGGAAGAGAATCCCTGGGACGTGTTCGCCGAGACCTTCACAGTGGGCAGCGTGCACGAAGGCACGCTCGTGGGCCGCAACGGCAGCAACTTCATCGTTGCCCTTCCTTACGGAGTGGAAGGCACCGTTTCGCTCAAGCACCTGAAGAAAGAGGATGGCAGCAAGGCCAACCTGGAGGACAAGCTTCCTTTCAAAGTGCTCGAGTTCAGTGGCGAACAGCGCCGCATCACCCTGAGCCACACCCGTACCTTCGAGGAGGGTGATGACCTGATGGAAGCCGCACCGGCAGCTACCAAGCGTGGCGGACGCAAGGCGTCCGGTGATGACGGTGGCGGCCAGAGCGCCAGCGTGAAGAGCGTGAACGACAAGGTGGAGAAGTCCACCTTGGGCGACCTCGACGTGCTGAGCAACCTGAAGAGCCAGATGGAAGCCGGAGAGGGCGAGAAGAAGCCTCGCAAGTCGAAGAAGGAGGCCGCTGAGGACGAGGGTTCTGAAGAGTGATCACGGCTTCGGCCGAAAAATGGGAAGGGCGGTCCGAACAGGACCGCCCTTCTTCGTTGCGTTGTCCGGTTCAGGCCCGCTGCTTTTCGATCCAAGGGGTCATGCAGGACAGCACGCGCTCCCGGCCATGATCCTCGATCAAGCGCAGGAGCAACGAGAGCGTTGCCTGCGCATCGTGGGCTGCTCTGTGTTCATGGCCTCTGGTGATGCCCAGGTGCCTGCACAAGCTGCCCAGGTTATAATGCGTCAGGTTCGGGATCAATTGCCGCGCGAGCCTTTCGGTGCACAGCGTGTTCGGGTGATACGACAGGCCGGTACGGGCGAACTCGTGCTGCAGTGCCGTCATGTCGTACCGCACGTTGTGGGCGACCATGATGCGGTCGGCCGTTGAGGCCCGCAGGCTGTGGGCCACCTGCACGAACGAGGGCGCGTTCTGTAGCATGCGCGACGTGATCCCCGTCAGGCGTTGGATGAATGGAGGGACCTCATTCCGCACATTCACCAGCGTGTTCCAACGGTCCAGTTCCCGCGAGCCATCATGCACGATCACGGCGACCTCGATGATGCTACCCTGCATGGGGTCACCGTGGGTCGTCTCCACATCAACAACGACGAATTCGGAACGCTCCATGGAAAAGGGAGCGTGGTACGGAGGGAGGGGTTGGTAAGTTCGGGGAGGTTGAGAATGAGGTAATGTGTGGCTGGCCAAGCAAGCATTTTGTGCTCAGGAATTGTTAACGCTTTTTTCGCCTACGAGGCCACCGACCACGGGTAGCCCCCGCCAATAGTGGGAAAACGTGAAGCCAAGGTTGTACGTCGATGCTTGCTTGGCCAACCAAGGATGTGGAGCAAGGCTTCGCATAGGTTTGCGCCCCCATGTTCCGTCCCATTGCCGTGCTCCTGTTCAAACTCTGGGGGTGGAAGGTCATCGACCATAGGCCTTCACCGATGGGCCAATGCATCTACGTGGTCGCCCCGCACAGCAGCAATTGGGACTTTCTCGTAGGCGTCTGCGCGCGCAGCATCGGCAGGCTGAAGAACACGAAATACCTGGCGAAGAAGCAGCTGTTCGTCCCGCCCTTCGGCTGGTTCTTCCGGGCGCTCGGTGGTTACCCTGTGGATCGCAGCAAGAACACCAACATCACCGATCAGGTCGTGGGATATTTCAAGACGATCCCGGACTTCAGCATCGGCATCACCCCGGAAGGAACGCGCAAGCAGGTGCAGGCTTGGAAGACCGGTTTCTGGCGCATCGCAAAAGGTGCGAACGTCCCGCTGATCCTGACCTCGTTCGATTATGGTCGCAAGGAGGTGACTTTTCGCGAGCCCTTTTGGGTGACGGATGACATGGACAAGGACATCGCTTGGATGGTAGAGTACTTCAAGCGCTATAAGGGCAGGAACAGACCGGCCGCATGATGGGACGGATCGGCATCATACTTGGCTGGGGATGATCACACGCATCAGATGATCAGATCGAACATGTGCTTGGTGATGGCGCTGGCCATCGGATACGGCGCGCAAATGCGCGCTCAGGATATCAACATCATCGGGGAAACCACTGAGGGCAAGCGAGTGGAATTGCCCAAGGCTTCGGCCGGCAGGCATTGCATCATCGCGGTGGCGGCAGGAAAGAAGGCGGAACCGCTTCTGCAGGAATGGTATGAGCCGGCCTACATGCGCTTTGTCGCCAAGGAAGGCCTCATGGTGAGTGATGTGGAATGCGACCTCTGGTTGGTACCTGTTTTCACCGGGTTGAACAAGGCAGCCTATGGGCCGAGCATGGAGCGATTGAAGCAGGAGGCGGATCCCGACATCGCCCAGCATGTGGTATTCGTGAAGGAGGAGGGTTCCACCATGCTGGATTTGCTGGGCGTAAAGGACCGTGATGAGCCCTACTTCTTCGTCATCGGTCCGGATGGCAGGCGCAAGCACATGGAAAAAGGAGCGTACGATGTGGATAAGCTGGATGCGTTGGAAGAGGCGTTGGAGAAGTGATCACGCCAGTATTCCGCTAAGTCTCCAAGGATAAATTAGCCCCGCCTTCGTTGCGGACGGCACCAACCACGAACAACAAACCAACAACGATCGATAGGAAAATGCTTCAACGCTCCTTGTATACCATGGCGCTCGCTGGAACTCTGCTTGCCTGCGGGGCAGCCCCGAGCACTGGAGGTGACAACAACGCCTCATCTCCGAAAGCACCCGCACCTGCCACAGAACGATCAACACAACCCGAACCTGCCGTGACCGACCAGAAGGAAGAAGGCCTCTTCGCGATGATCACCACCACCAAAGGAGTGATCAAACTGAAACTTGAATACCAGAAGGTGCCCATGACCGTCGCCAACTTCGTAGCGTTGGCCGAAGGGAAACAACACAATTCGGCGAAGCCTGATGGAACGCCCTACTACGATGGCATCAAATTCCATCGCGTGATCGCCGATTTCATGATCCAAGGAGGGGATCCGACCGGTACGGGGTCGGGAGGACCGGGCTACCGCTTCCCGGATGAGATCGACGCCACGTTGAAGCATGACCGTGCCGGTACGATGAGCATGGCCAATGCCGGTCCATACACGAACGGCAGCCAGTTCTTCATCACCCACAAGGACACGCCCTGGCTGGATGGCAAACATGCCGTGTTCGGGTACGTGGTGAGCGGGCAGGACGTGGTGAACGCCATTGCTGGTGGGGACGTGATGAGCAATGTGAAGATCGAAGCCGTAGGCAAGGATGCCAAGGCTTTCGACGCCGTGAAGGTGCTGGCAGGGCTGAAGGACAAGTTCCTTCCGCGCTAACGCCGTCGGCCGCCCCCGCCTTGATGGGGACGGCTACCACCCCTACGACCGCCGCTACGACCACCGTGGCGGCGGTCGTTGTTTGCGGACCTCTTCGGTTTCTCATCCGGACGATAGTCGGGGGCGGGTCCCAAGGACTCCGGCACGGACATTTTCTTCACCTCGTAGCCGATCAGTTTCTCGATCCGCCCGAACTCCCGCATGTCCTGGTCGTTCACGAAAGTGATCGCCTGACCCTTGCGCGCAGCACGCGCCGTGCGTCCGACCCGGTGTACGTAATCCTCCGGATCGCGTGGCACGTCGTTGTTGATCACCAGGTCGATGTCGTCGATATCGATACCGCGGCTTACCACATTGGTGGCTACGAGGATCCGCAGCTTGCGATTGCGGAAGTCCAGCATCACCTGCTCGCGCTCGCTCTGCTCAAGATCGCTATGCATACCCTGCGCATTGAAGCCCCGTTTCTGCAGGTGGCGTGCGAGGTTGCGTACCTCCACCTTCTTCCCGGCGAAGATCACGATACAGGAGGCCTCATTGGTGCGCAGGATGTGCTCCAGGAGAGGCGCTTTCTGGGGCTCATAGATCACGAAGGCCTCCTGGGCCACACCTTCGGCCGGCTTGCTCAGGGCGATGCTGATCTCCACAGGGTCGTGCAGCACCTGTTTGGCGAGTTGCCGGATCTCCGGTGCCATCGTGGCGCTGAACATCAGCGTCTGGCGCTCCTTGGGCAGGAACTTGATGATGCGGTGTATGTCATCGATAAAGCCCATGTCCAGCATGCGGTCAGCCTCATCGAGCACCAGGAATTCCAAGCCCTTGGTCGGCACGTAGCCCAAGTTCAAATGGCTGAGCAGCTTGCCAGGCGTGGCGATGATCACCTCCGTGCCGCCAGTGAGGGCCGCCTTTTGCTGGTCAAAGGACTGCCCATCGCTTCCGCCATATACCGGCATGCTGGTGATGGGCGTGTAATAGGCGATGGCCTGCATCTGCTGGTCGATCTGTAAGGCCAGTTCTCGCGTCGGAACCACGATCAACGCCCGGATGCTGCCCTCCTCCTTGGGGCGGTAGCTGTGGATCACATCGATCAGGGGAAGCAGGAAAGCGGCCGTTTTGCCCGTGCCGGTCTGGGCGCAGGCGATCAGATCACGACCATCAATGGCAGCGGGGATGGCCTGCGCTTGGATCGGGGTAGGCTTGCGGATGCCCATGGCGTCAAGCCCGTGGAGCAGACCTTCATGCAGACCCAGCGTTTGGAAATCGGTGACAGGCGTCTCGGCCTGCGGGGTTGGAGTATCGGTCATTCGAAAAAGCTCGGCGAATGTAGGCGGTCAGCAGGGGGGAGGGCGATGACAGGACCCGGCGCGGTCAACCATCCATCGTTGGAATCGCTTCTTTGCTTCACCCGATACGGGCGATGGAGGCCTCATCTCGTTCTCCTAGCTTCGCGCCCCTTGCAAACCAGATCTGAATGAAGCGCCCATTTACTCTCGTCGCGTTGCTGGCACCGGTCGTCCTGGCCGCCCAAGTCATCAACAAACCCAAGCTCGCACTGCGCAACTGGGCCACCGGCTTCGACGAGCCAACGGCCATCGCGAACTGTGGGGACGACCGGCTGTTCGTGGTCGAACGCACCGGGATCATCCGGATCGTTTCCGACAGCATGACCGTGGATCCCGTGCCTTTCCTGGATATCACGGACCGGGTGTACGACAACAACAGTGAACAAGGGCTGCTGGGACTCGCCTTTGAGCCGGACTACCTGACCTCCGGCTATTTCTATGTGTACTACACGTTCGGCAACCCTTACTTCAACCGTGTTTCGAGATTCCAGGTCACCAGCGATCCGAACGTGGCCGATCCCGAGAGCGAGCAGGTGCTGGTGGACGTCGCCGATCCCGAGTGGAACCATAATGGCGGGGACATCCACTTCGGCCCCGATGGATATTTGTACATCGGTTTCGGAGATGGGGGCAGCGGCAACGACCCGTGGGGCAATGGACAGGATTACACGGATGCGCTGGGTGGCATGTTCCGCATTGATGTGAGCGAACACAACGACCACTATCTGATCCCTCCGACGAACCCCTTCGCGACCGAGACCGGCACGGACACACTTCCGGAGATCTGGGCCGTTGGTCTTCGCAATCCCTGGCGTTGGAGCTTTGACCGTCTCACCGGCGATCTGTGGATCGGCGATGTGGGGCAGAACGCGTGGGAGGAAGTGGATACCTGGCCAGCAGGTGACAATAGCTGCCCGAACTTCGGATGGCGTTGCCGGGAGGCATTCGTGGCCACGCCCGGTGTGAGCCAGTCGGGCTGTGGCAATGCCTCGGATTATGTGAGCCCGCTCGCCGCGTTCGACCATTCGGGTCAGGGCTGGTGCTCGGTGATCGGTGGCTACGTCTATCGTGGAGAATGGTATCCGCACCACGCGGGCCATTACATCTTCACGGACTACTGTGGCGGGGATTTCCTCACGTTCTCCGATGAGACCAATACCGATGTGGATACCATGCTCATGACCACCACGGCTGGCTACGCCGCCTTCGGACAGGATCTCGATGGACAGCTGTATGTGGCCAACCAGGTGAACGGGCAGATCAAGAAGATCTACGATCCATGCCCGATGAGCGATCCGGAGATCAGCTATGATGGAGACCTGCTCACCGCGACGGAAGGGAATTCTTACCAGTGGTATCTGAACGGCGAGGCCATCAGCGGTGCGACCTCGCAGAGCTACCTGGCCTCGGTTTCTGGCGATTATCAGGTCAGCGTCAATTTCGGAGCGCCTTGCACGTTGTTCTCGGACGCGTTGGACTTTGTCGCGTCAAGCATTAGCGAGGCGGGAGGCGGACGTCTGGCGCTGTTCCCTCAGCCGGCTAAGGATGCGGTCACACTCGAGCGCGCGCATGCTGAAGGAAGCTTGAACGTGCGGGTCCTGGATGCACTGGGTCGCCATGTGCGGACCACGTTCTGGGCAGAAGGACGCAGACAATTGGTGCTGGACGTGGCTGCGCTCCCGGCGGGCTCATATTCGCTCCAGTGCACGTCAATTGACGGCACTTCCGTGTCGACCACCCCGTTGGTCGTCGCTCGCTGATCCGATCGATGCTCATGCGTAAGCTCTTGCTGTTCGCCGCGCTCTGCAGTGGCACGTCGCTCCTCGCGCAACCGCTGAACCGCCCGAAGGTCCGATTGCATACCTGGGCCACGGGACTTTCGCAGCCGGTGAACATCTGCAGCGCGGGTGATACCCGTCTTTTCATCGCCGAGAAGGGTGGTACGGTGCGCATCATCACGGACAGCATGGTCGTACTCCCGCGTCCGTTCCTGGACATAACGGACCGGGTGGACAATGCGGGCAACGAACAGGGAATGCTCGGGATGGTCTTCGACCCGGACTATGCCGAGAACGGGTACTTCTACATGTACTACATCTACGGCACGGGTTCCGGGTTCAGCCGCATTTCGCGCTTTCAGGTGACGGCCGATCCCGACTCAGCGGATGCTTCGAGCGAGCAGATCCTGTACGCCTGGGAACAACCCGAATGGAACCACAACGGCGGCACCTTGCACTTCGGCCCGGACGGATACCTGTACATGGCCTTCGGCGATGGCGGAGGGACCAACGACCAGCTCAACAACGCGCAGGATCTCTCGGACCCATTAGGCGACATCATCCGCATTGACGTCAGCGCGCACGACAGCACGTTCCAGATCCCGGCGGATAACCCCTACGCGGACCTGGTCGGCTCGGACACGTTGCCCGAGATCTGGGCCAGTGGTCTGCGCAATCCGTTCCGCTGGAGTTTCGACCGGCTCACCGGCGACGTTTGGATCGGCGACGTGGGGCAGGTGACCTGGGAGGAGGTGACCTTTTGGCCGGCTGGTGACAACAGCGGTCCCAACTTCGGATGGCGGTGCCGTGAGGGTTTCTCCACCAACGTGCAGACCGATCAGACCTTTTGCAGTGATTCCTCCGCCTATGACAGTCCCGTCGCTCAGTTCGACCATGTGCCGGAAAACCAGGGAGGGCAGGGTTGGTGCTCCATCATGGGTGGCTATGTCTACCGCGGTCAGGACTTCCCACACCTCTATGGGCACTACATTTTCACGGATTATTGCGCGGGTGACTTCATCACCTTCGCTCCAGGGGGAACGAGCGACGTGGATACCTTGCTCCTCACGACTGATGCTGGTTTCGCTGGGTTCGGTGAGAATGACGAAGGCGAATTGTTCGTGACGAACGTCATGAACGGCGAAGTGAGCCGATTGGTGGATCCGTGCCCCATGGCGGATCCTGTGATCACGGAAGAAGAAGACCATCTGATCGCTCCGGAAGGTCTCGGGTACCAATGGCTGCTGGAGGGTATAGCCGTCCCGGGCGCGGTGGACCAGGTGTTTCTCCCGGGCATGTCCGGAAACTGCCAGGTGTTGGTGGACTTCGGTGCGCCCTGCACCTTGATCTCGGACACGGTCTTCTATACTCCTACTGGGGTGCATGATAGATCGTTGTTAGGCATCAAGTTGAGCCCGAATCCGGCCCGGAATGAGGTGATCGTACAACTGGCCCCGCACATGACCGTTGACCGCATCGAGGTGATGGATGCGTTGGGGCATCTCTCCGCGACCAAAACCGTACCTGGCAACGTTCGTCGCGCCATACTGGACACATCCGCGCTCCCTGCGGGCACCTACGCGGTGCGTGGTCTGAGTGCCGGACATCGGGTCGCTACTGAGCGGCTCATCATCGCCCGCTGATCATGCTCGGATTGAAGCTCCCCACCGATCCGCGCTGGGCGGAACTCGTGGATCAGGACCTGGGGGCCATCCTCAGCGATCACGCCTGGTGCGAGCAGAAAGCGGCCAGCAATGCGATCTCCATGATCGTGCGATACCCCGAGCAGCTCGCGTTGGTGCAGGAACTCACCCGGATCGCACAGGAGGAGATCACGCACTTCGGGATGGTCGTGGACCGGATCAAGGAACGGGGCCTGGCGCTGGAACCGGAACGCAAAGACCACTACGTGAATCAACTGCTCACGTTCGTGCGCAAGGATGGCTCTCGCGAAGAACGTCTCGTGGATCGCCTGTTGTTCTCCGCGATGATCGAGGCGCGCAGCTGCGAGCGTTTCAAGATGCTCAGCGAGCGGATCAGCGACGAGGGCCTGCGCGACTTTTATCGGGAACTCATGATCTCCGAAGCCGGGCACTACACCACCTTCATCGGCTTCGCTCGCGCATCGGGCCGTGGCATCGATGTGGATGCCAGATGGCAGGAATTCCTGGCTTTCGAAGCGGATCTCATCACGAACTACGGGCGCACACCAACGATGCACGGTTGATCGATGAAGGAGATCACAGCGGAAGTCCTCAGCATCGGAGACGAACTGCTCATCGGTCAGACGATGAACACGAATGCCGGTTGGATGGGAGGGGAGCTGGGGCTGATCGGTATCCGGCCGCTCCGGACCCGTGTGATCGGCGATGACAAGGCGGAGATCCTCGAAGCCTTGGGGAATTGCGTGGCGGACGTCGTGCTCATCACCGGTGGTCTCGGCCCCACCAAGGACGACATCACCAAGCACACGCTCTGCGAGTTCTTCAACACCAAGCTCGTGCGGCATCCGGAGATCGAGGAGCATATCGTTTCGATGTTCGTGCGCATGGGCCGGGATCCGAAGGATGTATTGGAGGTGAACCGCGCCCAGGCCGACCTTCCGGAGGCCTGCACCGTCGTTTTCAATTCGCGCGGCACGGCCAGCGGCATGTGGTTCGATCGGGATGAGCGCGTTTTCGTGAGCATGCCCGGCGTTCCCTACGAGATGAAGGGCATCATGAGCGAGCATGTGCTGCCGATGCTCCAGGAACGGTTCAAACCGCCGGTGATCGTTCACCGCACCATCCTCACAGCGGGCCTGGGCGAAAGCCACCTGGCCCAGCGTATCGAAACGTGGGAGGATGGACTTGCCCCGCTGGGCATCAAGCTGGCGTACCTGCCCTCACCTGGCCTGGTGAAGTTGCGCCTTTCAGCTTACGCCAACCAGGATGCCCGGGAAGCCCGCGCACGGGTCGACGGGCAGGCGGAGGCTCTTTACAAGCTCCTACCCGAGCTGATCTTCGGGGAGGGGGACATGAGCCTGGAGCAGGCCATCGGGCTTCTGCTCAAGGAACGCGGACAGACCCTGGCCCTGGCCGAGAGCTGTACGGGCGGCTACCTCAGCCATCTGG
>CAZYPC010000141.1:0-9745 GCA_964649165.1 uncultured Chryseobacterium sp.
TGCTCCAGCGGTCGGCCAGGGCCATCAATTCATACTTGCGCAGGTGGATGTAGCTCGGGTACACCGCGACTTCCTTGCCCTGCTCCTGCCGATAACGGCGCTCCACCAGGCCGAGCGTGGTGCGAACGAGCGTGTTGATCGCGCCGTAGGTGTACACGCCACGTTCCAACGGTCTCACCATATAGCTGAATTCGCGCGTGCCTTCGGCCGGGATCTCCGCAGCGAGGTCCAGTCCGCGTTCCTGGAATTGGAAGGGGAGTTCATCGAGCACCCGCAACTTCAGCGGGATGGTGTACCGGCTCTTCACCTGCACGGTCACCGGATTCTCGTCGCCGTTGCTCCACTTGTCCAGAGTGCTGCGGCTGGCACTGATGCCGTGCCGGATGCGATAGAGCAGGGATGCGTCCACCAGTGTGATGACGCCGAACGCGAGCAGGCCGTAGGTAACGTATGGCAGGATCATCGGCCAGACGAAGGCGAGGCAGAAGAGCAGAACGAAGCCCCAGCCGATGCCGAAGAACCGGGTGGTGAGGAAGAACGATCGGAGAAATCTCTTCACCGGGGCACGGGCACTTTGGCGATGAACTGCGCCACGACCTCATCGGGGCGCAAGCCTTCCATCTCGCGTTCGGGTGTGAGCAGGATGCGGTGACGGAGGACGGGTGTGAGCACGAGCTGGATGTCCTCGGGAACCACGAAGTCGCGCCCTTGGATCGCGGCCGCGCTCTTCGCCCCGCGCAGGATGGCGAGGCTCGCACGAGGCGAGGCGCCGAGCATGAGCGCGCGGTCGTTGCGCGTGGCGTGGATGATGTCCGCGATGTAGCGTACCAGTTTCTCGTCGCAACGGACACCACGGACCAGCATGCGTGCACGCTCCAGTTCGGCGGGCGAGATCACCGCCTGGATGTGGTCGGCACTCAGGCGATGCGCTCCTTCCTGGCTGCGCAGCATCAGCGCCACTTCATCCTCCACACCGGGGTAGCTGATGTCCACTTTGAAGAGGAAGCGGTCCAGTTGCGCCTCTGGCAGGCGGTAGGTGCCCTCGTGCTCGATCGGGTTCTGCGTGGCCACCACCATGAACGGAACGCCAAGTGGGTAGGTGCGGCCATCCACCGTGACCTGTCGTTCTTCCATCGATTCGAACAGCGCGGCCTGTGTCTTGGCCGGTGCCCGGTTGATCTCGTCGATCAGGATGATGTTGCTGAAGATCGGCCCGGCTTTGAACTCGAAGGTGCTCGTGCGCGGATCGAAGACGCTGGTGCCGATCACATCGCTCGGCATCAGGTCCGGCGTGAACTGGATGCGGCTGAAGCCCGTGTGGACGGTGCGCGCGAGCAGTTTCGCCGTGAGCGTTTTCGCCAGGCCCGGCATGCCTTCGATGAGGACGTGCCCATCGCTGAGCATCGCGATCAGGAGCAGGTCCAGCACCTTTTCCTGGCCTACGATCACCTTCTGCACTTCTGCGCGGATGCGGTCGGCGGTATCGCGCAGCTCGGCCAGTGGCAATGCCGGCATGTACCCGGCGGTGCTCACGTCTACTTGAGGCTCCGGGATGGGCGCTGCTGGTGGCACGTATCCGGGTTGCGGCGTGTAGGGATCCGGAACCGGGGCGTATGGGTTGTTCTCGTCGGTCATGGGCTGATGGATGGTGCGTCAGCGCAGTTGTTCGCGCACGCGTGAAAGGGTCTTGTTGAGTTGCATGAGCTGGTCCTCGCTCACGTAAGGTGCTGTTTCGTAGTGGGCCAGCAGGCGGAAGGTGCCCTGCCATTGCTCGACCGGGATGCCCGTGCGCCCCGCGATGTGCTCGATGGTCTCCTCATCCCACACGCTGCGCCGCAGGTAGAGCCGCTGTCGCAGTTCGTCCTTGAAGTACAGGCACATCTTTTTCGCCAGATCGGTGTGATCCCCTTTGAAGAAGTACAGGCGGCCGATCGTTTCGGCGAACTCCTTGCTCGTGTTCCGCACGGGCTCGAGCTCGGGAATGGCGCGCTGGCGGCGTCTGGCATAGACGAACACGGTAAGGAACAGGATGCCGATCAGTGTCCAGTAGGCGCGCTTCAAGGGGGCCTTGTCCAGTACGAAACGCAAAGGCGTGGAACTCTCCCTGCGACCCGACTTGTAGAATTCATCCCAGCGGACGGGCAGGTCGGGGAGGAGGGACAGTGCTCCTTCCATGAATCCGCGTGAGCCGCTCTTCAGCAACGCATAGTTGGTGAAGGCGTTCGGTACGGTGCACAAGTAGATATGACCCAGACCCCACCTCATGCGCACCAGCACCGGATAGCGTTGTGTTCCGGCCACCGAGTCGTACTCGAGCCGCACCGCGAGCACCTCCGTGCTGTCGATCCTGAAGCTGGAGATGACGTTGTCGAAATCGCCCTTGGTGAAGATGGAACTGCTGTCCTGGCTCAGGGGCCAGCATGTGAACCGTAGTTCCGTCGTATCCACCTTCTGCATGGAACCGATGCCTTCGTTCCACATCATTTCGCCGCCTGACCATTGGTAGTCGACGTCCAGACCCAGCGTATCCAGGAACTCCCTGTTGTTCCACCACTCCCGTGCGACGACGAAGGCGTTGTCGCCGCGTTCCACCATCTTCAAAAGGTGCTCCCGGTCCAGCGGGTCCCAACGCATGTCCTCGTCCACGAAGACGTGGTTCACACGCTCGGATGACGCGCTCGATGCCAGCCGTTCCTGTGCCGTGACATAGATCGGCTCATGCACGTTGGTCACGCCTTTCGTGAACAGATCCCCCAGGCGTTCCACCGTGAGCGCGCAGCCATTGGGTTCGCGCTTGTAAGCGCTGAACGTGTCTCGCCAGTCGGGCTCTTTCGGCGCGATCGTTTCCAGGAGCAGGATGAGCAGCACCACGCCGATGGTGCCGATCACGATCAAGCGCTCGCCCCGGCTCATGCGTTCGGTGCCGATGCCGTCGGCGCGGGTTCAGGGGTGATCCTGATTGAGGAACTGTGCGCGGCCTCGAAGGCAGGCTTCATGCGCTCATAGCGCTGGGCATCCATCGGCGCATCACCGTACCAGACCCACTTGAAGAGGAAGCTCATTTCGCTGAAGGTCGCGCGCCATGCAGGATCCTTCAGCTGGGCCAGATAGTCCGCGTCCGTGAAGCGGGGCTGCCATTTGATGCGGCCTTCATCAACGAGACGACGCAAGACTTTGAGCCACTGGTAGCGCAAGGCCAGCCGCCATTTGGATGCTTTCTCCGCATCGCGCAGCAACTTGTCCAGGTCGAGTTCCACGATGTTCTCTTCGATCTCCGTGACCTGTCTGGTCCGCTTGGGACCGCTCCCGAAGACACTGCTGAACAGATGTCGCCGCAGGAACCACACCACGATGATCACCGCCACGCCGAGCAGGATCCAATGCATGTTGTCGAATACCGCGCTGCCGGCCTCCGTGCCGAAGAGGTCGCCGAGCTTCCTGCTCAGCCAGCGCATGAACCGCTCCCACCAGAGGTTGTCGTGGTGGAGGGTGCGGTCGTAATCCAGGTCGGGATCCTTGAGGTATGCAGCGATGGCCCCTTCGTTGAAGTGGCGACGGTCGATCTCCACGGTGTCGTCGGCGACCCTCTTCCAATTCTCGTAGGCGAATTCCTCCTCTTCTTCCTCAGCGTCCCCCGAGAAGTCCACTTCGGGTTCCTCGATGTTCCACACACCGCTGTCGAGTTCGACGGAGACGCTGTCCGCCGCCGCCGCCGCCATGGCTGAGTCCATTTGCGCTTTCATCACCGCAGCAAGGGAATCCGCCGTGGCCTGCACTTTTTCCGCCTGAGCCTGCTGCTCCGAGATCTTCTCGGGATCGCAGCCCACGACGGACGGCAGCAGCAGCAGCAACGCGAAGGTCCGGTCCGTTCTGCCGCGCATCAGTTCTTGCCGTCCAGGTTGAAGCGTTCCACCTCCGTCAGTAGACCGGGGGCTTCCTTCTTTTCCAGGCTGCTGAGCATATGGAAGCACATCGGCACCTGCACGAACGGCATCAACAGCAATGCGCTGATGTTGCCGATGAGGGCGAAGAGCGTGAAGAACCAGCGCAACCGCATGCTGGCGTCCTCGGGGTCGCCTCCCATGCTCTCGATGCCGCTGAGCCAGCCGAAACCGGTGATCAGCCAGCTCGGGATATCGATCACCAGATTGAGGAATATCGACATGCCCACCAGCACCACGAGCATGGCGAAGGTCATCCACCACCGACCCCATACCAGCGTGAAGGCCCGCCCGATGCACTCGCCGAAATCCGCACGCTCGAAGGCGTGCAACGGGTAGCTGAACTGGAAAACCACCACCAGGAAGAAGGCGGGCAGAACGAGCAGGAAGGCCCCCATGAAGCTCATCGCGGCGGTGACCAGGCTCAGTCCGAAATAGAACAGGAAATGTCTGCGCGTTTCGCGCCATACCTGCACCAGGGTGGGCCGAAGGCCAGGGTTGCGCATCGTCCAGCCCATGTATTCACTGATGACGACCGCTGCCACGATGTAAGCCAGGGCCATCAATGCATAACCTCCGAACATGCTCCAGAAGCTCGTGCTGCCCGGCATCCTGCCCGGGCGGAAGTCATGGAAGAAAGAACCCAGCAGCACGCTGGCCACGATCTTCACTGGCAGGCAGATGAAGAAGAGCGGCCGGTAGAGCGAACCCCGGTGCGAGCGGATGTAAGCGAAGCCCGTGCTGATCGTCGCGCTGAAGTCGCGCACCTGCCGGTATGCGAGCGTCTCCACCGTCCGGGGGGCGGTGCTAGGCGTTGCGGAAGCGGCGCTCGACATGGTACGGGTACACGATGAAGTAGACGATGATGAAGACGAGGCTGGCGAGGATGATCGAGGCGCTGGCCCCGGCATACATCACCGGACTGTGCCGGGTGACGAACGATTCGAGAAAACCTGCGACTATGAAGCACGGTACCAGGCCGATCACGATCTTCAAGCCTTGTTGTGCGCTGCGGCGGAAGCTGGCCAGCCGGGTGTACGTGCCCGGGAAGAGCAACCCGTTCCCCATCACGATCCCGGCCGAGCCGGCGACCACGATGCTGCTGATCTCGATCGTGCCGTGGATCCAGATGCTCAACACGCTCTCCATCCCCACACCTTGCTGGAACATGAAGAACTGGAAGCAGCCCAGCATGATCCCGTTGTACACGAGCATCATCCAGGTGCCGTAGCTGAAAATGATGCCTGCCGCGAAAGCCATCAAGGATACCATGATGTTGTTCAGCGTGATCGCGAAGAACATGTCCACCTCGTGGTCACCGCCGTACACGTCCATCGGCTTCCCGTTCTTGATGTTCTCCAGTGTCATGTCCACGTAGTAGTCCCCCATGATCAGCCGGGTGAACGTGCTATCGTAGTGCGCGCTGAGCGCCCCGACTGCGCAGGCCGTGAAGAAGACGGCCGCTGCGATGAGCAGTTGTTTCCGCGTGGCGGCCATCAGCAAGGGAAGCTCCGTGGTCCAGAACGAGACGAAGCGTCCACTGGAGGTCTTCTGGTTCCTGTGGATATGCTGATGCATGCCCACGGCCAGCTCGTTCAGGTATTTCGTCACCTCCGCCGTAGGATAGAAGGTGCGGGCGTAACTCAGGTCGTCCGTGAGTTCGATGTAGAGCGCGCTGCTTTCATCGGCTGTCAGCCCCTGGTCCCGATGCGCCAACACCTGCTCCAGGCGCTGCCACTTCTCCTTGTTCCGCTCTACGAACGCCGGCTCCCGCATCGTATGATGGCTACTGGACAAACATAGCCAAGGGTCCAATGACCGGAGGCCGTGACTTGTCCGCTTACTTTGGTCCTTGGATGAACGCTCGACCTGTGCGATCCTTGCGGATAGTTGTCGGTTGTCTGTTGACGGTTGTCCGACGCACGGTGATATCCTCGGGATATCCCTGCTTCCGCTCTGATGGGGACCGTCAACCGACAACCGTCAACTGACAACCGACAACGGCCTCTCGTGGAAACCATCCGCATCGATACACCGCAGAACGTAGCCATCGAGTACAACGTGGCCACCATCGTGAGCCGCGGGTTCGCCGCCATCCTGGACTGGATCGTGCTGTTCGGGTATTCCGTAACGCTTTGGTGGGTGCTGAGCTGGTTCGACATCAATCTCTGGTGGCTGGATGACTGGGTGAAGATCCTGCTGCTGGGCGTGCCCTGGACGTTCTACAACCTGCTCTTCGAGATCTTCATGGACGGCAAGAGCATCGGCAAGCGCATCCTGAACCTGAAAGTAGCCCGGCTCGACGGCGGTCAACCCGGCCTCGGTCATTACCTGATGCGGTGGATCATACGGCCGATCGATTCCGCACCGCCCATCTTCCTGGGTGCCGTCGTGGTGCTGTTCAATGGCAAGGGTCAGCGGCTCGGGGACATCGCCGCCGGTACGTGCGTGATCTCGTTGAAACAGCGCATCCGGCTCACCGATACGGTGCTGGCCGAGGTTCCCGAGGGCCACACGCCCACCTATGCCGAGGTCGTTCGTTTGACCGATGCCCATGCACGGCTTCTGAAGCGTGTGCTGAGCAACACGAGCACCCGACGCCGACGCCTGATCCAAGAGATGGCGGACCGCGTGAAGCGCGAGTTACGTCTCACCACCGAGCAACCCGCTGAAGAGTTGTTGACGACCGTACTTATGGACTACGTCCACCTGACCTCGAAGTGAAGGGCCGATCAGCCTTGGAACCCGCTTTTGCGGTGGCTCCCGTCGCACCAGGGCTTGTTCCCCGATGATCCGCAACGGCACAGGGCGCAGCGTTCTTCCTTGAGCTCAATGCGACCGTCCGCGTGCTTCACTTCAATGGAGCCCTTCACGATCAATGGACCGTTCGCCGTGACTTCCACTGACGTGGACGGAAGCGATGTGCTCGTGTATCCATCGGTGTTCGTAGCTGCCGAGGCGGAGGCGGCGCTTTCTTCCGTGGCGATGCTGAGCGCGCCGCTGGGGCATTGCCGTACCTGATCGATGATGCGCCGGCCTTCCGCTCCGTCCGGGTCTATCCACGGCCGTTCACCCGGCTTGAAGACCGATGACAGGCTCTGCCAGCACTTCTTGCTATGGGAACACAGGTGAGGCTTCCAGAGGATGGTGACCTCCTTGCCGGTGTAGCGGATGGTGCGTTCGATGGGCATGGTCGAATGGTCGCGGGCCTTATGCTTTGACGAAGACCTTGAGCTTCGGGGCCTCGCCGGCGTAAGTAGTCCCGACGTACATGATGATCCGTTCAAGCAGATCCACATCGGCTTCTTCCAGTCGGCGGAAACGGATGCAGCTCTTGCCGCAGTTGCGTGTGCGCAGATCGTGCTTGAAGGCGTTCAGCAGGTCGTACGGCATCACGTAGAAGGTGAGGTGGTTCTTCTGGCTGGCGATCGCGAAGACCGGCTGCCCGCTCAGATGATAGGTGGGCATGCCGTAGGACATGTCCTCGCGTGTGCGGGGCCAATGCTTGCGGATCAGTTGCCGGATGCGCGCCAGTGGTAGTTGGCGATCGGCGGGTAGCTGCTCAAAATACTCCTGCGTGGTGGTGGGTCCGATACGCATGGTGTTCCGGTGGGACGGTGAAGCTCGGGAATTCCGGGATCGGTCAGTGCCGGTCGGCCAGGCTCACCCGACCACACGCCCGTCGTCCATCACGATGTTGCGGTGGGTGCGCGACGCGAAGTCGGGGTCGTGCGTCACGATGAGCAGGCTGCGCTTGTGCTCGGCGGCGATGTGCTGGAAGATGCCGAAGACGATCTCGGCGTTGCGCTTGTCGAGGTTGCCCGTGGGCTCGTCGCCCATGATGATCAGCGGGTCGTTGATCAGCGCCCGGGCGATGGCCACGCGCTGCTTCTGCCCGCCGCTGAGCTGGTTGGCCATCTTCAGCGCCTGGCCGTCCATCTCCAGCTCCTTCAGCCGGGCCATGGCGTCGGCCTCCACCTCGGCGGCGCTCTTGCGGCCCAGCTTCAGGCCCGGTAGCATCACGTTGTGCAGCACGCTGAACTCCGGCAGCAGGTAGTGGAACTGGAACACGAAGCCGATCTTCTCGTTGCGGATGGCCGCGAGCCGCTCGCCGCCCAGCCCCTGCGTGCGTTCCCCGTCGATCACCACGTCGCCCTCGTAGTCGGTGTCCATGGTGCTGAGGATGTAGAGCAGGGTGCTCTTGCCGCAGCCGCTCTTGCCGGTGATGCTCACGAACTCGCCGCTGCGCACGCTGAACGACACGTCCTTCAGCACGGGCACGGTCACGGGGTCGTGGAAGGACTTGTTGACCTTCACCACCTCGAGGATGTTGGTGCTGCTGCTCATTTCCCGCGGATGATCTCGACCGGGTCCACCTGGGCGGCCTTGCGCGCCGGGAACCAGCCCGCGATCCAGGTGGTGAGCAGGGCGAAGCTCACGGCGATGATGTAGTACTTCGGGTCGTAGTCGATGGGGAAGGTCTTGGTGGTGGGCAGCGCGGCGGTCTCGAAGGGCACGTTGTCGATCACGGTCTGCATGGTGAAGCCGCCCAACAGGCCGGTGATGCCGCCCACCAGGCCGATGATCATGCTCAGCAGCAGGAAGATCCGCCGCACGTCGCTGCCGCTGAAGCCCGTGGCCTTCAGGATGGCGATGGCGTCCAATTTCTCGTAGATCATCATGTTCAGGATGTTGTAGATGCCGAAGCCGGCCACGATGAGCAGCACCACGCCCACGGCGTAGCTGATGATGCTGCGCACGTCGCTGCCGGTCTCGAACTGCGCGTTCGCCGTCTGCACGTCCACGGCGTCGACCTTGAAGCGCGCGGCGAGCTCCCTCGCCAAGGCCGGCGCGGCGTTGAGATCGTGCAGCTTCAGGTTGATGTCGGTGTAGTAGCTGCCGGGCCGCGCGAGCAATTTCTGCACGGTTTTGATGTTGGCGTAGCACTGCACCTTGTCGTAGTCGGCGATGCCGCTCTGGAAGATGCCCACCACGCGCAGCAGGGCGCGGTCGCCGGTGGCGGTGGTCACCTGCACGGTCTCGCCGATGCCGGCCGCCATCATGTCCGCCAGCCCCTTGCCGAGCACGATGGTGTTGTTGCCCGTGGCCAGGTCGTGCGGATCGCCCTCGGTGAGGTAGTCGGCGAAGCGGTAGTACCGGATCTCCTGCACCACGTCGATGCCGTTCACCTGACCGTTGAGGTCCACCGTGCCCACGTTGAAGAAGACCTGCGCCACCAGCCGCAGCGAGACGGCCATCACGCGCGGGTCGTGCTCCATGGCCTGCATGATGGCCTCGGCGTTGCGCAGCCGCGGCAGGTCGTCCTTGGGCTTCACGGAGCGCACGAAGTGGTGTTTCGTGGTGTCGCCATCGGCCACCTGCATGGGCTGCATCGGCGAGGCCTGCAGCTCGTTGTAGAGGCGCACATGCGGCGTGCGGTTCAGGATCAGGCCGTCGAGCAGGTCGTTCAGCCCGTTCATGAAGCCGAGCAACGCCACGAACATGGTGATGCTGAACATGACGCCCACGGCCGCCACGATGCTCTGCCGCAGCTTGGCGCGCAGCAGGGTGAGGGCGATGGTGAGCAGCAGCTTCATGCTGCGCTATGGCTTGACGAGCTCCGTGTCGGCGGTGATGCCTTCGAGGACCTCCACCTTTTCCAGGTCGCGTGCACCGGTGCGCACCTGCACGCGCTGGTCCGGACCCGTGAGCACGTAGTCGCCGGGCAGGAGGTACGCGGCGGGGATGGTGAGCGCGTTCTCCTTGGTGCGCAGCACGATGTTGGCCTCGGCGGTGAGGTTGGG
>CAZYPC010000142.1:0-9667 GCA_964649165.1 uncultured Chryseobacterium sp.
CAAGGGCACCATCGCCAACATGGGCGCCGAGATCGGGGCCACCACCAGCACCTTCGGCTACGACGACAGCATGCGCCGCTACCTGAAAGCCACCGGCCGTGCGGAAGTGGCGGCGCTCGCGGATGCGATCGCTGCTGACCTCACCGGCGATCCCGAGGTGTACGCCGATCCCGCCAAGTACTTCGACCAGGTGATCGAGATCGATCTGAGCACGTTGAGCCCGCATCTGAACGGTCCCTTCACGCCTGACTTGGCCACACCGGTAAGCGAGATGAAGGCCAAAGCCGTCGCCAACGATTGGCCGGTGGACATCGAGTGGGCACTCATCGGTTCCTGCACCAACAGCAGCTACGAGGACATCAGCCGCGCGGCCAGCATCGTGGCCGACGCCGCGAAGAAGGGCGTGAAGTCGAAGTCACACCTGGGCATCAATCCCGGTTCGGAGCAGGTGCGCTACACCATTGAGCGCGATGGCTTCATCGACACCTTCGAGAAGAGTGGCGCCACGATCTTCACCAACGCCTGCGGCCCCTGCATCGGCCAATGGGCGCGTGAGGGGGCGGACAAGCAGGAGAAGAACTCCATCGTCCACTCCTTCAACCGCAACTTCGCCAAACGCGCCGATGGCAACCCCAACACGCACGCCTTCGTAGCCTCGCCGGAAATGGTGGCGGCCATCGCCATCAGCGGCAAGCTCACCTTCGATCCGGTACACGACACACTCACCAACGATAAGGGCGAGCAGGTGAAACTGGCCGAGCCCACGGGCTTCGAACTGCCCCCGAAAGGCTTCGCTGTCGAGGATGCGGGCTACCAAGCCCCTGCTGCCGACGGCAGTAAAGTGAACGTGGTGGTGAAGCCCGACAGCCAGCGCCTGCAACTGCTCGAGCCCTTCCCCGCGTGGAACGGCAAGAACATCACGGGTGCGCTGCTGCTCATCAAGGCGAAAGGGAAGTGCACTACCGATCACATCAGTATGGCCGGTACCTGGCTGCGTTACAGGGGTCACCTGGACAACATCAGCAACAACACGCTGATCGGGGCCACGAACGCCTTCAACGGCGAGGCCGACAAGGTGAAGAACCAGCTCACAGGCGAGTACGGCCCCGTGCCCGCTACGCAGCGTGCCTACAAGGCGGCCGGCATCACCAGCATCGTGGTGGGCGACCAGAACTACGGCGAAGGATCGAGCCGTGAGCATGCCGCCATGCAACCGCGCCACCTGGGTGTGGCGGCCGTGCTGGTGAAGAGCTTCGCGCGCATCCACGAGACCAACCTCAAGAAGCAGGGCATGCTCGCCCTCACCTTCAGCAACGAGGCCGATTACGACAAGATCCAGGAGGACGACCGCATCGACTTCACGGACCTCACGGCCTTCGCCCCGGGCAAGCCGCTCACACTGGTGTTGAACCACAAGGACGGGTCGAAGGACACGATCCTGGTGAACCACACCTACAACGACCAGCAGATCGAGTGGTTCAAGGCCGGTGGTGCGCTGAACATCATCCGGGCGCAGCAGAAGGGGTGATCGGTCGTTTACCGGCATCGGTCAACGGAAAGACAGCACCGATCCGGAATCCCTGGCGCTGGAACCAGGCGTTGCCACCGATGGCCCCGTGTACATCGAAGGTGAGCATGTGCACGACACCTTCCACCAACAACTGGCCAAAGGGGAGCTTGTATGCCGCGCCCAGGGTGCAGCGCAAGCTGACCGACAGGCGCTCGCGGTCCCACCGTTCCAACGTGAACGTACTGTCGGTGCGGTCGTGGATGTGGCGTTCAGAACGGATGCTTTCCATCATCAGATCAACTCCCGGACCCAGGCGGAGTTCTAGCCGGTCATCGGGCCGGTCCTGATCGACGACAAAGAGCCGATCCGCACCGAGGCTCACCATGGACATGGCCTTTGTACCGCGCACCAACCGGGTGTGCCCGTCGCTCCAACCGCCACTGGACAGCAGCCGTCCGCTACCATCATCGAGGAATGCTGAATAATGCGTGCCCGGGAGCTGCATGTCCAACGAAACGCGTGCTGTTCCTGATGCCATGGGCAACTCGGCCAGGAGACCGACCAAGGGACCTCCCTGGTCTATTGTGCGTGACCGGCTCCAGCCCGCTCCAGCGCCCAAGGTCATCTGCCCGGAGGTCCAAGCGAACGATAGCACGGTTCCGCAAGAGACGAAGGCACGATGCATACGCGGTGAACGGTACACCGCATGGATCATTGTCGGATGGAAGCGCCGCTACTCTTCTTCCGGCTCCGGCTTCACGAAGCTGAAGCGGTAGCCCAAGGTGAGCATGGCGGTCCCTGGGAAACGGAACGCCGGGGGCCCCAGCCCTGGTGCGGATGCGGTGATGAGGCCTTCGATGAAAGGACCACCCCATTTGAAATTCCATTCCCCCCCGAAGCCCGCACGCAACGTCGGCTCGCTTATCTGCTTCTCCAGCTGGTCCGAACCGACCGTGCCATCGCGGTCCTGACGCCACAGATCCACGCTCTGCCAGCGCTGGGCGTAGCCCAGCCCAGCGAGCAGGTAGGTGCCCTTGTAGTAGCCTCCCACACAGGCATTGTTCTCGAACGGGAATTTCAGGTCCAACGCGATGCCCACCAACCGCACCCGCTCCCGGTAGGTCTGCGCGAGCCAGGTGTATTCCACCGGCTCATGGACCGTCATGAAGCTCTCGGAGTAGTCACCACGCTCCGGGCAATACCAAGCGCTGGCCCGGACCGCCGCACTGGGCACCAGTTTGCTCCTGAACTCGAACAGGAGCCCGGCGTGGGCCAGCTCCGTTTGCCAGATGCGGTCCTCTGCGCCCCCAGCGAACGCGCCGATGGCCACTTGGGCCTGAACGCCTTGGAGAAGGCCCAGGCTGACGAGCAGAAGTCCGGTCCTCATCATCCGAAAGGTAGACAGATGGAACAACGCTTGGTTGCCGCAGGCTGTTGCACTTCTGGCGTATCCCCAGTTTTCGGGAGGTGCGAATCTCCGATGGGCTCGTTAGGTTTGCCAAAACATGCCTCCCATGAACCGCTTCGCGCCGGTCTTCCTTCTTGTCACCGGTCTGGCCTCATCGACCCACGCCGTTGGCCAAACGTCGGATTTTACTAGCCCGCCGGGGGGGGCGGCGAGAGGGGGCGGATCGTCCTCATCGCTCGTCTTCGGCGCCAAGGTCGGGGCCAACTACGCGATCGGATCCCAGAAGATCCAGCCCGATCCGAAGAATCCGCCCACGAATCCGAAGGGGCTGGGTATGATGTTCGGCGCCTATATGGAAGCTCCGTTCTCGGACATGGTCGGTATCCGCCCTGAGTTGGGCTTCTCATTCCGCCGTTTCAAGACCGAGCAGACCCAGAACGATTCCTACAGCGCTGGCGATAACGTTACACTGAACGGCCAGCCGTTCGTAGGTACCGTGGACACGAAGCAGGAGACCGACCAGCGTTTGAACTACTTCCAGGTCAACGCGCCGATCATGATCAAACCCAGCGACAACTTCCGGGTAATGGTCGGGCCATCATTCGCCTTCCTCATGGGTGGCAAGCAGAACACGGATGTCTCTACGACCATCAAGGGCACGGTGAATGGCAACCAGAGTGTGAACCAGGACTCCTTCGAGACCAGCGAGAAAAAGGGAAGTTCGGCCACCAAGGACTTCCGCAAGGCCGACATCGCCGCGCTGGCCGGAGTAGGTTACACCTTGGATGCGGGTTTGGACATGGACCTCCGCTTCTATCGCAGTATAGTGACCACGTTCGATGCTTCCGAAGGCAGCAGCCGGCATCGCGTATGGACCAACCTCGTGGAGTTCTCCATGGGTTGGACTTTCGGAAGGTAGAGCCTTTGCGCCCCCGTCAAAGCGGCCGGTTCGCACGTCCAGAGCGGCGATCCGGAGGTTCTTGATGCCCCAGAGCTTGGTATTCGCTCCAATGGCATAGTTTTGGGCCTGTCCACCTTCCAAAACAAAAAACATGAAGAAGCTTTTTCTCAGTGCGGCAGCCATTGCTCTCTGTGGCGGCCTGATGGCCCAAGAAAACCGCGCCAGCGTTGGCTTGGAAGCCGCCCTGCCCATGGGTGATTTCGGTGATTTCGTTGGTTTCGGTATCGGCGGTAGCGTCGGTTACGAGATCCCGGTCGGAGATAATCTTGGCGTGATGCTCCAAGCCGGCTACATTTCTTTCTCCGGCAAGGACTATGATCTCGGCATCGTAACGGTCGAAGGCCCCAGCATCGGTGCCATTCCGATCCAGGTTGGCGCGAAGTACTACTTCAGCGAGAACCAGGCCGGTGCCTACGCAGGCTTGTTGGCTGGTGTGCATCTGCTCTCCTCGGAAGGGTCCGATGGTTCCACGGACTTCGGGGTAGCGCCGTTGCTGGGCTTCATGGTTACGGAGAACATCGATATCGGCCTCCGCTATCAGATGCTCTTCGACAAGCAGGAGACCGTTGTTGTAACCGGTACGAGCGTGACCACTGAAGAGGAGACGGTGACGAATTCCTACCTCGGCGTGCGCATCGCGTACATGTTCTGAGGTCGTTCCACGGACCATGGAAAGGCGGCTCAGGCCGCCTTTCCTCTTTTCGGCCCGCCGGTGTTGGGTAAGTTCGCCGCCCTTCCGCTCGTGATGCCTCAGACCCTCCAAGCCCGCACCGCCTTGAAGAATGACCTGCTCTTGAAGGCCGCCCGGGGGGAGCACACCGGCCGTACGCCGGTCTGGCTCATGCGGCAGGCGGGGCGCATCCTGAAGGAGTACCGCGCCGTTCGCGAAAAAGCCGGGGATTTCCGCACCCTGGTCCAAACGCCGCAGATGGCCGCTGAGGTCACGATCCAGCCGGTCGACATCCTGGATGTGGACGCAGCCATCATCTTCAGCGACATCCTTGTGGTGCCCGATGCCATGGGCCTCACCTATGTGATGGACGAGGGCAAAGGCCCGCGCTTCCCGGAAACGGTCCGCTCACTTCCTGAATTGGCAAGACTCCGTCATCCTGATGTACGGGATGATCTGCACTACGTGGCAGAGGCCATCCGGCTGACCAAACACGGTCTTGCCGACC
This sequence comes from uncultured Chryseobacterium sp., assembly GCA_964649165.1. Classification (GTDB taxonomy): domain Bacteria; phylum Bacteroidota; class Bacteroidia; order Flavobacteriales_F; family PHOS-HE28; genus PHOS-HE28. The sequence continues at coordinate 5,058 of CAZYPC010000142.1, forward strand.
GCGTTCCTCTGATCGGTTTCGCCGGTGCGCCTTGGACGATCTTCTGCTACATGACCGAGGGCAAGGGCAGCAAGACCTTCAGCATGGCACGGCGTTCGCTTTTCGCAGACCCGGCCTTCGCCCACGCGCTCTTGGACCGCATCACTTCCACCACCATCGATTATCTCCACCTCCAGGTGGAAGCCGGTGCCGACCTGATCCAGGTATTCGATTCCTGGGCCGGGGTCATGGACAAAGCGACCTATCGGGCCTTCGCCATCCCTTACTTGAAGCGGATCTGCGAAAGCATCACCGAAGTGCCGGTCACCGTCTTCGCCAAGGATGCCTGGTTCGCGCTGGAGGACCTGGCGCAGCTCCCGTGCGCGACGATCGGCTTGGACTGGTCCCAAGAGCCGTCTTGGGCGCGGTCGATCGTCGGTCCGGACAGGACCTTGCAGGGCAATCTCGATCCGTGCGTGCTCTACGCTGATGGTGCTGTGATCGAGCGCGAAACATCCCGAATGCTCGACGCTTTCGGCCCCAACAGGCACATCGCTAATTTGGGCCACGGCGTTTACCCCGATACCCCGGTGGACCACGTCCGCCGATTCATCGACACCGTCAAGGAACATCAACACTCCGCCTCATGAACGTCCGTTACGCGTCCTTCCTGCTCACCCTGGCCTCTGCCTTGGCCGCCACCGCCCAAGAGGTACCCGACAGCCTGAACCTCATTGACAATGGCGGGTTCGAGGTGCTGGACGGCAAGGTCAAGCGCCTCGGTTATTTCGAAGAGGCGCACGGCTGGAAGAGCCCCACGGCGAAAAAGGCCGACCTCTTCACGGAAACCGTGACCGGGTCGCCCATCAGTGTGCCCCGCAACGACCGCGGTGACCAGAGCGCACTGAACGGCCAGAACTACGCCGGCCTGCTCTGGTGGAGCTATCAGAACAAGGAGCCCCGCACCTACATGCAGGCGAAGCTCAAGAAGACGCTGAAGAAGGACCAGAAATACTGCGTCCGTTACTACACCACCCTGAGCGACCTGAGCAAATATGCCGCCGACCAGCACGGCGCTTACCTCAGCAAGATGCTCATCAAGAAGGATGATGAGGGTAATCTCACCTACAGCGCGCAGGTGCCCACGCTGAAGACGAAGATCTACGATGACCTCTTCAGCTGGCAGGGCGTGTGCGGCGTATACGAGGCCAAGGGCGACGAGCAGTACCTGTTGATCGGCAACTTCTCCGCGAACGAGAAGACGAACACCACCAAGGTGAAGCGGCCACGTGGTGAGACCCGGATGCAGGCGAACAATGCCTACTACTACATCGACGATGTGAGCGTGTTCCCCATCAAGTTGATGAGCGACTGCAAGTGCGAACAGCTGGACAAGGCCGCGAGCGAGTTCATCTTCAGCCGCAAAGGCACCCCGAACCCGGGCCTGAAACCCGCGCAGAAGATCGATCAGGAAGTGATCTATTTCAAGCGGTTCAACAAGCAGATCGATGGTTCCATGGACGACGAGTTGAACGGTCTGGTGCAGAACCTCAAAGCGGACTCGCTGCTGCGCATCCGCCTGGTCGGTCATACCGACGCCATCGAGGCCGACCGCATCCGCATGCGTCCGGACCTCACCGACCTTGACAAGGAGCGGGCGGATATGGTGAAGTCAGCGCTGGTGGAGGCCGGTATCTCAGCCGACCGCATCACGGTCGGCGGCCAGAAGCACGAGAGCCCTGCGGATGCCGGCGATGACGAAGTGGCGCTGGCCAAGAACCGCCGCGTGGAGGTCGAGCTGGAACAGTGAACCGGGCCACGGATACCGTCGAAGACCCGGAAGTCCTCCGGGCCTTCGCTTTCCCCGGTCTACATTTCCAGCGTGATCAAGGGCGATAAGAAGGTCATCCGAGCCTGGACGATGTATGACTGGGCCAACTCGGCGTATTCGCTGACCATCACCAGTGCTGTTTTTCCCGCGTTCTATGTGGGTATCACTTCCGCTTTCGGTGAGGAGCGTGTTGTTCAGGAGTACGGCGCGCCAGCAGCTTCACTTTACCCGTGGGCACTGTCCGCTGGATTCCTCATCGTGGCCTTGCTGGCGCCCATTCTCTCGGGTATCGCCGACAGCCGTGGCAACAAGAAGGCCTTCCTGAAACTGTTCTGCTACCTGGGGGCTAGCGCTTGCGTCGGCCTGTTCTTCTTCAGCATGGAGCACCTCTGGATCGGGCTCACCCTCGTAGCGCTCGCATGCATCGGTTTCAGCGGCAGCCTCACGTTCTATGATGCCTTCCTGCCGGAGATCGCCGAGGAGGCCGACCACGATCGGATCAGCGCGCGCGGCTACACCATGGGCTACATCGGGAGTGTGATCCTGCTCATCCTCAACCTGGCCATGGTGATGATGCCCAAGGCGTTCTTCCTGCCGGAGACCATCACGCTCTTCGGTCGCGAATGGGGTGCCGTGCCCGCGCGCCTTTCTTTCTTGAGCGTTGGCCTATGGTGGGCGGGTTGGGCGCAGATCGCCTTCCGCCGTCTGCCCGATGCGACGCCATCGCATGTGGATACATCCGCCGGTGTGGTCGCCAACGGCTACCGCGAATTGAGGGCTACCTGGCGTGCGCTCGGAACAACCGTCAGGCTGAAGAGCTACCTCATCGCCTTTTTCGTCCTGAACATGGGCATCCAGACCGTTATGTACCTGGCGGCCAACTTCGCCAAGCAGGAGGTGAAGGAGCTGGATGCCACGGGTCACGTTGTTCCCATCGGCGATGCGAGCCTGATCACGTCGATCCTCATCATCCAGCTTGTCGCCATTCCCGGAGCACTGCTCTTCGTACGTCTCAGCAAGCGCTTCGGAAACGTGCGCGCCCTGATGATCGGCGCCATGGTCTGGATCCTGGCCTGCCTATGGGCTTTCCGCGTGGTATGGGCGAACGAATTCTACCTCCTCGCCGGGCTGGTCGGCCTGATCATGGGCGGGTCCCAGGCCCTTACGCGCAGCACCTATTCGAAGTTCCTGCCTGAGACCACGGACACCGCGAGTTTCTTCAGCTTCTACGACGTGAGCTATTACGTGGGCACCGTGCTGGGTACAACAGCCTACGGCATCGTCTATGCGCTCACCGACGACCTGCGCTCCACCATCATCGCCATCGGGAGCTTCTTCGTACTGGGGCTCCTGCTCCTGTGGCGTGTCCCCAGGAACGAGGTGTCGCTCCCGTCAAATTCCTGAACGCGATCTTCGCTGCCGGTCTCCGTCTCCGCGCTTCGGCGGATACGGCGACCTAAGCATGGCCGAAGACAACACTTGGGACGTGATCATCGTCGGCGGCGGTATCGTCGGCGCCGCCACCTTCTACAAGCTCCAGTCGCGCTTTCCGCAGAAACGACTGCTGCTGATCGAGAAGGAATCCATACTGAGCGACCACCAGACCGGGCATAACAGCGGTGTCATCCACAGCGGCATCTACTACAAGCCCGGCAGCTACAAAGCCAGGAACTGCGTACACGGCCGCCGCGAACTCGTCGCCTTCGCGAAGCAGCACGGTATCGCGCATGATGTCTGCGGCAAGCTCATCGTGGCCATGGAGCAGGAAGAGCTGCCCCGCTTGGACAAGATCTGGGAGCGCGGCGTAGCCAACGGCATCGAGGACATGGAACGCATCGGCCCGGAGCGCATCCGGGAGATCGAGCCGTTCTGCACGGGCATCGCCGGCATACGCATCGGTTGCACCGGCATCATCGATTTCCGCGGTGCGACGAACAAGATGGCCGAGCTGGCGCGCGCGATCAACCCGGCCAGCGAGGTCCATACCGGTGAAGAGGTGCGGTCATCGGCCGAGAAGGACGGTGCGAGCGAAGTGCTGACGTCGAAGGGCTCCTACAGGACCCGCGCGGTGATCTTCTGTGCAGGACTTCAGAGCGACCGCATGGCCAGGAACGACGGTGCCACCGTGCGCGAGCGCATCGTAGGTTTCCGGGGGGACTACTACGAACTCACGCCACAGGCGAAGCACAAGGTGAAGCACCTGATCTATCCCGTGCCCGATCCCCGTTTCCCCTTCCTCGGTGTGCATTTCACGCGGATGACGGACGGCAGCATCGAATGCGGCCCGAACGCGGTGTTCACCTTCAAGCGCGAGGGCTATGGCAAGACCGATTTCAGTTTCGCTGACACCTGGGACGCGCTCACCTACGGCGGTACTTGGAAGCTCTTCTTCAAGAACTGGCGCTATGGCCTGGACGAATATCGGCGTGCGTTCAGCAAGAAGCTCTTTCTGAAGACGCTGCGACGGTTGATCCCTTCGCTCACGATGAACGACATCGAGCCGGGGAGGGCAGGGGTGCGCGCCATGCTGCTCGGCACGGATGGCGAGATGGTGGACGACTTCCGTATCGAACGGCGTGGTCGTCACATACACGTGCTCAACGCGCCTTCACCGGCGGCCACAGCCTGCCTCGCGATCGGAGAAGAGATCGTGAACATGGCGGTGAAGGAAGGTGTGCTTGGGAATTAGCTAATTGGTCAATTAGCTAATTGGTCAATTAGCTAATTGACCAATTAGCTGATCGACTACTGGGTCACTTTCCACCCATCCAGCACCTCCGCCCAATCCCACAGGCAGAAG